>NZ_PKOZ01000001.1:300000-528193 GCF_002946355.1 Pradoshia eiseniae
ATTGTTTACGTTCACGAGCCGCCTGGGAATGGAAAAATTGCCGGCATGGGAGGAAAAGCGTTTTGAGCATTTGAGCGGTGGAGAGCGAATTAAGCTAGCATTGGCCTATGTGTGGTCCTCTAAGCCAGATGTGCTTATATTAGATGAGCCCACCAATCATTTAGATCAGGCCGGAATGGATTGGCTTATTGAGGAATTGGCCAGTTTTGAAGGAGCTGCCATCATCATTTCTCATGACCGGTATTTTCTTGATCAGACAGTTACGAGAATTTTTGAAATCGAAGAGGGAGTAGCGCACGAATATAGAGGAAATTATACGTCTTATCGAGCTCAGAAAGAAGAAAGGAGAAGAATTCAGCAGCATCAGTATGAAACACAGCAAAAGGACATCCGCAGAATTCAGCAGCAAATTGCCCAGCTCACCAATTGGTCTGAGAAGGCACATAGCCAGTCGACGAAGCAGGAGGGATATAAGGAGTATTACCGAGCAAAAGCGAAAAAAATGGACATTCAAGTGAAGTCCAAGAAGAAACGGCTTGAAGCAGAGCTGAATAAGCATCAGGCAGCAAAGCCAGTTGAAGAGGCAAAAATTGAATTTGATTTTCTTGGCAGGGGCAAACATGGAAAACGCCTCCTTGAGGCAAGAGATATAAAGAAAAAATACGGTGAGCGAATTCTCTTTGAGAACAGCCATTTCTACATGAAGCATGGCGAGAAAATCGCCCTTACAGGAGCCAATGGCACAGGTAAGACGACACTTATCAAGATTATCCTGAAGGAGGAGTGCCTTACCTCAGGGGAACTATGGGCAAGTCCTAGCTTAAAGATCGGCTATATGAGCCAGGATGCAGGCGATCTGCCGTTGGAGAAGAAACCGGTCGATGCCATCGGCTTGCATAGTCGAGATGAAATTAATAAGGCAAAGACGATACTGGTGAACCTTGGGTTTGACAGGGAACATTTAGACGTGCCAGTCAGTTCCTTATCCCTCGGTCAGCGAATTAAAGTAAAACTCACTGGCTTACTTCTCGAAGGATATGATCTGCTCATCCTGGATGAGCCAACGAATCACTTGGACCTTGAAAGCAGGGAACAGCTGGAGAAAACCTTATCTGTTTATCCAGGTTCGCTATTGGTTGTATCGCATGACCGATTCTTCACGGAGAAGCTATGTACCAAGAAGCTGCATATTGAAAATCGTCGAATCAGGCGGATTGAAGGGATAAATGTTCATGATCGGCCGAAGCAGGAGAGTCAATCAAATGAGGAAGATTGGATGGTCAATGAGCTGAAATTAACAGAGGTTCTAGGGAAGCTTAGCAGTCTCAGCCGAGATGATGCATCTTATCAAGAGCTGGAAAAAGAGTTTCAGCGGTTGACGCAGGAAAAATTAATCATGAGGAATCGGGGTAAGTACTCTTAGCTAAAAAAGTCTGCTAACTATCAGTGTTAGCAGGCTTTTTGCTTGATATTTGCTGGGAAACGAGCTCCTATCAAACTCGTTTTCCTATCTTGTCTATCTATATAACCATTACGTGACTACCCGGACAGCATCTCCTACGCGGATTGTACCAGTTTTTATCACTGAACCGTATACACCAAAATGATTTTGCCTTGTCTTGGCGATTAATTTTAACAAAGAGGCATCCGCTGTGCCTGTTGAGGGATCGACCGTAATAATCATGCAGCGTTCACAGGGATTGTTAATCGATAATTCAATCGTATCGCCGATTAGCAAGCGTTTGCCTATCCAAGTTTCCTCCGCATAGGCCTCATTATCTAGCAATTCCAGTACGAGATTGGGACGAAATCTTCTATAATCAACCGGATGTCCCCATTCGTCTGATAAGGATTGGATGGAGGCATCTGTGACAATGAGAAGATGATCCTCCTCAAGCGGCCCAATTGGTACACATTCCGGCGTATAGGTAATAGGACTGATTTGGCGTCCGGAAATGGATTCAAGCTCTCTCAGAAGGCACGGATCATCCCATTTCATTCGCCTTCCATCGGGGGATAGAACAGAAATGTCAGGATAGGCATCAAGCCTATCAGGCCCTGTAAACGAAGCCTTGAATGCAGCCATTTGAGGGGCCTGTGTAATCGTTAGGAATTTACTTGGCCTTGTCTGATCTAAATAGGCATGGCTTCTGTCTCCATATAAACCATAAGACATGATGGATGTTTCATTGACATGTTCACCAGTGAATGATTTGACAGGATGGCGGATTAGTTCTTTTACATGCCCGACCAACAAGGCTCTCACCCCTATTTATATTTCTTCTTAAATTTATCGATATTTGTATTGGAACCGATGAGCAAGAAATCATCTCCAGGCTGCAGCTTCAAATCAGCAAAATGAGAAAGGATTGGTTCTCCATTGCGAAGCACCAAGGAAACAGTGATATCGAATTTTCTTGAGAAGTTCATTTCATTCAATGATTTCCCGTGCATCATTTCTGGCACTTCCATTTCAATGGCAGAAATATCCTTTGTAATTTCAATATATTCAATAACGCCTGTCAGCAATTCTTGGCGGGCAACTTTTCTTCCTGCTTCCTCTTCAGGGAGGATGACCCGATCAGCGCCTAAGCTTTGCAGGATTTCGCCGATTTCACGATTGTTGGCCTTGGCAATAATTTTCTTGGCTTTCCGCTCCTTCACCTTCTTCGTGATAAGGATTGCGGAATAAGCGTCAGAGCCAATCGCAATAAACACCGCATTGAATTGGTCAATCTTCAATTCGTCCAGCACATCCCGTTCACGGAAATCGCCAACGATGGCATGAGTAGCATATTCCTCGAGTAATTCTAAGTCTCGTTCGTCTTTGTCACACACAACCACTTCACAATGCTGTTTGTGAAGTTCCTTAACAATCCCTGTTCCAAACCGTCCGGCTCCAATGACTAAATATGACTTCATGGTTTAACTCTCCTCTTTAACTTAGATTAGCCTACAGCTAAGTCCTCTTTTAAATATCTGGCTTTTGCTTTTTCAACTTTGAAAATAGTATAGATGAAACTGAAAATACCAATGCGTCCAATGATCATCAGCAATATTAGTATGGTTTTGGAGGGTATGGCCAATTCATTGGTAATTCCGAAAGACAACCCTGTATTCGTCAATGCTGAGAGAACCTCGAACATGATTGGTTCAAGATCCTGCGGCTGCCAGATCGTCAGTAAGATAGTTGAAATGAAAAAGAGCGTAATAAAGGTAAAGAAAATCATAAACGACTTATCAATCGTATCCTGTGTGATCGTCTTTCTCATAATCACTACTTCCTTGCGAGATTTGGCTACCGATCCAATCTTCGCTAATAAGACAGCGGCGGTCGTCAGCCGAATCCCGCCCCCGGTACTGGAGGAAGCTCCGCCGATGAACATGAGGAACATTAGGCAAAGGACGGTCGTAATGGATAAGCTAGACACATCAAGGGTGGTCAAGCCCCCATTTCTCGATGTTGCTGAAAAGAAGAAAGCATTGGTCAGCTTGTCCCATAAGTTCAGTTCTCTAAGTACATTCGTGGACTCAAACAGGAGATAAAGGACTGTACCCGCAAATAAAAGCAGAAGATGCATGCGAATATTAATGCGTGTAAACAAGGTCTTTCTTTTTCTGAATGAAAGGATATATTCCATCATCGTCGGATAACCAAGGCTCCCTAAGAATATCGTGATGGCTGTTGTGATGAGGAACAGATTATTATGCTTAAATGAGACCAAGCTGTCCCCAAAGAGATCAAACCCGGAATTCGTAAAGCTTGCTACCGAGTGAAAGGCGGTCACAAACACAGCATCACCGTAATTATCATAGCGCGGTCGTATTTCACCGAAAAGAATGATAAAACAGATGGTTTCCACAATCGATGCGATAATCAAGACTGAAAGCGCAAGGGATGTAATGGAGCTTAACTTGTACTGATTCTGGTCCTTGGATAAGAGAAGCATGCTTGAAACCGTAATACGTTTGTCCATCATCAAGAAAAGATAACTGATGAGGACGACGACTCCGATTCCTCCGAGCTGCATCTCTACCATTAATATAGATTGGCCGACTCTCGTTAGCTCTGCACCAATATCAATGGTACTTAAGCCGGTCACACTCAAGGCGCTCGTCGATAAGAATAACGAATCAATCACTGATAAATCCCCGGTCTTTGACACAGGGAGCAGATACAAACAGGCGAATACGATGATAAAGCCTATGTACAAAAAGAAGATCTGCCTAAATGAGTGGATAGAAGATTTGCTTTGCGGCATAAAAAATCTCCATTTCTTTTAAATTATAAGGTCTTTTATTTTTTTCGATAACATATCATAGCATATTTTGTATGAATAATCCTAGTCGAGCCTGTTTTAAGGTTTCACCTCAAACAATTCCTAACTTTATCATAAAAATGACCTTTTTCAAATAGTGAATATCCTCACACCTTTTCCTGTTCCTGACAGCCTGTTTAGATAAGAAAGAATAGATTAATAGTTAAATAGATGAGGAATTTAATGGATTTCTTGAATATATATAATTTGAGGACCAAGGGAGGGGATCATGTATGGATCATATCCGTGATGTATATGACCGCTATAAAAAAGGAGAGCGGTTCGAGAAACCGTTCAGTGAGAAGAAGAGCAGGGTGAGGGATCCGAGGGAGGTGGCTCCTAATAATCAAGTCGTTCAAGAAATGTTAAAACGGCATGCTGCACATTTTCCCAAAACAAAACCCCTCGCATAAGGAGGGGAATGCTGCTTGTTTTTTATTAATCTACTCTTGTTTCTTTTGTTGGCGCAAACAATAGCCCAAGATTAATCAAACCAGCTATACCGACTAAAGCATAGACAATGCGGGATAGGATGGCATCCTGGCCGCCGAATAATGCTGCAACAAGGTCAAATTGGAAGAAGCCGACTAATCCCCAATTGATTGCTCCGATAATAGTTAGTACAAGTGCAATTTTTTGAACGACATTCATTTGTAAAATCCCCTTTTCTTAATTATTTTTATTACATTTTGTATATTCACTGAATTTTAGGTTCTTAAACCAAAATGTATAAAAAAAGTATATATTTTGTATAAGAATTTTAAATTATATAGGAGTTTTCATGAATGGCCATTCTTCTTTCTCAAGCTGCATGGCATATTCAATGATTTCGGATTGGGACATAAGAGCATAATGGAGGAAGAGGATGTTTTGTTTGTCAATAATATCGAACTGCGCTGAGTGGCTTGAAAGTATAGTTACTTTTTCTATGCCTTTAAAGAGGAAATGAAAAATCAAGCGGTTTTTCTTGAACTTTTCGAGCGGCCGTTCCCAATTGATGACCTCTGGTTCGCCAGTTTCCTTGGAAAGCTCGGCATAGCTTCGTTCAACACCGCTTAATTGATCAAAGTCACAGGTCATGAATTCAAAGGGGATATGATAATTTTGCCGGTAGCTTATTTTTAGATCCTCCAGAAAGTAGGATAATGCAGATTGATAGTCCACCTCCATGGAATCCTCATCAAGGAAGGTGAAAAGCTTTCCAATGAACGCATCAGAATACATATGCGAAAGAATTGTCGCTTTCTCGCTCTGCAGCTCAATAAACTCCACAGCGGCCGTTTCCTTATCCTCAACCTCAAATTCCATCTGGAATAAGCGAAAGCGCTTTAATTGACGCGTGGTCAAGGGGATAATCATGAACAAAAGAATCCAGATGAAGAGATAAAAAAGGCCTTTAAAAATGATGCGGTTTACGTCTGAGGACACAATCGGCTTGATGATATATTCTGTCCACCAGCTAGGCGGAACGGATGGGTCGGCAGAAAACGGAGCGGGTTCAAGAAATAGAAGCTTAGCGATTGTCCATCCGATCACGGTGACGATTCCTGAATAATAAATGAGTGACAACACAGGAGGCAGAAATTCCTTGCAGAAAATGACTAGCTGTTTCACAAGCTTTAATAACAGGTTCATTGAAGGTTCACCTCTTCGTGATACATACAAATAAATTCAACCACTAAATAGGTATGCCCTCATGCGCCCTTTTATGACAGATGATTGGTTTTTCCGGCATATTTAATCGATGATTGATAGCCGGTGGTCTCAATGTTAGATAAATGGACTGAATGTCCAGCAGCACGGATAGCCGCAACTCCCTTCTCCCTGGCGGCTAAAAGGGAGGAAATCGCGATATTCTTCACATTAGGGCCGATGTCGATGCCGATTGGAGCCGAATCGTTAAACTGTAACCCTTCAAGCTGGATATTGTCTGCAGGCTGATTTCCTCCAAAAATTTTGATATCTGCCCCTGCTGATTTAAAGTGGCGCGCTGAGATGTGACGCAGGGTGATGAATCTTGATTTATATTGAAGGGCTGCAGCTGGTTCGCCCTGATAATCATAGTCAGGGTCACCAATCATTGTCAGCTGATTGATGACGACATTTTGATATGCCGAGACGACCAAACAGCGAGGGGCAGAACCTTTGTATAAATCGGTATAGACAGGCGCTAGTGATACAAGATTCACTGCACTGATATTAAAGGCTGAAAGTGAATCTGGGTCGGTATGCAAATGATGACCGATATGGCGGAAATTGAAGGAACGATTATCATGAACCGACAAATGCCCATAAATATGAACATTGCTTGCAGCAGAAGCTGTGGCATGGGCTTTTATTTCCACGCCGCCAAAGCAATGGCTGGATGAATTATGGATGAGCCAAACATCATTCGAACCGTCATCCACCTCAAAGCCGTTTGAATTGGAGAATCCCTGTTGATGGGCCCGCCCGCTTGGGAAGCACATATGGCTGTTCGTGATGAGCAGATGGCTGCTATGATGGGTCGTCACCCCATCATCCCCAAATCCATGTCCTGTCACATGATCAACCCAGATAAATCGGCTTGGTCCTCGTGACCATGTGCCGTCTCCGAAATATGTATAAAAGCTTGATGATAGATCAAAGGCATGAAGGCCCGCATTCACTGCCTCCACGTCCCTAATCCATCCATATGTGACATGTGCATAAGTAAGACAGCTGGAGCGGTTATTTCCCGCACTTGTCTTTTGCCCTTCCGGCAGGCGGGCAGCATTCCAATCAAGGGTCAACCCTTGAACCAGAATATGATGATTGCCTCTAATCGGATTGGCATTTGTCAAAAGAGTAGCAGAAATGCCAGCCTTCTCAGATAGCTTTATAATCGACTTTCCTCGTCCCTCTCCAATAAAGCACGTAAGGGAAGGAAGCCGAATCCCTTTTACGACAAAAGTGCCCTCAGGGACAAAAACCATTCTTCGACCATTTCCTACTGCCTTGGTGAAGGCTTTTGTGCAATCGGTTCTGCCATCACCAACAGCACCATAATCAAGCACATTTACCTGCTTGTTGATTGCCTTGTTCAGCACATCATACTCTGAATCCAGCTCATCCTTCCATTCAGGATAAAGGGTTCCTTCCTTTAGGGCAGGAAGATAATTTGAGTCAGGAGCCTTTTTGGTCGTCAGAAAGAGACGAGGAAAGAAGTAAGCATAACGATTCGTTAAGGAAGGGGTTCTCTTCTTTCGCTCATTTTGGCGAATCGTTTCCTTTAATACCTGCTCTGCTTCTACTGCAAGGCTCAGCATGGTACGCCCTTTCGGAAGCCACTTCGAAAGCAGCTGCTCATTTTTCTTGGAATCATGATTTCTCGATAAGTTCAGCATGAAAACTTCCCCTTTCTTGCAGTCATCCCATTCCATCCTTATTATGATTTTATTCCCTTCCCATAGGCAAGCAAACCGTAACACAAATGTAAAGAAGGAATGGATGCCAGTACAAGGAAAAATTAGTTTAACATGCTACAATAAGGGAAGCAGTTACACTAAGACGGCTCAAAAGATAGAAACCTAATAAAGGGTGACATGTATGAAAAAGATAATGAAATCTGAACTGTTCAGCTGGATTACAGCTTTAACAATCGCGCTCATCATGGCGTTTGGCGTTCGAGCCTACATATTTGAACCATTTATCGTAGAAGGGGCCTCTATGCAGCCCACATTAAATAACAATGAAAAGCTGCTCGTTAATAAAGTTGCTACTTATACTGGGTCTGTCAAAAGCCAAGATATCATCATTATTAATGGAGATGAGGACATCAACTATGTCAAGCGTGTCATCGGCCTTCCAGGTGATAAAGTCGAAATGACCAATGACAAACTATTAATCAATGGCGAAGCAGTCGAGGAACCCTATATTGAAGAGGAACGCGAAAAAGCTCATGCTGTAAACATGAATTTTACTGGGGACTTCGGGCCAATCATTGTACCAGCCCATAAATACTTCGTCTTAGGCGATAACCGCTTGAACAGCATGGACAGCCGAAACGGACTGGGTTTGATTGATGAAGACCAAGTTATCGGTGTAAGCGAATATGTCGTTATGCCGATTAAGGAAGCACGTAAAACGGAATGAGACTTTGAATTTTAGAACGGGGAAGCGGGAGAAATCTTGCTTCTCTTTTTTGTCTGGGATGAATCCTCGAATGATGGGGGGGTCGGGGATTCTTGCTCAATGTCCTTCCTTCATGGGGTAAGGGTGGGAGGAAGATGGGAGAAGCCTGGGAAAAGCCATGCAAAGCCCAGCCTTTGCCCATGCTTCATGGGGGAAGGGTGGGAGAAAGATGGGGGAAGTATGGGAAAAGCCAGGCAATTCCCACCCAATGCCCATGCTTCATGGGGGAAGGGTGGGAGAAAGATGGGAGAAGCCTGGGAAAGCCAGGCAATTCCCACCCAATGCCCATGCTTCATAGGGAAAGGGTGGGAGAAAGATGGGGGAAGCCTGGGAAAAGCCAGGCAATTCCCACCCAATGCCCATGCTTCATAGGGAAAGGGTGGGAGAAAGGTGGGGGAAGCCTGGGAAAAGCCATGCAAAGCCCAGCCTTTGCCCATGCTTCATAGGGGAAGGGTGGGAGAAAGATGGGGGAAGTATGGGAAAAGCCAGGCAATTCCCACCCAATGCCCATGCTACATGGGGGATGGGTGGGAGAAAGATGGGAGAAGGCTGGAAAAGCCATGCAAAGCCCACCCAATGCCCATGCTTCATGGGGCAAGGATGGGAGAAAGACGGGGAGGCGTGGTTTATCACACAAAAAACTGGACCGAAAGGATTCGGTCCAGCTCTCTTATTATATATTCCGTTTGTAGGTTTCTGGCGTTAATACCGGATACTCAGAAACTGGTTCATTTAACTTTTGCACATTGAAAACCTCTCCATATTTCTCGAGGTCGCTGGCGATTTCGTCTTGCATGGCACGAGTTGGCACTTCGATATTATACTTTGTGCCTTCATGCAGCAGGCGAGATTCCGTTTCAAAATAGATATAGAACATATTTTCCCCTCCACTTAATCATGTTCTTACCTTATTCCCATTCTAGGAGGGTTAAAACGCAAACGCCGGGTTAAATACCGCTAATAGTGTCAAGGGAGTATTGAAGGTCTGTAAAGTTCACCTTATCTGATTTCTTTGCCGTAACCCTGCCTTCAAACAGCAGTTTTCCCTCCTCAAGAGAATAGACGGCAAAGGCAGGGGAACTATCCGAATCACGTCCAAATAATTGGATGGAATCCTCGTTTAGGTTAATCCAATCAATTTGAAGGCGGCTGTTCGGAGTGAAGTTGATTTCTTTAGCTATTTTACCGGTTTTTAAATCGATTTTATACACTGTTCCTTTTAGCACATCTCCGTCGTGTATTGAACGGTTTGCATAAAGATATTCTTCATCGTACATGTATGAAAGATCAGCATCCGTCGGATCCTGAAGTTCGGCAGGCATTGTTAACTCTGAAAGCTTTGCCTCCTTATAATGATAGATATACATTTTCGATTTTGATTGTGTGATTGCTCCATCATCATCAGTCTGCTCTTCAACCGTTTGGAGCATGGCAATGTCAGAAGGCTGGAGGGCATTTCGTTCCGTTAAGGACATGGTAGAGTAATAATCATTTGTTGTCTCGTTTTTTGTGAGGATGATCTTTTCATCTGTAATTTGATTCTTTTTTAAGCTAATCGTATATTCGCGGACCTCTGTTAAATTAGGATTGGATTGTTGGTTAGATGTGATAATACGTACCTCGTCATAGAGATACTGAACATCAAAAACCTCCATTTGGAAGATATCTTTCTGTTTCGGTACGTCAATCGTATATGAATTTGTTTGTTTCTGCTCTTTGTCTAACGTATCGATTGAGAAGCGAAGGTCCTTCAATGTACCATTATATGAATTGGTGTAATCAACTTCCGCATAGATAATTTGAGTATCATCCTCGAAAAAATAGCCTTCATAAAACTTCCCTCGCATGAAGGAAGGGTATTTCTTCCTTAACTCATCCATGTGCTTGTTGTCTGGTGATCTACTTATATCATCGATTTTTTTGAAAAAGGGAAGGTCAGAAGCATAGGTTGTTTCCCGTTCTGTTATCGTAAAGAAGTCAGACGTATTTCCTAAATGATAGACGCCGCTGACACTGATATCCTTTAATAATCCCTTGTCTCCGTCCACATGTTCAATGAAGAGCTGGGTCTTGTCATTCTTAGCGAGAGCTAAATGAACATAATAAATAGAAAAGGTGGCTATCAGGAAAACGGATGTGATGATTAAGGTTACATATTTCTTCATTTCATACTCCCTCCTATACCGTAACTTTCTTGTTTAATAAATAGTGACTGATCCATACAGACAGGACACCGGTTATGACGCTTGATGCTATGGTCATATAGATGAGCTCTGATAGATAGAAGTAATCGATTTTCTCGAGAGCGGTCAGCAGGAGAATCGGTGAAAAGATTAGGACTATAGCTGCTGCGATGTATAGTAGACCAAGGATGAGTCCCTTCCATTTGAATGAACGCTCCATGAGGATAGCGGTGAATAATAGGGTAAGAAAAATGAATCCGCCGCCGTAGTATAGGATGAATTCTGTAAAAGTGCCTGGGATTACAAAGAATAAAATTTTATTGTAGTTAGCGATTTCGGCGATACTCGTTTCTTTGAAGAATTCTGCTGGAATAAGCGAATCCAGAAAGCTGCTTTCAATCTTCAAGAAGGCAATCTGTGCGGCTACCAAAGTAAAGATGATGATCATTAATGCCGTGGCTTTGGCGAAATAAACGGACAGCCGTGAGGTCGGAAGCATAAGAAGTCGGTAGATAAAGGTATTTTTGCCATTCCAGTCCCGATACCAAACCAGAAAGATATAGAAGAAGACTGCTCCAACACATAGAGCAATCGGCCCGATGAAGTAGATTTCATCACTGAAGCGCATCATACTCATATATGAAAAATTATCTAGAATGGATTGAACAGTTTCTCCCCTCTTTATTTCTTCGTTAGCCAGACTCATATATCGATTAGCTGACAGCCATACGCCAATCATCTGGATGAAGAATAATCCAGCCAAGCCCCCGAGCAATACCTTTGCCACACGCGAAACCTCCAGGTTAACAAGCTTTAAATAACGCTTCATGGTATATACACCTCTCTTAGGACGTCCACAACAGATTTCCCTTCATTAATTCGCATGTCCTCCGCATTAAATTCCTTATAGACAGAACCATTGTTCAGCACAACTACCTTGTCAATCAGATGCTCAATATCATTGATTTCATGGGTTGTGATGATAACACCGCGGTCTTCGATTAAATGGCTTGTAAAGACATTGGCGATTTGCTCACGGCTGAAAATGTCAATTCCGGAGAACGGCTCATCCATTAGGACATAATCGGCATCCTGGGCAAGACCTAAAAGGAGATTTACCTTGGCTGTGTTTCCTTTTGATAGGGTGGATATACGGTCTTCCTCATTTAGTTTGAAAAATTGCAGCAGGTCATCGGCACGGTCTTGATTCCAGCTGTCGTAGAAATCAGCCATGAACTCCATTGCCTGCATGATGGTGAGGTTCGGCAGCATGGCTAATGCGTCTGGGATAAAGGTCAGCTTTTCATATGTAGCCTTCGTCCGTTTTTCTCCGTCAATGAAGATCTCTCCCCCGTTAATCGGTGTGAGTCCAAGGATAGCTTTCATGATGGTCGTCTTTCCAACCCCATTGATGCCAATCAGGCAGGTGATTTCGCCTTTGTTCGCTGTGAAGCTCACGCCATCTAATACACGTTTCCTGCCGAATTTCTTCGTCACATTCTTAACCTCTAGCATGGTTCTCCTCCTTACTTTTTCTCGGTTAGATAATTCTTTTTCACGATATCAACTAATTCATCAACGGGTACTTGAATCGGTTTGATGGCTAGGATGAAGGCATCGACAGCCTCTTGAATCAATTCCTCGCGGACACCGTTCAATACTTTTTTGTCTGTCGTAATGCGGCTTGGGAAATTGCGCTCCGTATAAATCAATCCATGGTCCTCCATTTCCTTATAGGCTTTTTGAGCTGTGTTCGGATTTATTTTGAGTAAACTGGCCAGTTCACGCCGGGATGGAATTTCCTGTCCGGCAGTCAATTCACCTGTGGCGATTTGTTCTTTGAAATAACGAACAACCTGTAAGTATACGGGTTCGCGATTATTAATGAGGAATGACATCCATTCACCTCCCATTTCTTGGTGTGTGTACTACGTGGTTCATACACTTCTTAAGGTGTACTATATAGGTAATACACTTAGGTGTCAATATTTACTTTGGAAATCTAAGATTAAATTATGATTGAATACGGCAAAATTGTATTGATAGTCACTACATGATTGCTGGCAGGTGAGAGAAAACATGCAGAATACGGGTCTTGTATTAGAGGGCGGGGGGATGAGAGGGGCTTTCACGGCTGGTGTCTTGCGTTATTTGATGGACGAGGATATGTATATTCCGTACACGATTGGCGTTTCGGCGGGTGCCTGTAATGGGAGTTCCTACATTTCGCGTCAATTAGACCGGAATTATAAGGTGATTATTCAATACTGCCGTCATCCTGAATATATTTCCTTCAGGCGCTTTTTGCGAAATAGAGAATTATTCGGGATGGATTTAATCTTTGATAAGATGCCAAATGAGCTTGTGCCATTTGATATGCAGACCTTTTGCCAATCGAAAGATGGTTTTGTCGTCGGCACGACTGATTGCGAGACAGGAGAGGCCGTTTATTTTGACAAGGGTACGTATAGTGAGGATATGCTGACAATTCTCAGGGCCTCAAGTTCGCTGCCGTTGTTTGCTCCAGAGGTATCTTTTATGGGCAAGTTCCTGCTTGATGGGGGAATTGCTGACCCAATCCCGATCAAAAAATCAGTGAGGGATGGAAATAAAAAGAATATTGTGGTCTTAACGAAGAATACGGGGTACATAGCGAGACCATCGAACTTAAATTGGTTCGCTATGCGCAAATACAAAAATTATACGGGTCTGTTGCGTACAATCAAGAATCATCACACCATCTATAACGAGACAGTCCGTTACTTGGAGGAAGAAGAGGAGAAAGGGAATATCGTCATTATTCGTCCTATGCAAAAGCTTGATGTATCATCAATTGGACGGAATCGGCGAAAGCTTGAGAAGCTCTATCATCAGGGGTATGCGGAAGCAAAAAAAGCATATCGAAAATTGAAGGAACTATTATAAGGAAAAAGAGGTGCGGATGGTATTCGCACCTCGTAAAGGGATTAAATAACGAGCTCTGACTGCATATAATGCCAAAGCAGATTAGCTGTGTGCTCAATTGAGCTGATATGAGTTCGTTCAAATGCATGGGAGGCATCGATACCGGGACCGATTAATCCGTGGACGATGTCAAATCCAGCGCGGATTGCTGCGGAGGCGTCTGAGCCGTAATATGGATAGATATCAATGCGGTAATCGACCTCATGCTTTTTCGCGAGCTCGACAAGGTGCTGGCGCAGACCATAATGATACGGACCGCTTGAGTCTTTCGCGCAAATGGAGACGCTGTATTCATCCGTTGTCTGGCCGTCTCCGATTGCTCCCATATCAACAGCCAAATATTCCACTGTCTCTGGCGGTATATTGGAGTTGCCGCCATAGCCGATTTCTTCATTATTGGATATGAGGAAATGGGTGGTGTAAGGAAGAGTAATATTTTCCTCTTTAAGCTGCTTGATCAAGTAGAGAAGAATGCCGACACTCGCCTTGTCATCAAGGTGCCTTGATTTCAAAAAGCCGTTGCCCGCAAGCTCTGCGCGAGGCTCAAAGGAGACAAAATCACCGACCTCGATGCCAAGCGCTTTCGTGTCTGCCTGTGATTTAGTGACCGCATCAATGCGGACTTCCATATGGTCGTCATCTCGTTTAATATCACCCATTTTTTGATAGACGTGGACAGATGTTTGCGTCAATAGAATGGTACCGGTATAAACGGTTCTATCTGCTGTGTGAATTTTGCAATATTCTCCTTCACAGGCATTCCAGCGGAATCCGCCAACCATAGTTAGTTTCAAGCGTCCGTTTGGCTTGATTTCCTTTACCATTGCTCCTAACGTGTCGACATGAGCCGTCAGGAAACGGTGCTTCGAGTCATCCTGCCCCTTAATTGTGGCAAGCAGGGCCCCTTTATTTGTGCGCCTGTTCTCAATTCCGTATGTATTCAGAAATTTCTCTGTATAACGAATGGCCTCTTCTGTATAACCGGTAGGACTTGGGATGGAGACCAAGTCTTTAATGTAGCGAAAAATCTCTTGTCCGTCTGCTTTCATTGGTAGACACTCCTTTTTGGTGGATAAGTCTATTATATACTTCTGCGAAAAAAGGGTACAACAGCTGAGAAATTTCTTGCTTTTTCCAATGCACCCGTGTAAATTATAATTAAATGAATATTCTAATAAATCTTATCGAGAGAGACGGAGGGACGGGCCCGATGATGTCTCAGCAACCGCCGATGTTTGTGTTCGGAAAGGTGCTAAATCCTGCAAGGCATGTTTTTTCGTGCCTCGAGAGATAAGAAGGAGAATTAAGGATCAATAAGTCTTCTTCTTGGAAGACTTTTTTATTTTTATTCGGGAGGGTCAGCATAATGACTACATGGAAGATTGAAACAGTATTAGCCCAAATCGGCAATCGCAGTGAAACACATACAGGCACGGTGAACCCGCCCGTGTATTTCTCAACGGCATACCGGCATGAAGGAATTGGACAATCGACAGGCTATGACTACACCCGGACAGGAAACCCGACAAGAGAGATTTTAGAGAAAGCAATCGCAAAGCTTGAAGGCGGTGACCAAGGGTTCGCCTACAGCTCTGGCATGGCGGCCATTCATGCTTTACTCACGCTGTTTGAACCGGGAGATGAGATTCTTGTCTCTGCTGACCTTTACGGAGGTACATATCGTTTGTTTGAGAAAACATGGAGGAAATATGGCATTTCCTTTGTCCAATGCCAGTCCTATGAAGATTTTTCCGAAGCCATTTCAGAACGAACAAAAGCCTTGTTTATCGAAACGCCAACCAATCCTTTAATGCAGGAAATCGATATCCGCGCACTTGGTAATCTGTGTGACGAGAATCGTCTATTACTGATTGTCGATAACACATTCTATACACCTATCCTGCAGCGGCCGATTGAGCTTGGCGCAGATATCGTTGTTCATAGCGGCACGAAATATTTAGCCGGCCATAATGATGTCCTGGCTGGACTAATCGTCGCAAAGGGTGACGATATTTGCCTGAAGCTAGATGAATATCAAAACGCGACAGGTGCTGTTCTCTCTCCTTTTGATTCCTGGCTAGTGATGAGAGGCATGAAAACACTTAGCCTCCGGATGAAGCAGCATGAAGAGAATGCCAAGAAAATTGCTGCCTTTCTAGAGGGAAGGGAAGAGATCATAGATGTCCTCTATCCAGGAAGCGGGGGGATGATTTCCTTCCGTATTCAGTCGGAGGAATGGGTCAATGACTTTCTGAAGGGCCTTGGCGTGATTACATTCGCTGAAAGCCTTGGTGGAGTGGAAAGCTTGATGACCTACCCGGCGACGCAAACCCATGCTGATATTCCAGAGGAAGTTAGGATTGCAGGCGGCGTCTGTAATAGGCTGCTCCGTTTCTCTGTCGGCATCGAGCATGCGGATGACCTCATTAATGATCTTAAAAGCGCTTTAGAAGCCGTCACCAGCAAACAAGTGAAGGCTTAAGATGATATTAGGAGTCAGTCCTATTTTATAGGGCTGGCTTTTTCATGCAATTGGTTATTTAATAACAAGAATTGAAAAAACGGAAAAGGGAGGAATTATTTTATTTTAAATGGTAGAATAGCTGTAAAATTACTTGTAAAGACATCACGCGATTTTTTTGTATTACCGGATGACAATTAAATCCTACAAGAGGAGTGATCAGGTTGAAAGCGTTGATAAATATTGATTATACATATGATTTTGTGGCGGACGAAGGAAGA
This sequence comes from Pradoshia eiseniae, assembly GCF_002946355.1. NCBI lineage: Bacteria > Bacillati > Bacillota > Bacilli > Caryophanales > Bacillaceae > Pradoshia > Pradoshia eiseniae. The sequence continues at coordinate 316,361 of NZ_PKOZ01000001.1, forward strand.
TTGACTTGCGGTGAGCCAGGGCAACTTATTGAAGATTATATTGTTTCTTTAACGAAGGATTTTATCGAACGGGAAGACTATGTTGTATTTGCGGTTGACGTTCATGATGAGGGAGATTCCTATCACCCGGAGACTCGCTTATTCCCCCCTCATAATATTCGCGGTACGGCGGGAAGAGATTTATTTGGAAATCTGCAAAATGTGTATAATAAGAACAAGGGACGAGAAAATGTACTTTGGATTGACAAAACGCGCTATTCTGCCTTTGCAGGGACAGACCTTGATATTAAGCTTCGTGAAAGAGGAATTACAGAGCTGCACCTAGTTGGGGTTTGCACAGATATTTGTGTTCTTCATACAGCGGTAGATGCTTACAACAAAGGTTATAAGATCATCATCCATAAAGCAGGTGTAGCGAGCTTTAATGCGGCCGGCCATGATTGGGCGCTTGCCCATTTTAAGCATACGCTTGGAGCGGATGTTTTATAAATTAAGGAGGAACCTTGATGAAACGCTATCAAGATGACAGCTTTGCATTACATACAGACCTTTATCAAATTAATATGATGGAAACATACTTCAGGGACGGAATCCATAAGAGGAAAGCCGTGTTTGATGTTTATTTCAGGCGCAATCCGTTCGGAAATGGTTATGCCATTTTTGCCGGCCTAGAGCGTGTGATAACGTATATTAAAGAATTGCGCTTTAGCGAGAGTGACATCGACTATTTGCGCAATGAGGTCGGATACGATGAGGATTTCCTGACCTTTTTAAAGGAGCTTAGATTCACAGGGACCATCAGAAGCATGAAGGAAGGGGAGCTTGTTTTTGAGAATGAGCCCCTCATGAGGATTGAAGCGCCTTTAGCGGAGGCACAGCTTATTGAGACGGCCATTCTTAATATTGTCAATTACCAGACCCTGATTGCGACGAAGGCCTCCAGATTAAAAGTCGTTGCCGATGGCGATCCATTGTTTGAATTTGGGACAAGAAGAGCACAGGAGACGGAAGCGGCTATTTGGGGAACACGCGCCGCCTTTATCGGCGGATTCCAGGCGACGAGCAATGTTCGTGCCGGCAAGCTTTTTGGCATCCCGGTCGTGGGTACGCATGCCCATGCCCTTGTCCAAACCTACCGTGATGAATATGTAGCCTTCAAGAAATATGCCGAATCCCATTATGACTGCACATTCCTCGTGGATACGTATGATACATTGCGTTCAGGTGTACCAACAGCCATTAAGGTCGCAAAGGAAATGGGAGATAAAATTAATTTCAAGGCTATTCGCTTAGATAGCGGTGACTTAGCCTATTTATCGAAGAAAGCGAGAATCATGCTCGATGAAGCGGGCTTTACCAATACGATGATCACAGCCTCCAATGACTTGGATGAAGCGACTATCCTGAATTTGAAGGCTCAAGGTGCCAAGATTGATATGTGGGGTGTCGGGACCAAGCTCATCACCGCTTATGACCAGCCTGCTCTTGGTGCCGTTTATAAATTGGTCAGTATAGAAGGCAAAAACGGAGAAATGGCAGACAGAATTAAAATTAGCGGAAACCCTGAAAAAGTGACGACACCAGGCATGAAAAATGTCTACCGCATCATTAACCGAGAAACGAAAAAATCAGAGGGAGATTATATCACGCTCGAAGGTGAAAACCCACAAGAAGAAAAAACACTGACGATGTTCCATCCAGTGCACACCTTCATATGCAAGGAAGTCACAGATTTTGACGCAGTGCCTCTTCATGAAACGATTTTCGATAACGGTGAATTGATCTATGAAACACCTGAGCTGACGGATATTCAGAAATTCTCCAACGATAATCTGTCCGTGCTCTGGGATGAATATAAACGCTTCCTCAACCCTGAGAAATATCCAGTTGACCTTAGTCCGAAATGCTGGGAAAACAAACGTGTCCTGATTCAGGAAGTACAGGATCAAGTCAGGCGGAATAGAGAGCTTATCAAAAATTGGAAAAGTGAATAAGAAGTAAATAGAGAACAGGCGGAAGAGAAAACTTCCGCCTGTTTTTAATGGCTTCATGTAAAGAAAGGAATATAATAAATTCAGAATTTATAAAATAATATACTTTTTCTGTGAAAGCTATATTATAATCGGGCTGAGTTAACAAAAGTAAATGATTTCAAAAAAATATATCGAGAATATCTTTTGAATGTTAAAAAACATTATGCCATTATCCATCAAATGAGGAGTGAAAGAAGTGAAATTTGATTATTTGTATCATCCTTATCAGTCTCAAAGAAACACGGTTGTCGCAAAAAAAGGGATGGTTGCCACATCACAGCCATTGGCCGCGCAGGCAGGCCTTGAGATATTAAAATCAGGAGGAAATGCCATTGACGCAGCGATAGCCTCAGCGGCGGCACTCACTGTGGTGGAACCAACCTCTAACGGAATTGGCAGTGATGCGTTTGCTCTCGTTTGGGCAGATGGTGAATTGCACGGCCTTAATGCAAGCGGTCCAGCCCCGCAATCGATTTCTATTGATGCCTTACAAGAACTGGGACATCAATCCATCCCCGCTTACGGTGTCCTTCCGCTTACTGTTCCCGGTGCTCCATCCGCTTGGAGCGAGTTATCAAAACGATTTGGAAAATTACCTTTAACTGATGTTTTGGCACCGGCAATACGATATGCAGAAGAGGGATACCCTCTTACTCCTGTATTAGGGAGGAATTGGTCCATAGATTATCAAAATTTCAAGGAAATCTTCAAGGGCCCAGAGTATAAACCGTGGTTTGATACATTCGCCCCCAATGGCCGTGCTCCTCAAATCGGCGAAATCTGGTCTTCTCAAGGCCATGCACACACATTGAGATCGATTGCCGAGACGGCTGGAGAAAGCTTTTATCGAGGAGCTATAGCAGAAAAAATAGCAGGGTTTATTCAGGACCATAATGGCTTTCTTTCCCAAGAGGATTTAGCGGCATATAAAGCTGAATGGGTCAAACCAATTTCGGTCCACTATAAAGGATACGATGTGTGGGAAATCCCGCCTAATGGACAAGGTCTTGTTGCCCTTATGGCTTTCAATATTTTGAAGGGCCTTGATTTAAATGAAAAAGAATCAGTGGATAGCTACCATAAACTAATTGAATCGATGAAACTCGCCTATACTGACGGAAAAGCCTTTATTACTGAAGAATCCAAAATGCCTCACACCGTGGAAGAACTTTTATCAGAAGAATATGCGCGCATGCGCAGGGAGTTGATTGGCAAAAAGGCAATTGAGCCAGCGCCTGTAAGGCCTCCTTCTGGCGGTACAGTTTATCTGGCAGCGGCAGATGAAGAGGGAAATATGGTTTCCTTCATTCAAAGCAATTATATGGGATTTGGTTCCGGGATTGTCATACCTGGCACAGGAATCAGCATGCAAAATCGCGGCCATGATTTTTCACTTGATCCCACACATCCAAACTCGCTTCAGCCAGGCAAGAAAACTTATCATACCATTATACCTGGGTTTCTGACGAAGGATAATGAAGCGGTCGGTCCCTTTGGAGTGATGGGCGGATATATGCAGCCACAGGGTCACCTGCAAGTGATAACCAACACGATTGATTTTCATCTCCATCCTCAGGCTGCGCTTGATGCTGCCAGATGGCAGTGGATGGAAGGGAAAACAATCATGGTGGAACCTGGATTTCCTAATCATATCGCACAAGCCTTGGCCAGGAGAGGCCATGATATTCAAGTGGCGACCGATACAGGAAGATTTGGACGGGGACAGATTATTTGGAGGAATCCTCAAACAGGAGTTTTGTTTGGAGGAACAGAATCAAGAACAGATGGATCCATTGCTGCTTGGTAGATGGCATAGGGCAGGTTGAATAGATAGGATGAGTCTATTCAATCTGTTTATTCGTCTGGTTGTTTTGTTAGACTGTTAGTCTATCCCTTGAATAAGATAATTAATGTATATCGAATAATAGGAGTTAATAAATTGTCTTGCTTTGTAGTTGGTAAATAGTGGAGGGTTGAAGCCGATGAGCGTCCTCCGGATGACTGGGAAAGGGGTCATCGGCAGGGAAAGAAGAAAAGGATGGTTCAGGCTTATGGACTTAAGTACCCTAAATCTGCAACTAATGGCTAAAGATTTCATGGCATTAGGAAAGCTTTATGAATTATGCCTTCATGCCCACTGAGGGAGATGATAAGAACTTTAGGGCCTAGATTGCTTTGCCGCTGGAAGGACAAAAACAGATAAAAGTCATCCAAGTAATAGAGGACAGATTTTTTTGTTTCAATGTCACTTAATGATAGTTATGAAAGTGACTTAGTAATAAATGTCCTGTATGATATATATTTTAGCTGTAATGGTTTAAATGTTGGAAAGTAGGGTGATTGCATGACACAATGGCAATTATTTTTAGCGTTTTTTCGAGTAGGAATGCTTGGTTATGGAGGGGGGCCTTCATCCATACCGCTTGTTCATCAAGAAGTGGTGAAGAAATACGGATGGATGGATGATGATGAGTTTGCGGATGTACTGGCGCTCGGCAATACCTTGCCTGGGCCAATCGCAACGAAAATGGCTGGCTATATAGGATACCGCGTTGCAGGCATTACTGGAATGCTAAATGCTCTCCTGTCTACAATTCTGCCGACGATTGTCCTAATGATTGTATTGTTAACGACGGTCGCTTCATTTAAGGATTATACATGGGTGAAAGGGATGACAGCGGCAGTCGTTCCGGTGGTAGGTGTAATGCTAGCTGTTTTAACGCTTGATTTCTATCGTAAATCAGCTGCAACGCTCGGATGGGTGAAGTCCCTGGCTCTGATAGCTGTCAGCTTCGGATTGATTGAATGGCTTGGCTTGCATCCTGCCATATTGATTGCAGGTCTCCTATTGGCAGCCATCAGCCAAAAAGATAAAGCGAAAGCAAGTGAAAATGAAGAGAAGAAGGATAAGCGATGATGATTTACTGGCAAATATTTTTGGCGTTTTTTATACCAGGCATTCTCGGATATGGCGGAGGTCCGGCATCCATCCCATTGATTGAAAATGAAGTGGTCGATCGTTATGAATGGATGGATGTTAATGAATTTAGCGAGGCGCTTGCCATTGGCAACGCACTTCCAGGTCCAATTGCGACGAAAATGGCTGGTTACATAGGATATCAGGAAGGCGGCTTATTGGGAGGAATTATCGGAGTGTTTGCGACAGTAGCTCCTTCCTTATTCTTAATGATTGTGCTGCTGGGGTTTTTGTACCGTTATAAGGAGTCACCGAAGGTAAAGAGGATGACGAGCTATATACGGCCCACAATTGCTGTACTCCTCGGTGTAATGGCATTTAATTTTTTCTCCACCTCCTATGAGGATTCAGGTATTTGGCAAACGATATTCTTGGTGGTTAGCAGCTACTTGCTGCTGGAAAGATGGAAGGTTCATCCTGCCTTCGTCATTATGGGGGCTATGGTGTATGGCGCCTTACTGATGAGCTGAGAAATTATGCCCCGGTCTAATTCGGGATGGTAATTCTTTATTGTGCCGTGTGTATAAGTAAATATTGTGAATATTCTATTAAATTATTTACGCGTTAACGCATTAATGTTAAAATGGAGATGTTATCGTACGCGATGACCTCCTAGTAGGATACACTTGGAAACCGTCCCTGATTGAGATGTGAGGGGCGGTGTTTTTTTGTCCTCCATTTTAAAAGTCTTGTGGTTATATGGCTGTCTCTAAATGTTGAAAAAGCGCGAAAATAAATAGGTTTAAATTCAGTAAGGTTGGCATATAGTCGTGCTGGTCATCTTATTGTATAATATTGGAAATTAAAGTGAGAAGGTGGGTACATGAATGTTGGTTCGCTGATTAAATATTATCGGACGAAGCTGGGGATGACACAAAGTGAACTTGTTGATGGCATTTGCTCGGTACCTCATCTAAGTAAAATCGAGAATAATTCAAAGGAGGCGAATGAGCAGACTATTGATTTGCTCTTGAAAAGACTAGGCGCCAATTTAATGGAAGTGCAGCAAAAAAATGTACTGATTGAGAAACTGCTAGATGAATGGATCAGAGACATAAATTATTTACAGGTTGAAAAGGCAAGGGGGCTTTATGACCACCTTTCAGGGCTTTCAGAATTTATTGCATATACGCCTCATCTTTATTTGTATGAGCTGTATAAATTGCGCTATTACCTATTAGTGAGAGAGACTGAGAAAGCGAAGGTTCATTATAAGTGGCTTGAGAAGCATAAGAAGAATTTCTCCTACCAAGAATTATATCTACTTCATTACTATCATGCCATCTGCTTAATAGTCCAGAATAAATATCGTCAAGCGAATGACGTACTCGACGAGTTGGTTATTTCACAAGGAGAAGGGGTCACTGCCTCCGGGGATGTGTATTATCATTTGGCGCTGGTGAAATGTCATATTGAGCAGCCAGGCTATGCCATCTTTTACGGCAAGCAGGCATTAACCTCCTTTACGGCAGATTACAATCTTAAGAGGATGCTCCATACCCTGATGATTATGGGAATCAGCTATACAGACTCTGGGATTTATGAGGTGGCGCTTGATTGCTATAACCATTTAGAACGTAATGCGGAAATTCTCGGTGAGGTGGAGATGCTATCCTTGACTTATCACAATATTGGGTATTTAAAGCAAAGGATGGGGAGATTAGAGGAGGCAAGGGATTACTTCAAAAGAGCCATTGATTCTAGAAACGATGATGCCTCTTCTTATATGGTCAGCCTGTATGCCTTTGCGGAAACTGCCTTTTATCTTGAAGACTATCCAGCGGCCAAAGAAAGCTTTGTTTCTTTAAAGAAAGAAGCCGTCCAAGCAGGCACGAAAATCTATCAAATCCTTCCCATGTATTATTTACTCATGATGGAGGGGGAGGAGGAGAAGGCGATTCGATATTTAGAGGAATATACGCTGCCTTTTTTATATGATAAGGAGCTGAGTTTTACAGACATACGGTCAGTTAATAAAATTTTGGCAGATTATTATAAAAAAGAAGGAAAGTTTAAAGAAGCGCTGCAATATACTTATATGGATTAAAGTTAGAAGGAGGAATAGAGATGAAAAAAGCGCCTATCCTGCCGCCGGTAACTTAATACATTGAATAAGAATACATGAATGAGCCGATTGCAGCGAGCAATCGGCTTTTTATTTATAGCTCGTGCATAAGTTTTATTGGGAAAACAAAAAAGTGCTAGGTACAAACACCTGTTTTCTTTTTGAAGTGCTTGGTACTTCTTCCACGGTAAAAATCAAGTGAATTGTAGAAAAATAATGAAATAAGTAAAATTATGTAACGGAAATCTCGACTTTTGATTGGGAAAATTTATAAAATTCAGAATTATTAAATCTATTAATTGGCAATTATAGTAAAATCGCTCCGTTTTCAATAAAAAAAATAATTACTATACTAGTTTTACATCAAAGAGAGTTACATAGGGATGATTAAGTGAGAGGAGAGGAAAATATGAAATCAAAAAGGTTAATTAGTACGGCCGTGTTGAGTTTAGCAATGGTGTTCACTGGAGCCAACTTCTCATCCGCAGCAGAAATGGAGAAGGCGCCGAAAGAATCTGCCCAGAAGGAAACTTTCCGTGTTTTAATCAAGGGATCTCAGGCAGAACGGACACAGACGAAAAAGGATGTTGGAGTCCATCATGATTTTAAAGGGCAAGGGTTTACAGTCGATGTTTCAGCGGAAGAATATGACAAGCTAGTCAAAAATGATGAAATTGAAGTTAAGAAAGTACCAGAATTCAAGATTGCCGCAACTAACCAATTGAAGGCTACATCTAATCCTTCCACTCGCGTACCTTGGGGAATCAAAGCCATTTATAATAATAGCTCTCTTACATCTACTTCGGGCGGAAATGGAATTAAGGTAGCTGTATTGGATACAGGAGTATTGAAAACACATAAGGATCTATCGTCCAATGTCGAGCAATGTAAAGATTTTACGACTGGCAGCACTTACGTAAATAACTCTTGTGCTGACCGGAATGGACACGGAACACATGTAGCTGGGACGGTTCTTGGAAACGGCGGAGGCGGCACCGGAGTCTATGGTGTTGCACCTCAGGCGAAGTTATGGGCCTATAAGGTTCTAACAGACAGCGGTTCTGGATATTCGGATGATATCGCAGCTGCTATCAGACATGCGGCTGATCAAGCCTCCTCCACTGGTTCTAAGCTGATTATCTCCATGTCACTCGGCTCAAGTGCTAATGATTCCTTAATCTCCAGTGCGGTGACCTATGCACAAGGAAAAGGGGTTCTCATCATTGCAGCTGCAGGCAACAGCGGCTCTAGCGCTAATACAATTGGATATCCAGGAGCTCTTGCCAATGTCGTGGCAGTCGCAGCGCTTGAAAATGTGAAAGCTAATGGTACTTACCGCGTAGCCAATTACTCTTCCCGCGGCAATCCGAATACAGACGGTGATTATGTAATTGGTGTAAAAGATATCGAAGTCTCAGCACCAGGGTCTGCTGTTGAATCTGCTTGGTATACGGGTGGATACAACACAATCAGCGGTACTTCTATGGCTACACCGCATGTTTCAGGCTTGGCTGCGAAAATATGGGCGTCCAATACTGGATACTCTGCCAATCAAGTTCGCACCGTTCTTCAAAACAGAGCAAAATCCAATGACATTCTAGGAGGTATAGGCGCTGCTTCAGGTGATGACTACGCCTCTGGTTTTGGATTCCCTCGAGTACAATAATAAAGGTATAAAAGAGCAGCCTCCATGGACTGGAGGCTGCTTGTCATACATTAGGCCGTATCTTGTCTGATTGACAAGATAACACGGCTTTTTTGGTCTAAAAAATCCCGAAAAAGGAATTGGTTATAATGAAAATATGGTTTCGATTAAGAGAATCGATCAATTTATTTCGTTTACTAGCCAAGAAGGGGTATTTATGTTTATATCAGCTGGGAATCATGGTCATTGCTCTATGGACCTTAGCCTCACTTGCCATCACCTACCGCAAAGTGTTCCTGAATCCATTTGAAGCACTGACAGTTGATGAAATGCCGGCAATAGACCAAGGATGGTTTGCCGCTATGATGACCAATATCGTTTCATCAGAAGCAAACCGGATTATAGGAAAGGGTCTTTTGTTCTTGCTGATTTGGATTCTACTATTTTTATTTATCCCGCTCGCAACACGGAGCCTGAAGCGATTTCGACTATTCCAATTTGAGCTTGAATTAGAAGACCGAGATGAACAGGAGTATAGCGGGCCGCTGGATATGACGGACAGATTACAGCTTGTGAGTGACCTATTTAGCGATAAAAGCAAGGGCACTCTCTATTATTTTTATGATGAGCAAACAGGCAAGGCCGATTATGAAGGAGCCATCGCTCATTTCCTGGAAAAATACGCAGCAGAAGGATTCCAAAGACAAGGGGTCGGCATCAATTGGGCTTTATATGAATGGTCTGTGCTTCCGGATGAATGGATGCGTCCAGCTCAAATATCTGCCGAAAAAGGGGAGCCATATATCGAGAATCAAAAAGTCTCGATAAATTTAAAAAAGAAGAATATTGTGGTTTATACGCATCGTCATTTGGATAAATTACTAGTATCCATTTTTTGGAGCTATACTTGCCGTTTTGATTTCATTGAACAGCAATACTTGTTCATGTTGAATCAGTCTGTAGCAGTGCAGCTCGAGAATATAGAATATGTATGCTGGATAGAGCGTATAGTGAACCAGGATGCTATTCAGGAATGCGCTTACGAAAACACAGAAGGAGTGGGTATTCAAGTTGGTGGATAATATCGTCTTAAGAGCCAGATATAGTGCAGAGAAATATAGACAATTAGCGAAGATGTGCCATGACGGGTCGAATGAAGGCATCGTCGAAAACAAACCGTTGCTAGAGTGCGGATATACAAATGAAAAAATCTATTATAAAGTGAAATAAACCTTCTAAATTGTGCATGCTGATTTGGGAGGTTTATTTTTTTGTTGTGAATGTCTGCTTTGCTTCATTGTAGGAAGATGGCTTATTCGCATGCCCGCTCACACAATTGGCTTTGAGGTAGTGAATCTTCAAACGATTAAGTATGGGAAAAGGATGGTCAAAAGGCGGGAGAAGCGAGGCAAAGCCCACGCTGTTCCCAGGCTTCATACGGGAAAGGTGGGGAAAAGGGTGGCCGAAGGCGGGAGAAGCCAGGCAATCCCAAGGCTGTTCCCGGGCTTCATACAGGAAAGCAGGGAACAGCCTGGGCAAAGGGTGGTCGAAAGGCAGGAAATACATGGTCAACCTCTCCAATTCCCTTTCAAAACAACTATCTACTGCATTTGATCTTGCAATATATGCCCTGCTTTTTTCACTGCTGAATTTCTGCCGTGAGCGAAATAGTACATCAAGATGCCAATGAAAGCGATGGCTCCCATGGTGAAATACAGTCCGCGGTAGCCCGAGAAAGGGATATATAGCCCTTGCAGGAATGGTCCGAGACCGATACCTATGTCATACATAACGAAGAAGGTTGACGTGGCAAGGCCGATTCGATGTGTTGGAGCTTCTTTGACGGCGATGGTTTGGGCGCTCGATTGGAAGGTGCCAAGGCCAATGCCCATCATCGCTCCTGCTAGGAGAAGCATGCCGCTGTTCATTGTACCGCCGAGGATTAGCAGACTGAGCGCATATAATAGCAGCGAAGGGTAGATGACGAAATTCTCCCCACGCAGGTCAAACCATTTTCCCGTGAATGGTCTTGTGAGCAGGAGGCTGGCTGCATACACGACAAAAAAGAAGCTTGCGGCTCCTGCCAGGCTGATTTCTGCTGAGAATGATGTCAAGTGAGATAGCACACTTGAATAGGTGAAGCCGATAACGCCGGCTGTGACGGAAATCGGGATGGCAGCGAATTCAAAGTAGTCACGAAGTTTATTGCTTTTTAGGGCTTCCAATTGTTTCCCGGAGAGTGCCGGCTGCTCATATCGCAACAAAATGGATGCAACAAGGCTGAAGAAAGCAAATACCATGCTTACGGTGAAGACCATCGTAAACTCATAGGCGTTACTGATATAAAGGCCGATAAATGGTCCAATAGCCATGGCAATATTCGTACTGATGGCGAAGTAGCCCATTCCTTCTCCTCTTCTGGATGGAGGAATAATTTCAGCGACAATGGTGCCTGTAGCTGTGGAAGCAACGCCAAATGCAGCACCGTGGATAAGCCTTAAGCCTAACAGAGTGAGCAAAGTATCAGCCGTAAAATAAAATAGGGTCGACAAAAAGAACACAGAAAGACTAGCAACGAGCAATTTTTTTGGACCAATCACGGCTATCCATTTGCCGGCGAAGGGCCGGACGAAAACGGCGCCTATGACAAATATGCTTGATGCGAGCCCTGCGATACTAGGGCTTGTGTGAAATTTGCCGATTGAATAGATGGTTAATGTAACCATCAAGCTGTAAAAACAAAGAAAAATAAATAAGTTCGTGAAGGCGATGAGCAAGAAATCCTTCGTCCAAAGCCTTGGTTTGTTCATAGTCAGTCCACATCCTCTTGCTGCAATTGTTTTTGTATTTTTTTGATGACGGTCATGGCGATCTCCAGTTCTTCCTCTGATACATCAGCAATCACGGTTTTCTCATAATTGACGGTTATTCCTTTGCAAAGTTCGTATATCTCTTCTCCGGCGCTTGTCAATTCAATCCGTTTTAAACGTTTATCATTGCTTTCAAGCTGAGCAATCAGCTTTCGTTCCTCCAGCCGGCTCACGGTACGTGTGACGGTCGGCTTTTCTACGTTCAAGTATTGGACAATCTCACTTAAGGTTGCCGGGCCATTTCCTTTCAAGAAATGAATGATAGCCCATTGCGAATGAAATATGCCATGAGCGGCTAGCTGCTCGTTTAAATTCTTAGTAAACGAGCGAGATACTTGTAAATACTGATGGAAAAAATGATGGAAATCTGTCATATGTTCACCGCCTATATAGTTACCTGGGTAACTATACTCTTTTAGGAGCTGAAAATCTACTGCTTTGCTCGGAATAAAGAAGAGATGTGTCTTGCATGTGCCTAATAGCTTAAATAAGACGGAATAGTTGTTATCTTCCTTGTTTTTGGGTAAATAATGGTATGTTTATTCCAATGCAATCATTTTGAAAAGGATAGGAGCAGGTATATGAAAGAGCTATTCATCATGCTGAAAAAAGGAAATAAAAGTGCAATTATGGCGGCAATCGTGAATTTAATCATATCAATCATTAAAGGGGTCGCCTATTTATTCACCGGGAATGTCGCATTATTTGCTGAGACGCTTCATAGTTTGGGAGATTCCGCTAATCAATTCTTTGTCTTCATCGGTTCTGCTCTTTCAAAGAAGGCACCGACAGGAAGATTCCCAAATGGGTTTGGCCGATTAGTTAACCTTGTGTTGCTTGGTGCTGTCCTTATCGTCGGAATCATGTCTTATGAAACCATTAAGGAAGGATATCTCCATATTATCAAGCCGACAGAATCCAGTTATTTTCTAGTCAGCTTAGGGGTGCTATTCATCAGCGTGGTCCTTGAGACCTTCGTCCTCTTGAAGGCGATGCGTGAAATTATGCATGAGACTGGTGAGGAAACAACGGGAATTTCGTATTTTTATAAAAGCTTTGGGAAATACAAGGATGCCAAACCAGCAACAAGACTTGTGTTTCTCGAGGATTTGGTCGCAACGGTCGGCGGGCTGCTGGCGATGATAGCCATTGTTATTTCACATTATTCACCGTTTCATGCTGCTGAAGGAATTGCGTCCATCATGATTGGAATTCTCATGCTGATGGTTGTGGGGAAGGTATTTCTTGATAATGCTGCCGGAGCGCTTGGGGAAGCAGATGAAGTGATGGAGCAATATATCGGGGATAAGGTCATTAAGGAGCAAGGAATCCAAGATGTTCATGATGTCGTCGTCATTAAAGAAGGCGAGGATTTCCATGTCGAAGTCAGTGTCGAAATAGATCCAGGAATGACAGTGGCAGAAATGGATGACATCAAGGATCGCTTGAAGAGCAAGATTCTTCAGGAAAAAGGTGTTGTTGATGTATTAGTTGATTTTGATGAAGATGATGGGATACGAACGTGGAAGAAATCGAGTGAACCGCTCAAAGAAGTTTATGAGGAAAAATGAATAGTCTAGATTTCGGATATTAGGGGGTGCAAAAGTTGGAGAACAAGAGAAAAGCGCTCATTATAGGAGCAACTGGGCTGGTTGGAAATGAGCTTTTACACAGATTGCTTGATTGCGATGTTTATGACAAGGTGACGGCTCTTGTACGCCGGCCGACAGGAATATCAGATTCAAAGCTGCATGAGAAAGTCATTGATTTTGATGAGATGGGGCTTGTTGTCGATGAGTTTGCGGTTGATGATGTATTCTGCTGTCTTGGGACGACCATCAAGAAGGCCGGGTCACAAGAAGCTTTTCGGAAGGTCGATTATGATTATCCGCTGAAGGCGGCCGAGCTGGCGAAATCCAAGGGGGCCAGTCAGTATTTGGTCGTTTCGGCAGTAGGGGCAGACCCGACGACGAAGGTATTTTATTCGCGGGTAAAAGGGGAGCTTGAGAGTGCGTTAATTAAGCTTCAGTTTGATTCCCTGCATCTTATGCATCCTTCCCTGCTGCTTGGGGACCGGGATGAATTCCGGACAGCTGAAGCATTGAGCGGGTATTTAAGTCCTGTTGTTTCTCCGCTTCTAAGAGGAAGGCTTGCCAAATTTAGGCCAATCCAGGCGGAGGACGTCGCTGCCGCTATGCTCCAGATTGCTGCAGATGGAGAAAGGGGCACGAATATCTATGAATGGCCTGAGCTCCAGGAAGCAGCAAGGAGAAGGGCATAAAGAAAGGCATGAATGTGATTTTACATTCATGCCTTTTCTTCTTTTTATAATTCGGGCATATCTAAACGATATAGATTCCGATAAGCTTCTTCCGTTTCCATAAGCTCAGCATGGGTGCCATCCATCTTGATGGCGCCGTCTTCAAGAAAGATCATCCGATCCATCGTTTCGGCACCTGCCAGATGGTGTGTAATCCAGATGACTGTCTTTGATTGAAGTGTTTCAAAAATCGTCTTCAATAATTGTTTTTCCGTCAAAGCATCAAGCCCAACCGTCGGTTCATCCAAGATGGCGATTGGTACATCCTGCAGTAGTATGCGGGCAAGGGCAATTCTTTGTCTTTCTCCGCCCGAGAAACGGCTCCCGAGTTCATGCATTCTTGTGTCGTATCCATCTGGAAGAGAGATGATATAGTCATGCATCTGAACCTTTTTGGCGGCTTTAATCACTTCTTCATCCGTTGCGGCAGGATTGCCTAGGCGGATATTATTCATGACGGTTGTGTCAAATAAATGCGGTTTTTGCTGCAAGACGGCAATCAGGCTAGACAGTTCGCCCAGCTTGTTCACTGGTTTGCCGCCAATGGTGATTTTTCCTTTTTGCGGCTCATAAGCAGATAAGATTAATTTGGCTAATGTGCTTTTACCTGACCCGCTTTTACCAAGAAGGGCAATCTTCTCTCCGGCTTGAATAGAGAGGGTTAAGTCCTCCAATACCGGTGGTGCTTCCTCGTTATAGGAGAAGGTAATTTGGTCAAACTGAATGGGTAAGGATGTTTTTTTCTTCAGTTCTTGAATCCCCGTTTGCTCCAAGTGATTTTTTTCTTCCTTTTGTTCCTTCAATCCATTCATTCGCTCCAATGAGCTCTGATAACTAGGTAATTGGCTTACGGCGTCAGAGAGTGGCGCAAATGCATCAATGAGCGGGAAGACAACTAAAATGAAAGCAGCAATCCAGCTTGGTTCAAATCCTCCGCCCTCGACATTTGCCGCAATCCAGCAGGTCATCGATATAATGGCGACAAGAATAATGATGTGGAAGAGGAGGTTTCGATATCGCTGGAATTTGGAAATTTCCCCTTCAATTATGTCTGCCGTTCTCTCGTCATTTTCATAGCGTTGGATAAAATCTGCTTGCCTGCCGCTTATCATCCAGTCTCCTGCGCCCATAACAGCGTCCGTAAGGGTTTGATATAGGCCATTTCGCGCATCTTTCCTTTTGGCATGACGGGCATGCGTGGTTAGAAGGGAGACGAGCGGAAATAAGATGACAAGGACAAAGAGCAAGAGAAGCATCAATAAAGCAAATGGAATTGAGAAGTAGCCTAGTCCTAATACAATCATGGCATAGAGTAAGAGACTGATGACGGCAGGGAAAATTGTCTTGATATAGACATCCTGCAAATGCTCGATATCATCCGCAAGCACTCCGAGTAAGTCGCCTGTTTTGAAACGTGATTTGAAATCAAGCGCATTTGGTTCAAGTGTTTTATACAAGCGCACACGCATACGAGACAGGATTTTCAGAACCATGCTGTGACCGCTCAATCGTTCAGCGTAGCGGAAGGCGGGGCGGGATACCCCGAAAAGCCGGACAAGTACAATTGGAACATATACCAATAAAATATTCTCAGGAAGGGTGGCTGATTCTGAAATCAAGTAGCCGGATGTGAACATGAGTGCACCTGCACTAAAGAACGTCCCCGTACCCAGGATAAGCACAAGGGCGAGAAGCCATTTGTTTTCGCTTAAATAGGGGCGAATCCATGAATCTTTTATAATTGCTGATGGGGATAGTACTTTCTTCATTTAATCGCCTCCGTCTTGCCGCCCTGATTCTGCACTAATTGATAATAATGACCTTGCTTCATCATCAAGTCTTCATGTGTGCCCATTTCGGCGATCCTTCCTTGATCCAAGACAATAATCTGGTCCATATTCTTCATCCAATGAAGCCTATGAGTGGCAAAGAATACAAGATGGTCATCCAATAAGGGAAGCATATTATTCTTTAATTCATATTCCGTTTCAATATCCAAATGTGCAGTAGGTTCATCGAAAAGGAGGATTTTGCGGCTGCTGTCAAGGAAAGCGCGAGCCAATGCAACCCTTTGTTCCTGTCCGCCGCTTAGCATGCGGCCTCCTTCTCCGATTTTCTCCTCTAGCCCATTTGGGAGTGAATCAATGATTTGTCTCAGGTCCGCCTGATCTATTGCCGCTTGAAGAGCTTCTTCAGTTGCCTCAGGCGTGTAAAACAGAATGTTGTTCCTTACCGTATCGTTGAATAGATAAGGATGCTGTGGAATATAGAGAATCTGTTCTTGCCAAGCAGGGGCAGCAAAACCGGCAAGAATCTCTCCGTTAACTTTTACTTGGCAGCTGGCAGGTGTAAGGAAACCGCTCAATACATCAATCAATGTAGATTTGCCGGCGCCACTTGCCCCGACGATACCAATCTTCCCATAGCCTTTCCATGAGAATGACATGTTCTGAAGAGAAGCTTGGCTAGCATCATCATGGATAACAGCTAAGTCATTAACTTCTAAACTGTCTTTAGCTGACCAAGTTCCGATGGATTTTGTGCCGCTTCTTTGCTCTCGCGTTGGAATAGCTAATATTTGTCCAATCGCTCCCATGCTGTTTTTGCCATCAAGGGTGGCGTGATAGTCAGTTCCAAATTCCCGTATTGGGAGGAAATATTCGGGTGCCAATATCAAGATGGTCAATGCCGGTCCAAGCAGGATAGCTCCTTCCATCAGGTTCAAGCCGAGGAACAAGGCTACTATTGCAATGGATAATGATGTGAAGAAATCGAGTGCGAATGTTGATAGGAAGGCAACGCGCAAAGTACTCATCGTCGCTTTTCTGTATCGTTCGCTGACGGTTCCGATATTTTTATCATAATCCTTGCTTAAACCGAGCAGCTTTAATGTTTCAAGCCCTCTTAACGAATCAACGAAATGATTGGAGAGAACCTGATAGGATTCATATTGCTTGTCAGCCTTTCTTTTCGCGGCAATACCGAGCATAGCCATGAAGAAGATAAGTATAGGAAGGACAAGGATAACAATTCCCGCAGAATAGGGATTTAATGTGAACATATAGATGACAATCATCAGAGGAATTAACAGCATATTCATCATTTTGGGGAGGAATAACTTCAAATAAGTCTCCACTTGGGTTACTCCTTCGAGTGCCATTGTCACCAAGCTTCCCGTTCCTTCCTTCTGAGTGAATTTAGGACCAAGACTGAAGATTTTCTCTAGCAGTTCACGGCGAATGGCAGTACCTGAATCAGATGCAAAGCGCTCCATCCATTTATCCCGGAAAAAGACTAAGACCTGTCTTACTAAATAAGCAGCTGCAAATAAAAGGAGGGGAAGAAACTGATTGCTCAGCTTCTCCCCGTTAAATAAGTTGGTAATCCCAAGGGCAAGCATGGAAGCTTGCATAATGATGGCAGCTCCCTGGATGAGGGAGAGGACAAATAGAAAAGCAAGCGTCCCTTTAATGCCCTTTAGATTTAAGATTTCTTTCGTAATCATTCATGTCCCACCGGTTCTGAATCAGAAACCCGCTTTCTGAATATATAATAGCTCCAAATTTGATAGCCAAGCACGAATGGCAGCAGAGTAAGGGAGACAATAGTCATAACCTTAAGGGTATATGGACTGCTGGATGCATTCATGATGGTTAAGTTGAAATCAGAACTGATTGAGCTGATCATAACGCGCGGGAACAGCCCCACAAATAGTGTAGTTACCGTAAAAAGAATTGTACCTGTTGTCATGGTGAAGGCCCAGCCTTCCATCCTTTTGCCTGTGAAGAAGTAGGCTAAGACTGTTGTAACGACAGCTCCGAATAAAAGTAATGGTGTTGCAAGTGGACGGGCCTCAAATAAGTCTGTGCTTACATACGTCAATACGGCGAAGGCAAGCAAGCCAACCAATAGTACAATATACATCTTCGTTAGCATTTTTTGAGCACGTTCACGGATTGGACCTTCCGTGCGCAGACCGATATAGGTGAGCCCATGTACAAAGCAAATCACAACCATAGCGATACCGCCAACAATCGAATACAGATTAAAGTAATCTGTGAATCCGGCATACATATTCGCGGAAGCATCAATTGGCATGCCGCGCACTAAGCTTGTGAACAAGACGCCAAGCACAAAGGCAGGGACAATGCTGCCGATAAAAATCATCCAATCCCATAAGCTAGTCCATTTAGCATCCACCTTGTGGCGGAATTCAAAAGCTACGCCTCGCACAATCAAGGCTAGGAGGAATAACACAAATGGCAGGTAATAGCCGCTGAACATAGTGGCATACCATTCAGGGAACGCAGCGAAAATTGCCCCGCCTGCCGTAAGAAGCCAAACCTCATTCGCATCCCAGAAGGGACCGATTGTCGTCACAAGCTGGTCACGCTCTTTCTGGTCATGAGCCAAGAAACGAGTGGACATGCCGACCCCAAAGTCAAATCCTTCGAGGATGAAGAAACCGATAAACAAAACCGCTACAAGCAGGAACCATAACTCATTTAAGCTCATTGTCCGAAGGCCTCCTTATTAAACAAATCAACATCAGGTTTGTCCTCAACATCCTTGTAAGGACCTTTTTTGACCTGCTTCACAATCAAGGTAATCAATACGATTGCTAGAACTGTATAAGCACCAAGGAAGGCAATGATGGAAATCCAAAGATCAGTCGCTGTGACATTCGGTGAAACAGACTGGGCGGTTGTGAATAATCCCATTACCGTCCATGGCTGACGCCCGATTTCCGTCATGATCCAGCCAGCTGTATTGGCGATAAATGGCAAGCTGATAGCGCCAAGCATGAGTTTCAAATACCATGTGTTTTCCATAATCGTTTTTCTCTTAAGCAAGAACAAGCCAACCATAGATAGCAGAATCATAATGCCTCCGCCAAATGTCATGACGCGGAAACTCCAATAGACTGGCGCTACAGGAGGGATATAATCACCTTCGCCATATAATTCAGTATATCTTTCCTGCAGTGTGTTCATTCCTTCAACAGATCCGTTAAAGCTGTTGTAAGAGAGCAGGCTCAATAAATAAGGAATCTCAACAGACCAATTATTTGTTTTATTCTCTTCATCGATATCAGCTATCAAGGACCAGCTCGCCGGGTCACCGGAGTCTTCCCATAATCCTTCACTCGCAGCTATTTTCATGGGCTGTGAGGATACTAAATGCTGGGCTTGCCAGTGACCGGTGAAAGCGATACCAAGACCGGCAACCATACCTAATACCGTTGCAATTGTAAAGGAACGTTTGAACAATTCAATATCTTTTTTCTTCATTAGCTTGTAAGCGCTAATTCCCCCCACAACAAATGCGCCGGTTGCGAAAGCTCCGAAAATAGTATGAGGGAATTCAACGAGCAATTGCGGATTTGTTAAGAAAGCCCAAATATCGACTAATGTGGCTTTACCGTCGACTACCGCGATTCCGACAGGCTCTTGCATAAATGAGTTGGCTGCCAAAATCCAAAGGGCTGATAGCATTGTGCCAATGGATACGAGCCAGATAGACATTAGATGAACCCATTTTGGAAGACGGTTCCGGCCGAACATCCAAATCCCGATAAAGGTAGACTCCATAAAGAAGGCCAAAAGAGCTTCAATGGCTAGAGGGACACCGAATACATCTCCTACGAATCTCGAATACTCAGACCAGTTCATCCCAAACTGGAATTCCTGTATAATCCCCGTTACGACACCGACCGCAAATGAGATGAGGAAGATATTCCCCCAGAACTTAGCCATATCGAGGTATATTTCTTTTTTCTTGAAGAAATACAATGTTTCCATAATCGCAACTAAGAAGACGAGACCGATAGAAAGCGGTACAAAGAAGAAGTGGTAAATCGTCGTTGCTGCATACTGGAAACGGGCTAAATCAAGTATTTCCATAAAAATATCCACACCTTTCAAAAATAATTAACAAGTTGTTCAAAAGTTCACAATATCTTCAAAGAAAGTGCAACTAAATGAAGGAATGATTACGATAGCAGGGAATAGTCATGCTTTTCTTATGTATATTGTGAAAAATGGAAAAGACATCAACAAGTTATTATATTGAAAATATATTAACTTGGGTATCTACTTGTATTTTAGTCGGATATATCGAAAATTACTAGCAAAGTATAGTGATAAATAATGGTAAATTTGTGACAGGATGAAAATTTGTCACAAATGTATCTTAGAGTGTATAAAAGGTATTTATTATGAATTTTTGTCTAAAATTTGTCGGCCAATAGACCTTGTGGTAACAAGGTGGGAAGAAGGATATAAGGTCTTTATCCTTAGAAGAAGAAGCGGGGCGGTATTTTGAGTGAAACGAGTGGATAGAAAGGATGGTTTGATTGATTAATTATATTGATATTATTTTATTTAGAATAAAATGCATAAAAAAGAAGGCTGATAATTCCTCGCCTTCGCATTTTGTTCATTTTGTTGGGTTATTTTATATATGAACCAATTTATAGCCATTCTTTTTGCAGGCATATCGAATTGCCTGACGGAAGGTGGCGAATGTTTCTGTCGGAATAGATGTGCCTTGCTCAATGATCTGTTTGACAAACTTTGCTGAAAGGCCGGAATAGATGATGGTTGTTCCAATTAGCTCTAAGGAACGGGTAATCGTTTCAAGCTCCATGGTTATACTGTTATCATCCAAAGCCGTCATGCCGGTGAAGTCGATAATTAGATAGGAGGCCTGTCTTTTTACGCTTTCGAATAAGGCAATCTCCTTGATCTTGTCCAATCGTTTTCCTGTCATGGTTCCTGTAATGGGCATGAGGATGACATCATCAAGAATCGTCTGGATAACGGGTGCGTATAATTCCTCTAAAAGGACATATCCCTTATGAAGCTCTTCCTCATAATCGGTAATATCCTTCAAGGTAATGATGTAGATGTACGGCCCTGTACTGGTCTGCTGCTTGTGAATAGTCATCTCAGCAGTCATATTGTGAAAAAGGCTGACCTTCGCCTCAAAGGGGAAGACATCTGCAGCAAAGGCCTTTAAAAGTGCTTTGTCTTCCTCAGGAGAAAACTCGCATATGTTCCTGCCCAGATAATCATCCTTGCTTGCAAGACCGGTATATGGCATCAGTCTATTAATGAGCTGGCTGGAATAATCGTTTAACATGATGATTTGATGATTCTCGTCACAAATGAATATATTTTCTCCGATGGCGTTTAACAGGGAAATCTGTGATTGGGCTAATATAGAATCCATAAATTTCTCCTCATTCTAAGTCTTGCATTACGACTTCATTATTATAATTCATTTGTAAAAAATTTCAAATAATAAAAATATTTAAAATACCTTCCCTGTTCTCTTCCCTATTTTTACAGCAAAATAACTATAGCCGTTTTGACAAGAGAGTGAAGGTGTTCAGCAAAATTAAAAATGATATTCAACACCATTGAAAAGATGTATACTGAAAATTATGAAAAGACGAGGAGGATATAGTATGAGCTATTCACTTAAATGGGATCTGGATGGAATATTTACGGGCGGTTCCCAATCAGCTGAGCTTGCAGCTAAACTAGAGAAAATTAAAGAAGCATTAGTCGTATATAAGGAAGAAGTGAAGAATTTCACTCCGATTCAGGAAAAGCAAGAGATGGAACAGCTTGTCAGAATACTTGAGAAGACAGAGGAAATTGAAAAAGCTGTCTCACAGGTAGTGGCATTCCTGGAATGTCTTACAGCCCAAGATGTACATGATACAAAAGCAGATCAATTAAACGGAGAAGCATACTCCTTGATTAGCGAGTTCCAAACGGCTTTTACCGGTTTTACGATTAAATTAGTCCAAATTGATGAAAATTTATGGGGCGAACTTCTGAAGGACCCGGCATTATCTGAGATTGCCTTCTACTTAAATGAAAAGCGTGAACACGGGAAAGAGCAATTATCCGAAGCGGAAGAAGCGCTTATCAATGCCTTGAAGGTTGATGGTTACATAGGATGGAGCACGCATTATGACTCCCTTGTCAAAACGATTGAAATTCCATACACCGATAAGGACGGAAAAGAAGTCCTCCTATCAGCCGGGCAGGCCTTCAATAAAATGATGGATGACCCAGATCCGGAAGTCCGGGCTGACCTCTTCGTAAAATGGGAAAAGGCTTGGCATGAAAAAGCGCCATTATTTGCTGATACTTTAAACCATTTGGGCGGATTCCGCTTGGCCGATTATAAAGCCCATGGAGTAACAGATTTCATGAAGGAGCCTCTTCAATATAACCGCATGAAGAAGGAAACGCTTGATGTCATGTGGGATGTGATTGCGAAGAATAAGCAGCCATTTGTTGATTTCCTCAACAGAAAAGCCCAAATCTTTGGCAAGGAGAAGCTTAGCTGGGTGGATGTGGATGCGCCGATCGTTACAACGGAGCCGAAGCATTATTCCTATGATGAAGGGGCTAAGTTTATCATCGATAACTTCGCTAAATTCGGATATGAGCTTCCGAAATTTGCTGAGCAGGCTTTTGAGAATGCTTGGATTGAAGCGGAGGATCGTCCTGGAAAACGTCCCGGCGGCTTTTGCACAAGTTTTCCTGAAACGAATGAATCACGGATATTCATGACTTATTCGGGTTCCCCAAGCGGTGTGGCAACACTTGCTCACGAGCTCGGCCATGCCTTCCATAGCCATGTATTAAACGGCAAGCC
This sequence comes from Pradoshia eiseniae, assembly GCF_002946355.1. Taxonomy (NCBI): domain Bacteria; kingdom Bacillati; phylum Bacillota; class Bacilli; order Caryophanales; family Bacillaceae; genus Pradoshia; species Pradoshia eiseniae. The sequence goes on from NZ_PKOZ01000001.1 coordinate 338,950, forward strand.
TTTCTTTAATACGGAGTATGCGATGAATGTCGCAGAAACAGCTTCTACATTCGCTGAGCAAATTTGTTCCGATGCGAGTGTGCGCGCTGCTGAGTCAGATGCAGAGAAAATTACCTTGCTTGATACGAAAATTCAAAATGCCATCGCGATGTTCATGAACATCCATGCCCGCTTTATATTTGAAACAAACTTCTATCAGGAACGCCAAAAAGGTCTTGTCTCAGCAGAACGTCTGGATGAGCTGATGGAAGAGGCACAGAAGGAATCGTATCAAAACGCCTTGAGCGAATATCACCCAAGCTTCTGGGCGAGCAAGCTGCATTTCTATATTGCGGAGGTGCCTTTCTATAACTTCCCATATACATTCGGCTATCTGTTCAGCCTTGGCATCTACCATTTGTCCCTGAAGGAAGGGAAAGCATTTGAGGAGAAATATATCGCGCTCCTGCAAGATACCGCAGCAATGACAACAGAAGAATTGGCGATGAAGCATCTTGGTGTGGACTTAACGAAGCCTGATTTCTGGCAGGCAGGGGTTGATCTTGCCATTGCTGATGTTAAGGAATTCCTTGAATTAACCAAATAATTGGCTCGGAGCATGAACATGAAAGAGGCATGACTGTTTAGGGCAGTGATGCCTCTTTTGCATAAATTAAAGAAGCAAAACAGAAAAGAGGGAAGATGTGTGATAATAAGGCCTTCACGCTATGAGGATTATGAACAATTAGTAGAACTCGAGAATTTAATTTGGAATGATGAGAATACCCCTCTGGTCATTGAATGGGAAACAGCAGAGGAATATGCACAGCATGTTCCGCCTGGAAGCCTCTTTGTTGCCATACATGAGGGCAGAGTGGCAGGGTATATATCCGTCAAGAACCCGACGATGCTAGAGTCTAATCGCCATGTATGGGAGCTTGCGATTGGTGTCCATCCCGATTTGGGACGTCGGGGAACAGGCAGCAGGCTGCTGGCACATATTGAGGAAAAAGGACGGATGATGAATATCCGTAAAATATGCCTTCGCGTTCTTGCCACCAATGAAAGAGCCATCTCCTTTTATGAGAAAAATGGCTATTTGCATCAAGGTCGGCTTGTAGAGGAGTTCTTAATAGGGGGCAAATATGTGGATGATTGTTTGATGTATAAGCTTTTATGATAGAAAAAAGCCCCCGCTGAATCGGGAGCCTTTTCACGTTTTTAGTTCTCATATAGACGCTTGTAGCACTCAAAATACTTCTTATAATAGCTGTTCGATGTACTCGTAATACGAACACCCTGATTATCAGCATGAATGAACTGATTGTTCCCGAGATAGATGCCTAAATGTGAAATCCCTGGCTTATATGTGCCAGCAAAGAATAGGAGATCACCAGGCTGCGGGTTGTTGACATAGTATGAGCGGTCATAATAGCCTTGGGCTGAATAACGGCCGATGCTATGGCCGGCCTTGTTCAGAACATAATAGATGAAGCCGCTGCAGTCTACACCTGATATGGAGGAACCTCCCCATACATATTTCGTGCCAATCATGCTTTTGGCAATCGAGATCATCTTTGCTGTAAATTCCGGATTACCAATTGTTTGCTGTGCAGATGTCGAGCCGTTTGAAGGCTTAGATACCGATGACATAGAGTCCGTTGCTGTCGATAGCTTCAGTTTCTGCCCAATATAAATGATATCAGAGCTGAGCCCGTTTTGTGATTTGATTTGTGAAACGGTCAAATTGTACTTACGTGCGATAACAGACAATGTGTCACCGCTTTTAACTGTGTACGTAATAGTTGTTTCCGTATTGGAAGAACCGGATGAATTGGATGAGCTGGATGAACTGTTCGATGAATTTGAAGCAGCACTGCTTGTGACCTTCAGCACTTCACCCGGATAGATTAGCGTTTTCGTCTTATTATTCCAAGACATCAATTGCGATAGAGTGATATTGTGCTTCTTGGCAATCACAGATAGCGTATCACCTGCTTTGACAGTATAGGTTTCAGCAGGAGAAGCAATATTGTTTGAGCTTGAACTACTTGAACTATTATTCGAGCTTGAGCTGCTGCTATCAGTTACATCCGATGACTTGGATACAATCAAGACTTGCTTTGGATAGATAATTGATCCAGAAATATTGTTCCAGCTCTTTAAGTTACTGATGGATGTTCCGTGTTTTTTGGCAATCTCGTATAAAGTATCTCCGGCTTCCACAGTGTAAGTTTTACTGCTTGTACTCACCGAGCTGCCTGGGTTGCTCGATGGGGATGTACTTGTTGACGAATTGGTGCCAATGGACAGTATTTGGTTAGGATAGATTACCGTTGAATTGAGATTATTCCACTGCATGATTTTTGACACAGTAGTTTTATGTTTGACGGCAATCGCTGAAAGTGTATCACCTTTTTTGACCGTATACGTTGTTGAAGCCTGTGTTTCTTCAGCAAAGGCTGTTGTCATTAACGCTGCGGCAGCAAAGGTTACAGCTTTCATATACCTCATGTTATCCACTCCTTTCTTGGGCTCATATAATTATACTAACATACTAAAAAATATGATTAAAGGAATATAAACAAACGTTTGTCGATTGGAAAATGTCTGGAAATGTTATTTTTGAATAAAAAAGAACGATTCCTTATTAAAAGGAATCGCCCGAATGTGGCATTATGCGACATTTTTAATTTCTGCGTTCTTCTTCCAGAATCCAAGCATGATAGCTGTCACAGCTGAACCAATCAGGATTGCCAGTAAGTACATGAATGGACGTTCAATTAAGGCGATAACGAATATTCCTCCGTGCGGAGCAGGTGTAGAACATCCAAAAGCGGCGGAAAGGGCACCGGCAGTAGCTGCACCGACCACAGAGCTGACGATTACACGGATTGGATCGGCTGCTGCAAATGGAATGGCACCTTCAGTGATGAAGGACGCACCCATCACGTAGTTTGTCAGACCGGAATCACGTTCTTGTCTTGTGTACTTATGCTTGAAGAAGGTGGTAGACAAGGCAATACCAAGCGGCGGAACCATACCGCCAGCCATGATGGCTGCGTGCGGTACACCGTTGCCGGCGGCAATCGCCGCAATACCGAATGTAAAGGCTGCTTTGTTGATTGGTCCGCCCATATCAACCGCCATCATGCCGCCGACAATAAGCCCAAGGATGACAGCGTTGGCACCGCTTAATGTTTCAAGCCAGTTTGTAAGAGCTGTATTCAAGTAAACGACTGGCTCGTTAATGACGAACACCATAATCAAACCAGTTATCAAGAGACTGAATAATGGATAAAGCAATACAGGCTTGATACCTTCGAGTGAAGCTGGGAGCCAGTTAAAGCTTTTTTTAACGCCAAGAGTTACATAACCAGCCAGGAAACCGGCAATTAAGCCGCCAAGGAAACCGGCGCCGGCTGTTGCAGCCAGCAAACCGCCGACCATACCAGGCATAAAGCCAGGGCGGTCTGCAATAGAGCTGGCGATGAATCCGGCAAGTACTGGAACTAGCAAGAAGAAAGCGCCATTTGTTCCGCCGCCAATAGAGTTCACCGCAGCAGCGAATGCATTGTACTCAGCTGAACTTGGGTCAGCTGAGTGAATCCCGAACAAGAATGATATGGCAATCAACAGACCGCCACCGACAACGAATGGGAGCATATTGCTGACACCGCTCATCAAATGCTTATAGATTTGAGAGCCAATGCTTGTTTTCTCTTGGTCGCCCGATTCTTGTTCAGCACCGCCTTGCGCTTTGTAAATCGGCGCATCCTGTTTTAATGCACGATTGATTAATTCCTCAGGCTTACGGATACCTTGTGCTACCGGAACTTGGATGACAGGCTTTCCGTCAAAGCGATTCATTTCAACCTGCTTGTCCGCTGCAACGATAATGCCGCGTGCTTTTTTGATATCTTCATCCGTTAATGGGTTTTTGATACCGGTTGATCCATTTGTCTCTACCTTGATGTTAACACCCATTTCTTTTGCTTTTGCTTTAAGAGCATCTGCTGCCATATAAGTATGTGCGATACCTGTTGGGCAAGCTGTAACCGCTAAAACATAGCCTTCTGCTTCTGCTTCAGCAGTATCTGGAGCAGGCTGATCAGCGGAGTCTTCGCCTTCTAGTTCAGTTTGCTTAGCATCAATGATGGAAAGGACCTCATCAGCAGAGCCGGCATTTAGAAGGGCTTGCCTGAAATCATCATACATTAGCATAGAAGACAGCTTGGAAAGGGTATCTAAATGCGTATCATTTGCGCCTTCAGGTGCGGCAATCATGAAGAATAATTTTGCCGGTTGTCCATCTAGGGATTCATAATCAATCCCATCCTTTGAACGTCCGAAGCAAAGGGCGGCTTCTTTTACCGCTCCTGATTTGGCGTGAGGGATGGCAATTCCTTCACCTATTCCAGTCGTGCTTTGTTGTTCACGTTCGATAATAGCTTGTTTATAGCCTTCGCGGTCGGATAGTCTGCCAGCCGTATCAAGCTTATTCACAAGTTCTTCGATTACTTCTTGTTTATTGGAGGAAGACAGGTGAAGGACAATGGTTTCCTTCTTTAATAAATCAGTAATTTTCATTTCGTCACTTCCTTATATTTTTGTTATGTGTACTTGCGGGAGCAATGCCTCAATATCCTGCTTTTCGGCGAGGTCATAGTTAAAGGCCGTCGCACTTCCGGAGGCGACTCCATATTGGAAGGCCTGCAGCAAGTCCTTTGTTTGATCCCATTTGCCAATGAATCCGGCAACAAGTGAATCACCGGCACCGGTGGAATTTTTTACTGTGCCCTGTGGAATAGTCGCTGAGTAAACCTCTTCCTTATTGATTAAAAGGGCTCCATCGCCAGCCATCGATACGATGACGTTTTGAGCCCCTTGTTCAACAAGGATTTTGCCATAATGTATCGCATCATCTGCAGTGTCTATTTTCTTGTCAAACAGTTCGCCTAGCTCATGGTGATTGGGCTTTACGAGGAAGGGGTGCTCTTTCACTACGTCCAAAAGGGCCTTTCCGCTAGTATCAACAACAACAGAAATGCCCTTGCCTGCGAAACTCCTCGTCCATTCTTGATACAAATCCTTCGGCATAGAAGGGGGGATGCTCCCTGAAAGAATAAGAATATCGCTCTCTGTCAGTCCTTCAAGCTTCTTGATAAGGTCATTCATTTTATCGGAGCTGATTGCTGGACCAAGTCCGTTAATCTCGGTTTCATGTCCAGTCTTAAGCTTAATGTTAATGCGCGAGTCTTCATCAACTTGGATGAAATCTGCTTTGACCCCTTCTTTTCTTAAGGCATCAAGAATAAATTCGCCAGGGAAACCGCCGTAAAACCCGAGGGCCGTGTTATCAACGTCTATTCTTTTCAGAATGCGCGAAACGTTAATTCCCTTTCCGCCTGGATATTTAGCTTCCTTGCTCATTCTGTTTAATCCATCAAGCTGAAAATCTTCCACCTCTACGATGAAGTCAACAGAGGGATTCAATGTTACGGTATAAATCATGGTTTCACTACCTTTATAATCGTATTCATTCTATATTTAGCTTCTTTGTCTGAATCTATCCCACTTGTGATGATGGAAGCCTGGCTTAATTCGGCTACTTTTGAAAAGGATGTTTCTCCCAACTTGCTGTAATCTGCGAGAACATAGCTTTCCTTTCCCAAATCAATAGCTGATTTCTTCAGGACAGCCTCCTCGGGATCTGGAGTGCTGTACCCCCATTCCGGATGAATGCCATTCATGCCAAGAAAGCATTTATCGAAGCGATAATAGGTAAGGTTTTGAATCGCCTGGCTGCCGATTAAAGCATTCGTTGATTTTTTAATTCTGCCCCCTATCAAGTAGGTGATAATATCACAATCCTTAAGAGCTGCAGCCTGTTGAATGCCATTTGTCACAACCGTTATCGCTTTATCCTTTATGTAGGGAATCATTTCAAGCGTGGTCGTTCCTGCATCGAGATAAATACAATCTCCCTCTTCAATCAAGCCTGCTGCATACTTGGCTATTGCTTTCTTTTCTTGCAGATGTCTCGTCGACTTTTCCGTGATAGTCGCCTCTTGCCCTCGTTTCTTCACTGACTCGGCTCCTCCATGGACTCGTTTGAGCAGTTGCATTTCCTCAAGCTGGCTCAAATCCCGGCGGATGGTTGATTCGGAAGCATTTAATTCCTTAATAAGTTTCTGTATCTTTACGAAGCCTTCTTGCTTAATCTTATCGATGATGTATTGATGTCTTTCGGGTGTAAGCAAGGGATCACCTCCTAAAATTAACTATAAAGAAATTGTTTTCCAAAAACTTCATTCGAAAACAATCAAAATCGTTCATGGTGTATCTATGAGTTTCTGTTGGAGGTGGGTGTGGAAAAATATGTTATAATGAATGGTAGTGAAGGAGAAAAGGGGGTAACTTTAGTTGAACCAGATTATCCTGTTTGATGGCGTATGCCAATTTTGCGACAAAAGTGTGCAATTTATCCTTAAAAGAGACCTGAACGGGAAATTTTCTTTTTGCTCCCTTCAAAGTGATACAGGCTTTCAATTAAGAAAGGACTATCACATACCTGAAGAACTGGACAGCATCATCCTTATCCAAGGAGAAAAATATCATTCAAAATCTACCGCGGCTCTAAAGATTGCGCGCGAATTAAAGGGAGGATGGAAATGGCTGTATATCTTCATTGTCATTCCCCGGCCAATCAGAGATGCCGTGTATGATAGGGTTGCCCGCAACCGGCTAAAATGGTTCGGTGAGAAAACAGCCTGTGAGCTGCCGACGCCTGAAGTGAGGAAACGATTTTTATCATAAAAAAGATGGAAGCTCACCTGAAAAAGGGAGCTTTTTTATTTTTGTGTGGTGTTGTCATGCTGTTTATGGCCTTGCGGGGTGGTCTTCGTATGTGCTTGTAGGGGTATGCGCAAATTTGATAAGAGAAGGCCCACTCTAACCCTAGGCAAAGGAGGTTAGGGTGGGTAAAGGGTGGTCAAAGGATGGGAATCGTCAGAGAAGGCCCACCCTAACCCCAGTCAAAGGGGGGAAAGGATGGGCAAAGGATGGGAATCGTCAGAGAAGGCCCATCCTAACCCCAGGCAAAGGGGGAAAGGATGGGCAAAGGATGGGAATCGTCAGAGAAGGCCCACCCTAACCCCAGTCAAAAGGGGGAAGGGTGGACTAAGGGTGGGCAACTCTTCTACCCACGCCAGATTCCATGAAAATCAGCCGCGGAAGAAAACAAAACCGGCCAAGTCCACTATTCTTGCGGACTTGGCCGGTTAAATTATATATATCTTGACGAATTACAGAATCCCTTCAATCAAAATGACACGTGATGGAGCTGCGTCAATGCCGACTAATTTCAAAGGAGCTGCTACCATGAAGTATTCCCCGGCTGCAACATCCTTCAGGCGAAGGCCTTCAATAACGATGATGTCATTGGAGAATAAGGTTCTGTGCGTAGGATGGCCAGGCTGCGCGCGTTCTACACCGAGACCATCGATGCCGACACCTTCAATGCCGATTTCTGACAAATATTTCGCACCGCTTTCGCCAAGCGCGATAAAATCAAAATTAAATTCCTCATCAAAAGAATTTTTTGTTTTGAAGAGAAGGAAGTCATCTTTTTCGATTTTCTGTCCTTCGAGATCTTCTTTTTCTATTAAGCCTTCAACCTCTGTCAGGTCCAGGACTTTGCATTTTCTTACAAGTCTTTCTAGGCCGATTGTTTCAATAGTGTCCCCGTCATTGATCATGTGAAGCGGGGCATCTGTGTGTGTGCCGACATGGGCATCGAGAGTGATGCGAGATTCAGTTACATGACCGTTTGTGACGGTATTGAAGCTTGGCTGTTTGTCCTCGATATTTTTGTATACGGGCATTCCTTTGTAGATTGGCATGGAAACGTCATGGATTTTCACTGTCAAAACTCCTTTTAACGATTATTTTTCTTCTTGTATGACAGGCCACCAATGGAAGCCGTCTTTTGCGAGTAATTCATCGGCGGTCACTGGTCCCATTGAACCGGAAGGGTAGTTCGGGAAGTTTGCAGCCGGCTCTCTTTCCCAGGCACGAGAAATGACATCTGTGTATTTCCATGAGAGGGCAACCTCGTCCCAGTGTGAGAAGTTAGTCGCATCGCCGCGCATAGCGTCAAAGAGCAGGCGTTCATATGCTTCCGGTGTATTGAAACGGTCATATTTGGATGTCAAGAAGCTCAATTGAACTGGCGTTTTTCCGCCTTTTTTCGCATTCAGGTGAAGAGTGATGCCTTCTTCTGGTTGGATGTTAATCACTAGCAGATTCGGGTTCAGCTTTTCTTCCGTTCTGTAGAACAGGTTCATTGGCACATCCTTGAATTGTACGACGATCTGGGTAGACTTCTCTCCAAGTCGTTTTCCAGTGCGGATATAGAATGGAACGCCTGCCCAGCGGAAGTTATCAAACAAGAGCTTGCCAGCCACGAATGTTTCGGTGTTTGAGTCATCAGCCACCATGTTTTCTTCCCGGTAACTCGGTACAAGCTCCCCGTTCATTTCGCCAGCTCCATATTGGCCGCGAACGAAATAATTATCGACTTCATCATCCTTGATTGGTTTAAGTGCCCGAAGGACCTTCACCTTTTCGCTTCTGATTTCGTCTGTGGATAGCTTGATCGGCGGTTCCATTGCCAGCAAGGAAACAATCTGCATGATATGGTTTTGGACCATATCGCGCAAAGCCCCGCTGTTTTCGTAATACCTTCCGCGGTCCTCTACACCGAGGGTTTCCGTGGAGGTGATTTGAATATTGGCTATGTAATGATTATTCCATAGCGGCTCAAAGAAGGCGTTCGCAAAACGAATGACCTCGATGTTTTGAACCATTTCTTTTCCGAGGTAGTGGTCAATCCGGTAGATTTCATCCTCTGAGAATGATTTGCGCAGCTGATCGTTCAATTGTCTTGCTGATTCAAAATCATGGCCAAATGGTTTTTCGATAACAAGACGCTTATAGCCAGGGGTTTCGGTTAAACCATCCTCTTTAAGCCGTGTAGCGATAGAACCGAAGTATTCGGGTGCCATGGCAAGGTAGAATAGGCGGTTGCCTTTTAAGTCATATTGACTATCGAGGGTATCAGCTAATTCTCTTAATTCATGGTAGGATGATTCTTTTTGACTTACGTCTAGAGAATGATAATAGAAAAGCTTAATGAATTCTTGTTTCTCTTCCGTATTGCCTTGCTCATTCGCAATGGATTCGAAGATGTGCTGTTTAAGGCGCTCCGTATCCCATTCGCGTCTCCCAATGCCGATACAAGCAAAATTCTCTGATAGTCTTCCTTTTTTGTAGAGGCGATATAGTGATGGGAACAATTTACGCTGAGCCAAATCACCAGTTGCCCCAAAGATCATAAGCAATCCCGATTGTTTAGTAAAAGTGGGCATGTTTAGAACCTCTCTTTGTTTTCCTTATTTTCGATATACTATTTTATATCTTGCCAAAGTGTTTAGCAATGAAAGTAGTTGGGTTTAAATACTCGTATCTAGTTTACATCTATTGCAAGAGAATGCAAAATATTTTTCATTATTGTTATATAGGAAAAATAAGTAATAAGAGTTTTCGCAATGGCTGAAAAATAGATGATAATAGGGTAAAATGAGGATACTGAATGTAGTTGGAGGAATTGAGATTGGAATTAGTATTTCTGGGGACAGGAGCAGGCATACCTGCCAAGTTGCGTAATGTCTCATCAATTGTTTTGCAGATGAATGAAGAGAGAGCTGCCAGTTGGATGTTCGATTGCGGAGAAGCAACTCAGCATCAAATTTTGAAGACAGCCGTAAAGACGAGAAAAATTGAGAAGATTTTTATTACCCATTTGCATGGGGACCATATATATGGACTTCCTGGGCTGCTCGGGAGCCGCTCCTTTCAAGGCGGAACAGAGCCGCTGACGGTATATGGGCCAGTTGGCATTAAGGAGTATATCGAAACTTCCCTTCGTGTCAGCCAGACTCATTTGAAGTATCAGCTCTCTTTTGTAGAAATTGGAGAGGAATCGATTCTGTTTGAGGATGATTCCTTTCGAGTAGAAGCTCTTCCGCTCGACCATGCGGTTTTGAGCTATGGATACAGGATAGTAGAAAAGGAGAAACCTGGCGAACTGAATGCTGTTCTTTTAAAAGAAGAAAACATTCCGCCCGGTCCTTTATATGGCCGAATTAAGAATAAGGAGATTGTTGAGCTTCCGGATGGACGAATCATCAATGGTGCTGATTATGTGGGATCGCCTAAAGAAGGCAGGGTTATAACCATCCTTGGTGATACGAGGCCATGCTCGAATGCGCAGCGCTTGGCAGAAGGGGCGGATTGTCTCGTGCATGAGGCGACCTTCAATAAAGGACAGGAAGAGATGGCGAGGGATTACTTCCATTCGACGACTGTCCAAGCTGCCCAATGTGCCAGAGAAGCGGGGGCAAAAAGGCTTATACTGACTCACATCAGTTCCCGTTTTACTGAGGATGATGCGATTGAGCTGCAAGCAGAGGCGAGAGAACTCTTCCCGAACACGGAGATTGCCCATGATCTTGCATTCTTTAAGCTATGAAAAAAGCCAAACCGCCTTTCATAAAAGGGCTGGTTTGGCTTTTTGGCTCTTTAGGAGGCAATCGTTACATTAGGGCATCTTTTTATTTCGTTTACATAATTTTACTTTATTAAATGATAGGGTACAATCGTGATGATTAAATTCTTGCGATACAGCAGATTCGCCCGGATCATGAGACTAGATTGGTTATGCAGGAAGTTATGCCAGCCTTTTTTCGGGATGAACTGCGGGAAGATGACCGTCACTTGGAAATTAGCTTCCCTGGCTTTTTTCTCGACGATATTGATAAATTTGCTGAGCGGCTGGATAATGCTCCGGTATGGCGAATATAAGGTCACAAGCTTCACATCTGGCTGCCAGGCCGCCCATTTCTTCTCAAATGTTTTTATATCCTCTTTCTCAAATGCCACATAGACGGCTATCAGCCGATCTGGAGAGAGGGAGCGCGCATATTGCAACGAGTTATCCACCACACGTGTGATGCCGGATACCGGGACAATAATCACATTTCCATCCGGCGCTAAAGCTTCTGTTTCCTTCGTGATTTTCAGCTGTTCACCGACCGCGATATAATGCTTGCGGATTTGATGGAACACCCATATGACAATCGGAAGGAAGATGAGCACCGGCCATACCTGCGAGAATTTGGTTAAAAAGAACATGAGCATAACGACGAAGCAGATGATGGCACCAGCCGTATTGATCATGAGCTTCGCCCGCCAGCCCTCTGGCTTCCCCCTCATCCATTTTCTCATCATTCCGGCCTGAGCGAGGGTGAACGGTATGAATACCCCAACTGCATACAGCGGAATGAGATGCTCTGTATGAACTTGAAAGGCGATAATCAAAAGACTTGCTGTCACCCCGAGGAAGATAATGCCATTTGAATAACCGAGCCGGTCGCCGCGCATACGGAACATCCGCGGCAGAAATTGATCATTCGTTAAGTTCACCGCGAGCAGCGGGAAGGCAGAGTAACCGGTATTAGCTGCAAGCACGAGGATGAGGGCAGTCGTTCCTTGAATAAAATAATAAAATCCGCCTCTTCCGAAAATTTCAGCCCCAACCTGGGAGACAACCGTTTCCTTCATCGTTGGCGCCACCCCGTAATAATAGCTGATAAAGACAATGCCGCAGAAGAGAATCGCTAGTATAATCCCCATATACGACAAGGTTTTGGCCGCATTTACAGGCTCCGGCTGCTTAAAGTTTGGGATGGCGTTAGAAATGGCCTCAACGCCTGTTAAGGCTGAGCTTCCAGAAGCAAATGCCCTAAGCAATAGAAAGAGCGTAATACCTGTAACGGGTGTTCCCATTGGAGAATGAGCTGCCGGTGAAACGTCTCCGGCTGCGATATGATACACTCCTGCACCAATCATCATTAAAATGGCCAATATGAACAAATAAACAGGATAGGCTAAAATGGAAGCTGATTCATTCAATCCCCGTAAATTCAGCACCGTCAGCAAGAAAACAAGGCCGACCGCTAAATAGACCCGGTAATCATACAAGGCGGGAATGGCGGACGTAATAGCATCTGTACCCGCAGACACACTCACAGCCACGGTCAATATATAGTCGATAAAGAGTGAGCCTCCTGCAACTAGACCCGGATTCATCCCCAGATTTTCCTTAGAGACCATATAAGCCCCGCCGCCATGCGGATAGGCATAAATAATTTGCCGATAGGAGAGGATGATGATGGCCAAAAGGATGACTACTCCAACCGCAATTGGGAGCGAATACCAGAAAGCGGCCATTCCAACGGTCATCAAGATAATCAAGATCTGCTCTGGTCCGTATGCGACTGATGAAAGTGCATCGGATGAAAGGATGGCGAGCGCCTTTGTTTTATTTAATCTTTGTTCAGATAATTGGGTTGATTTTAGCGGTTTACCGATAAGCCTTCTTTTCATCGAATAGTAAAACATAGTCATCACCCTGCCTGTTTGATTTTCGTCAATAAACAGACATTTTTATCGAAAGGCTAAACCTTTGGAATAAAAAATGCCTGCAAGTCCAATAAGAAATAGACTTGCAGACACCTAGGATGTTAGTCTTGGCATCACAAGTTCCACCTTCCTTCTCATATAACGCTTACGAGGTTAGCTGTCGGATTCGGACCATGAGTAGCCCTACCTTAATAAAAGGATTCACCCCAAGAAACATTCGGGTCCCCCGCACCATTACGGTCTCAGCGATTTAGAAAATCTGAAACTGAAAATTATCATACTCCCATAATGGCGGAATGTAAATGGGGTAAATGGAAAATTGCGAAAAATATATTATTCGACAAGAAGAGATGTAGTTGCAAAGGAATGGGAATGAGCAGGACAAAGAAAGTAGACTATTTTTCCTTATTGCAAGATTAAATCTTTAAGGGGAAAAAGAGATAGTTGATGACTTGAGGAAGTTACTAAAAGTGATTTTAACTAGGCAGCCTGATAAGTAGTCATTAGTGATATCTCGCTGAAATGAATGGGATGAATATTCATTTCAGCGAGATAATGAAACAAAAAAGACAGGGGAGTGACAGTGAACTTATTATTTTGGAATAGAGCGGGGGGATGAGGCTATCAATTTAATCCCAGAATATCTTCCAATCTATCATCCTGTATGCTTTCTCAATCCCAATGATTATAGATTATTTGACCGATTGTTTCAGGTTTCCAGAAAGTAATCTGCTCCAATTCAGCACGTCTTATTTCACTCCCCCTTGTTAATGATAGATTAAAAGGCTTGCCTAGTTCCGCTGCACTCATTATTCGATAAAAGGGAGAGAAATCCTCGTGAAGGGCTGGTATGTCCATGAATTGGATGCTTCCATATTCAACGGCTGATGCGAAAGCGAGGAAGGGATAATGTTCATTCAGGAGTATAAAGAACGGACTGTCTGACATTTCAGCATGCACAGTATAATAATTTGCCGGATATTGAGGTGCTTGAAACTCTATTACTTTTCCGCCATGACGTGATAAGGCAGAATAGCCTATTTGTTTGAATAATGATTCGTCTATTTGCGGCGGATTATGACCTCCAGGCCCATAAAAGCCAGTTATGCCATTAGGGAACATCTTCATCTGTCATCCTTTACATAATAAATTTTAATGAGCAGAACACAAATAAATTCCGTCATTTGCGTTCTGCCTGTTCATTGCTCCATTATAGGGCTGCTCACTTTATGCTGAGGCTCCTTCACGGCTATTAAAACCCCCACCAAGATTAAAATAGAACCGATCCAAAATGTGATGCTCAGACTTTCTCCTAAAATGGCCCAGCCTAAAAATGCTCCAACCACCGGCTGAAAGAAGAAGAAAGTCCCGCCGCTTGAGGCATTAAGCATTTGCAGACCCCGATTCCATAGAAGAAAGGCAAGTGAGGTAGAGATGACGCCCAAGTATAGCAATCCCCCCAAAATATCTGGCTGGGCCAATTCATTTAGCGGCACTTGCGGATAGCGCTGTATGACAAAGGGCGTCAAAACAACAACTGCTATGAAAACGGCATAGGCTGTTATGACAATCTGTGAATAATCCGTCGGGAGCCGCTTGATCAATACTGACATGAATGCCCATGTTAAGGCAGCGATAAGGAGTGATAATCCGCCAAGTGTGCTAGATAGATTGATATCATCAATGCCGACAATCGTTAACACACCAATTGTAGCTAAAATGACTGATAGTGACTTTTTGAGGGTAAGTCGCTCTTTCAAAATCATGCTGGCGAATAAAACCATGAAAGCAGGTGTCGTAGAAGTAATGATTGCGCCCATTTGCGCGGTTGAGAGCATGGTCCCGGTTTCTTGGGTGATAATGGAGATGACATATCCGATGATGGAGATGGCGACAATCAGAAGAAGATGATGCCTGTTCACACGCCAATTCTGTTTACTTGCTAATCCAATGATAATCAGTGTGATGAGTGCGATGGCATAGCGCATCCATACGAGCTCCAATGGCGGAATGACAGAAACGGTATGTTTGACGACGACATACATGCCTCCCCATATGCTTGAAGCTATAGTTAAATAGAGTGAACCAATCAATGTATTGTTCATTTCCAACACTCCGTAAGATTTAGACTGTAGTGGATCTTAAGCAAAGAGGCGCAGCCTCTCCATTAAGAGCGGGAGAATCTTAGTGCACATCATTTTCGAATAGATAAAAGATTACTTGTTTCACTCATCCTATCAAATGGGAGGGCTATCTAACAATCAGTTTATGAAAAAGATGGAAACCAAGCTTAGTTTCCATCTTTTGTATTACCATCCGAATCGGTATTGGACAGGCGGCTTGATTTCATAGCGAAGCTCTTTGGCAGCATTCTTTGGCCAATAAGGATCACGCAGAAGCTCACGTCCCAGAAAGATGAGGTCTGCCCGGTTGTTTTGAAGGATTTCCTCAGCCTGTATACCAGTCGTAATTAAGCCGACTGCACCAGTTGCAATATCAGCCCCGTGCTTAATCGTTTCAGAGAAAGGAACCTGGTAGCCAGGATAGCTTGGAACGGAAACAGGCAGAACGCCGCCTGAGCTGATATCAACCAAGTCGATGCCATCCTCCTTCATCCATTGTGCATACTGGACATAATCTTCTGCTGTGTAGCCGTTTTCGCTATAATCGCTTGCAGAGATGCGGACGAATAATGGACCGTCCCAGACAGTTTTGATTGCCGAAATAATCTCATGAAGAAAACGATATTGATTTTCCTTTGAGCCGCCATATTCATCTGTGCGTGTGTTGACAGCGGGGCTAAGGAATTCATTGATTAAATAGCCATGTGCCGCATGGATTTCAATGACCTCAAAGCCTGCTTTCTTGGCGCGGATTGCTCCCTGCCTGAAGGCTTCAATCGTTTCTTCAATCTCTTCTTTTGTCATGGCTTTCGGTTCCTTGTCTCCCTCTTTAAATGGAGTGGAGGCGGGTGCGATGATTTCGCCGTCGATACCGGCTTTTCTTCCGGCATGTGCAAGCTGAATGCCCGGAACTGTGCCATATTCCTTCATCATCGAAGTTAATGTATGTAGCCCTTCAATTTGGCTGTCTTCCCAGATGCCTAAATCCTGGGCGCTGATTCGGCCTTGCGGGGTAACAGAGGTCGCTTCCACGACAATTAAGCCTACTTGACCGACCGCTCGGCTTGTGTAATGAGTGAGATGCCAGTTTTCGACTTTCCCGTCCTGATTATGGCTAGAATACATGCACATAGGTGCCATCACAATCCGGTTTTTGAAGGTGATGTCTTTAATCGTGTATGGTTCAAATAATAATGGTTGCTTATGTTTCATCTGAAAATCCCTCCTTGTGCCATCATTATAACAATACCCTATAGATAGATGCGATTAGTTTGTTTCCAGGCAAATGGAAAAGAGGGCTGACAAAGCAATAGCTTGTGTCAACCCTCTCTGTTTGCGGCGAGCTGCTTAGTAAACGAAAGAAGCGCCAACAATTATGAGCAAAATGAACAGAACGACAATGAAAGCAAAGCTTCCAACACCATGTCCTCCGTAAGACCCTTGTCCTTTATCGTGACCCATATGTTCCACCTCCTATACGGAAGAATGGAGAATAGGATGGCAAGCTGCTCTAAAACCCTATCCCTGTATACAGCATATGGAGATTAGTAAAATTAGATTGGACAAATATTGATACATTCCGCCCTAATTTTAAAATGGACGAAAAAAGTCTCAACTAGTTGGACAGAATTCCTTTGCTAATCTTCTGTGAAAGCTCTATACCCATCTCGCTGGAGCGATTCGTAGCTGTCTGGATGCATTCAATCAATGCGTCCCTTACGCCCTTTTCCTCAAGAACACGAATGCCAGCTTCTGTCGTGCCGCCTGGGCTAGTCACTTCCATTCTTAGTGTTAGCGGCGTTTTATCTGATGTGTGAACCATTTCAGCTGCCCCTATCAAGGTTTGGATGATGAGCTTTTGGGCATCCTCCGGCTTTAGACCAATCTGCTCGGCGGATAGCTGCATCGCTTCAATCAAATAATAGATATAGGCTGGGCCGCTTCCGGACAGGCCGGTGACAGCATCCATCTGATTCTCATCCGTATATACAGCCATCCCTACCGTGCCGAAGATTTCCTTGGCAAGCTGCTTGTCCTTATCTTTTACAAATTCATTGCCGGAGAGTGCTGTAGCTGATTTTCCGACCGCAGCAGATGTGTTTGGCATCGCTCGGATAATAGGGATATCTAGGTCAATGATGGACTTGAGGCTGGCCGTGGATATGCCCGCTGCAACAGAAATCAATAGCATATCCTTGTTTAAATGCTCCTTTGCCTGTGTAAGCGCAGCCAGCACATCCTTCGGCTTAACGGCGATTATGACCACCTCTGCCCCTTTTAACATTGATGGCATATCCCGAGAAGGAATAACGCCGTATTCTTTTTGCAGCCTTTCAAGCTGGCTGTCATTAGAGCGGTTATTGACCCAAATATTAGCCGGGCGGCTCCCAATGCGAGCGACCAGACCTGAAATGAGGGCCTCTGCCATGGACCCGGCTCCCAAGAAAGCTATTTTCTTATCCATTAAGATTTCCCCCTTTAAAAAAGTAAAAAGCCCTTCATCCTAAAAGGACGAAAGGCTATTCTTCCGTGGTACCACCTTCATTAGTGAACATCAGGAACAATTCCTCTAGTTCACCACTTAATGCCGTGTAACGCTGGCGAAGCGTTCAGGTTTTCCTGAAAGGCTCAAAAGGGAGGTTCAGGCACGGGTAGAGGGCGATGGGACCTTACAGCCGAGGGACCCATTCTCTTTCACCATACTGCCATGCTTACTTGGCCTTTATCATTGCCATGATCATTAAATTATACGGTTTAGTTAAAGGAATTATGCTAAAATTTTGATTAGATGTCAAGAGATAGGACGTAGTGAATTTTCTGGATATGCAAGTGTAAAGGATAGATATTTCAACCAAATTATGTAAAAATAACGATAAAAACAATTTTGGGGAGAAGTGCTGAGATGACACAGACAAAAGCAGCTGAAAAAATCATCCTGCCAACGCCTTTTGCGGTTGGCGATGTCAATGTATTTCTGATTGAGGGCGAGAAGTTAACATTGATTGATGCAGGCGTAAAAACAAAAGAAGCAAAAAATGCCCTTGAAAGTCAGCTGAATGAGCGCGGCTATACTATCTCAGATATCGACCAGGTCATCTTGACCCATCATCATTCTGACCATTGCGGGTTAGTGGATCTTTTTGAAGGAAAGGAATTGCTTGGCCATGAAGATGGTCAGCGCTATTTAGTACGGAATGATGAATTTATGGATTGGCAGCGAGAGTATTTTACTGGTATGTCGAGGAAGATGGGGGTACCAAAGGAATACATGAAATACGCCAATAATGTGGAATCGATGTATACCTACTCTGGCTCCAAGCCATTGACGGGGTTTCTTAAGGAGGGAGATAAGATTCCCGGCCATGAGGACTGGTCTGTAATGGAAACGTTCGGCCATTCACAGGGCCATCTTTCCTTTTACCATGAGGAGACCGGAAGCCTGATTGGCGGAGATTTGCTGCTGGGCCGAATATCCCCTAACCCTATCTTAGAGCCGCCTAAGAAAAAAGGTGATTCGAGATTTAAGCCGCAGCTTCAGCTAAATGAAAGCTTAAAGCGAATAGAGAAAGAAAAGCTGAATATCGTCTATCCCGGGCATGGCGATAACATCACAGCAGTCCGCAGCTTAATCGAAAAGAGGCTGAGGATGCAGCATGAGAGAGCCATGCATGTCAAGGAGCTCATCGGTGACGGACAAAGTACAATCTTGGAGCTGGCAGTGCAATTATTCCCTAAAGCAATTAAAAGGGATCCGGCCCTTGCCTTGTTTGAAACATTGGGGCAGCTGGATTATCTTGAATCCATCCAGAAAGTGGAGAAGCAGGATGCAGAGGGTGTGTTATATTATAGAGTAACAACCCATGAATAAGGAAGTGGTAAAAGGATGAACGAGCGGATTAAAGGCAAAACAGTTGCCATCACCGGAGCTTCAGGCGGTTTAGGGATGGAAATTGCACGACAAGCGGCTAAGAGCGGGGCAAACCTGATCTTGATGGCAAGAAGCTTTGATAAGCTTGAGAAGCTCAGGGATGAATTAATCGCTAATTACTCGATAAAGGCATCTATATATGGACTTGATGTCTCAAAACGGGGTGACATTGAGGATACATTTAGTAAAATTGAGCATGAAGTCGGGCAGATTGATGTATTCGTCAACAATGCCGGCTTCGGTGTATTTGATTCGGTCCTTGAAATGGACTTAGATGAGGCGGAGGGCATGATAGAGACGAATGTGCTGGGCTTGATTACATGCACGAAGCTTGTTCTCCCTGGGATGGTCAGCCGGCGCTCTGGTCATATCATCAACATCGCCTCACAGGCAGGCAAGATGGCTACACCGAAATCAAGCGTCTATTCCGCGACGAAGCATGCCGTATTAGGATTCACGAACTCGCTTCGCATGGAAATGCACGGCAAGGGTGTTTACGTGACCTCTGTTAATCCAGGACCGATTCGTACTAATTTCTTCAATATTGCAGACAAGGAAGGTACCTACATAAAGAATATTGACCGGCTGATGATTGATCCAGTGAAGCTTGCCGGACGAATCGTGGATGCGATGATGACAGGAAAGCGGGAGATAAATGCCCCAGGCTGGATGAACGCAGGAAGCAAAATTTACGGGCTGTTCCCTAGGACATTTGAGACGCTTGGAAGAAGCCAATTTAATAAGAAATAAACGCTGATCATAAGTGCATCACTTTAAAAGTGGTGTACTTTTTTAGGTTAAGTTATGTTCGAATTTTGAAACTTTTCTATCATCTCTATCGTACTTAAAGGTACAAATCAATGGTCGATTGGAGGAGAAGGAGTATGAGTGATAAGGGCTGTATTAAATGCGGGAGCAGGGATGCAGGGAAAAAGGAAGTGGCCATGACAGGAACCGGTTTGTCGAAATTCCTGGATGTCCAGCATAATACCTTCATTGTCGTTTATTGCAAGGACTGCGGCTACTCCGAATTTTATAATAAGCAATCATCCAAAGCATCGAATATTTTCGATTTGTTCTTTGGGTAACTGAATGGAGAGGAGAAACACTGGATGGGGAAAGCAAAGGTTATGATTCTAGGTACATTTCATTTGCGTTATACACCCGATTTGTACCGAAAAGAGATTGGGGGAATTAACAGCATAGAGAGACAGCAGGAAATCAGGCGGGTCATTGATCATGTGAAGGAGTTTAGGCCGACCAAAATGGCGTTTGAGGTTGTAAAAAGTGAGAACACTCGGCTGAATACGGAATACGAGCGCTATTTAAAGGGAGAGCTTAAGCCCGTAGTCGATGAAGTGCATCAATTTGGCTTCCCAATAGCGGCTGAATCTGGCCATAAGATGGTCTATGCGGTTGACTGGATGGAAGCGGTCGGGAATAGAAGTATAGGTGAGGTTTATGAATGGGCAAAGGCCAATCAGCCTAAGCTGCTTTCTTTCATTGAAGAGACCTATCAAAAACCCAATAACGCCTCCATGGAGAAGATCGATAATATTTATGAGCTTATGCAATATCTCAATGATGAGCGGGTCATCCGTTTAAGTCATGAATCTTACATGGCATTGGCCCGTATTGGAAATGGAGAGAACTATGTTGGGATTGATTGGCTGAGATGGTGGTATCAGCGCAATTTGATTATTTACAAGAATCTTGTTGAGCTGATTGCGCCAGATGAGCGGGTTGTGCTGCTCATAGGAGGTTCGCATATTCATTTGATTTCACAGTTTCTTAAAGAAAGCAATCTTGTTGAGGTCGTTCCGGCAAGTATGTATTTAACATAAGTAAATACTCAAAGTTTGATAGGATTTATTCTATATAAGGAGGGTGATTAGAATGGATAGGGATACATTGCGGTTATTGAAATGGATTTCGGCTGGAATTGAAGCCTTTTTAGGAATTCCGGTATTAGGCGGAGCCATCATTCTCTCGACGGGCTGGGCTCCACTGGGAATCATGTTTATTTTTCATATTGTACTTGTCATTTTTTCGAGCAAGGCAGGGGAAAGAGCAGCCGGCAATATTGTCGGGATTATCACTTCGGTCGTCGGGTTCATCCCGGTTCTGGGAATGATCATGCATTTAGTTACAGCAGCGGTTATCGCGCTTGAGACGGCCGGCCAGAAAAACGCGAGGGCATAACGAGTGTTTTTCATTCAAAAAACTATGCTTTATCAAAAGGACGGATGCTATTTATCAGCATCCGTCCTTTTGTCTTTTTTAGCTGTCTAGGTCAATATCACCAATCTCTGTTTTCAGGTCAACAGGAATGCTGCCATTTCCGCTCAAATAGCTGCTTGTTTTCTTTCCGAAGGTTCGAATGCTCCCTATTTCTGAATAAGCGCTAATAAAATGATCTTCAGGTTTTTCGCTGACAGAAATCTTGATATTGCCAATTTCATTACTGGCGGTGATGGAATGTTTGATTGCTTGGACTTCAATTTTGATATCCCCGACCTCATTTTTTAAGTTAAGCTCACCTGTTGAATCCTTGATGGTGATATCTCCTACTTCTGATTCACATTGAATTCTTTCCGCTTGGATGCCCGTAATTTTAATTGAACCTATATCATTATTGGCCGTGATTTTCTTATAGGACTTTTCTGGGAGATAAATAATGATGTCGGTTCCCTTTTCGTTGAAATTAATGCCAAAATCAATCATTCCCCTTTTAGGAGTGGATACGGTGAGTGTCTGTCCATCCAGCTCTGTTTGAATCTGCTCGCCTTTTTTCGGTCCTTTGGATTCAACAATGACGGCATCCCCTGTCGTACTTTTAATCGAGACAGAGCCTGTTTCACCCTTAACGTTAATTTCTTCGATGATAGCGTCAGCAAAGTTTGTGGTGCTCTGTTCCCGCTCCGCGGCGAAGAAGTATGACTTTCCTGTCAGTAAAGCGCCAATCCCGCCAATGGCTAGTAAGACGACCCCAGCAATAAACATTCTTCTAAACATTTGATTCCCTTCCCTTCACGATAGTCATATTCCATTTACAATAACGAATGATTAGTCTAGTGGAGAATTTTGATAGATGATACATCCCGATAAATAGGAGAAGGCCAGTCCCGCAAGCGCCAATGGAGATGAATAGTTCAAAGAGGGAGAAATAAGCATAATCAAGCATAATTTCGGCTAATTGGAGAATGGGAGCTGCAATCATGGTAATACTTGCGAGCCATCCGGCAAACAGGATGGAGACGATAACCGCTATAGGTCCAACGATCAGGAGGAAATTTAAGAAGCTTAACCCAATCGTCAGCCCAATTACGTTAAAAACATTGGATATGGATGGTTTGTGCTCGACTTTTGCGATAGAGCTATTAAGCGCCAATTCTTTTGCAATTGTCCTTGGAGAACCTAGCCCTGCAGATATTTCTTGTTCTGTCTTTCCTTCCAGCAGGCCTATTTCGAAATACTCCTCGTAATCTGCGAGAATCTCATCACGCTCATCTGACGGAAGTCCGCGGAGCTGTGCGGCAAGCTGGTTAATAAATTCTTCTTTCTTCAATTCTCTTCACCTTCTTTAATGATTTGATTAACACCAAGCGAAAACATACGCCACTCCTCAATTAACTGTTCCATATAAGTACGGCCGCTTTGTGTTATGTGGTAATACTTTCGTGAAGGTCCTTCTGTCGATTTTTTGAGATAAGTCGTGAAGAATTCGTCTTTCGTTAGGCGCCGCAAAAGAGGGTACACGGCTCCTTCGGAAATTTCGAATTTATCGGATATCTCCTGCACGAGCTCATAGCCGTATCGATCCCGCTTATTCACGAGAACAAGGACACATAGCTCAAGCACACCTTTCTTAAACTGGACATTCACATCAGTTCCCCCTTTCATTGCTATTATATAATCTTGGGTAGTAACTATAGTATGACACTAGGTACTGTTTATTGCAAGGTAGTTTGGAAAAAAATGAAAACCAAATGTCTTTGCGGGAAGTTTCAAATTTTAGACCATGTACTAAACAGATGTATTTAGGTAAGTGATTCAGCGAGGAGCTATTGTTGATATACTGAAGTTAAACAAATTTATTAAGGATGTGCGATATGAAAATGGAAATAAAATTAGATGATTTATCTGGCAGTGAGATGGCTGCATTGATAATGGAGCATCTTGCGGGAATGTCTCTTACATCTCCTCCTGAGAGCGTTCATGCCTTGGGCCTTGAGGAATTAAAGAAAGCGGATGTGACGGTCTGGAGCGCCTGGGAAAACGGGAATCTATTGGGGTGTGGGGCGCTAAAGGAGCTTGATGAGACACATGGGGAAATTAAATCGATGCGAACGTCTGCGGCGCATATGCGCAAAGGGGTGGCGCGGCAATTACTCAAGCATATCATTGATGAAGCACGCATGCGACGGTACGCCAGGCTTTCTTTAGAAACGGGATCGATGGAGGCTTTTTATCCTGCGCAAAAGCTGTATGAAAGCTTTGGGTTTCGTTATTGCCTGCCATTTGCAGATTACTTGGAGGACCCGAACAGTGTGTTTATGACGATGGAATTGGGAGCTAAGGAAGAGGAATAAAATAAATCTGCACTAAATGTTTGGATTTTTTTAAATATTTTAAATTAACAATTGACTAACAATTCCAAAAGTAGTAACCTATGTTAAGTAAATAACCAATTCACTTACCAAGAAAGGAGGGCTGTACGATGAGAAGAGTAATTTTTGCTGTAGTCATTTCACATGATGTGCATATCGATTGTGCAGCCCGCCTGTTTCAATAAACGAGGTTAACCGTTTGTTTTGAACGAAAGGCTGCACGTTGCTGTGTGAGACCCTTTTTGTTGTCAGTATCATAAGGGCGTGTTTTCGCGTCCTTATCGATAATTTCGGCATGAAAGGTCATCTCTCCTGCTCCGCTGCAGCCTTTTTTTGTTAGGTGATCGGTTGAGAAAAGGGAGGAATGAAGATGATTAGACGTTTATTCACAGTGAAGATTTCAAAGGAGGACTCGATGAATAGTACGTAGCAAGTACAATCAGCAGGATGATGAAGGAGGGGAAATGATGTTTTCGGTTTTTAAGAAATTAGGGTGGTTTTTTAAAGAGCATTGGGTTCGATACACAGTTGCCATTATTTTATTGAATGTTGTAAATGTGCTTGAAGTCCTGCCTCCGATGATTGTCGGGATGGCCATTGATAATATCGGGATGGGGACGATGACGACTGACACGCTGATGACCTATATTTGGTGGATGGTTGCGCTCATCGTCTCCTTATATGGGCTGACATATATTTGGAATTATCAGCTCTTCAGCGGCGCGTTTGTACTTGAGCGAAAGCTCCGATCAGGCTTTATGGGACATTTGCTGAGAATGACACCGACTTTTTATGAGAAGAACCGGACAGGTGACCTGATGGCAAGGGCGACTAACGACTTGAAATCCATATCCGTTACAGCAGGATATGGAATATTGACGCTAATGGATTCATCTTTATATATGCTAGCCATCTTACTAACGATGGCTATCACGATCAGCTGGGAATTGACGCTTGCGGCCTTCCTGCCGCTTCCAATCATGGCCTGGGCCGTGAACAAGGGAGGCAAGAAAATCCATGAATATTTCACGGCTGCACAGGATGCTTTTGGAGAATTGAATGATAAGGTATTGGAATCAGTCGCTGGGGTGCGCGTTATCCGGGCATATGTCCAGGAGCGGGCGGATGAAAAGCGATTTGAGGAAATGACAGATGATGTCTATAAGAAAAACATGGATGTCGCTAAGGTGGACTCCATCTTTGACCCGGTCATTACCTTCGTCATTGGCATTAGCTACTTGATCAGCCTTGGATATGGGGCGAATCTTGTGTTTGCTCAGCAGCTCTCTATCGGTCAGCTCGTCACATTTAATGTGTATTTAACGATGCTCATTTGGCCGATGATTGCGATTGGCGAATTAATCAATATTATGCAAAGAGGTAATGCGTCTCTCGATCGGATGAACGAGACACTCAGCTATAAGGAGGATGTCAAGAACGACCCTGAGTCTATTACAGTCGAAGAACCGACAAAGGTGGCCTATGAGGACGTCCGATTCCGCTATCCATCCTCAAAGGTAGATAATCTCGCTGAGGTGAGCGTCAGCATCGGCAAGGGAGAGACTATCGGGATTGTCGGAAAAACAGGAAGCGGGAAGACGACCTTCATCAAGCAATTGCTGCGTGAGTATCCGGCAGGGAGCGGGACATTGGCAATTGCTGATGTTCCAATCGAAAAGCAGCCGCTAGAAGAGGTCCGTGATTGGATTGGGTATGTGCCGCAAGACCATGTACTCTTCTCAAAGACCATTCGGGAGAATATTCTCTTTGGCAATAAGCATGCAACTGAGGAAGAGTTTTGGAGGGCGATTCGACTGGCTGATTTCGAGAAAGACCTTATTATGCTCCCGAATGAGCTCGAAACACTTGTGGGAGAAAAAGGTATCGCGCTCTCCGGCGGACAGAAGCAGCGGATCTCCATCGCACGCGCGCTCATCAAGGACCCGGAGATTCTAATCCTGGATGATTCCTTATCAGCGGTTGATGCAAAGACAGAGACGACGATTATTAAGAATATACAGGAAGAGCGAAGCGGCAAAACGACGATGATTACGACCCACCGGCTGTCAGCGGTCCAGCATGCGGATTGGATAATCGTTTTGGATGACGGAAAAGTCATAGAGGAAGGCACACATCATGACCTGATACAAATAGGCGGCTGGTATAAAGAACAATTTGAGCGCCAGCAGGTTGAGGCGAACACGGGGGTGAGCGCATGAATGAACAGTTAGAACAAACCGAATCAAGCATGAAAACGATTAAACGTCTATACCGCTATGCGGTCCGTTTCAAAGGGACCATCATCCTTGCCCTTGTGATGCTCTCCATTTCTGTTGCGGCGGATCTGATTGGTCCATATATCGGGAAAAATATCATAGATAACCATATCACGGGCATTGAGCAGCCATGGGTGGAGACGAAACAGACAGATGATGCCGTATCATATGATGGCAAGTGGTATAAAAGGGAAGCCTACCTGATGGATGACGAATGGAGCGGCAGTCAAGCTGCCGTCGTACAGACAGGTACGACTTTTCTCTTTCTTGATGAGGCTCTTCAGTATGATGGGAAGCGTTCATATGAGGATGGAAAGCTCACCGTCACAAACGGGGAGCAGAAAGCAGTATACGAGGCTGAGAAGCTTTCAGGAACGGAAATCATGCGTTTTTACGAGCCTGAAATCAATCGGATTATGAAGCTGCTTTTCCTCTATTTTGCTGTTATGGTGATTGCTTTCTTCTTCCAATATGGGCAAAGCTATTATTTGCAAAAGGCAGCAAACCGGATTATCCAAACAATGCGAATCGAGGTTTTTGCACAGATTCAGCGCCTTCCAATCCGATATTTTGATAATATGCCGGCAGGAAAGCTAGTGGCACGCATCACAAATGATACGGAAGCTATTCGTGAGCTATATGTACGGGTGCTAGCCAATTTCTTCTCCAGTACGATCAACATTATCGGGGTCATCATCGCCTTGTTTTTGCTTAGTCCCAAACTTGGCGCCATCACTCTTCTGATTATTCCAATTTTGATTGTGTGGACCATTGTGTTCCGTAAATTTGCAACGAAGTATAATCGGGTGATTCGCGCGAGAATTAGTGATATCAATGCCATGATCAATGAATCGATTAATGGGATGACCATTATCCAAGCGTTCAGGAGAGAGAAGGAGACACAGGCAGAATTCGAGGAAATGAACAATGAGCATTATGTCTATCAAAGCAAAATGCAGCGCTTGAATTCCTTGTTGAACGGTAATCTCGTGGGTGCCTTCCGTGTGATTACGCTGACACTCTTCATCTGGTATTTTGGCGGAATGGCGGCATCTGGCGAATCCGTTGTGACCCTCGGGGTATTATATGCCATGGTCAATTATTTAAATAGGCTCTTTCATCCAATATCCGGGATTGTCAACCAATTCTCCAATTTTGAGCAAGCGATGGTTGCCGGAGAACGCGTCTTTTCCCTTCTTGATGAGAAAGGAACAGATGTGGCTGATGGTCGAGCAGCACGCTTAAATGGGCATGTGGAATTTAAGGATGTATCCTTCGGCTACAAAGATGGAGAGCCAGTCTTGAAGAATATCAATTTTGAGGCAAGGCAAGGGGAGACCATTGCACTTGTTGGACATACTGGTTCAGGAAAAAGCTCCATCATGAATCTCCTATTCCGTTTTTATGATTATCAAGAAGGAGCGATTCTGCTTGATGGGAAGGAATTAAAGGAGATTCCAAGACAGACGCTCAGGGAGCACATGGGCATCGTGCTTCAAGATCCGTACCTATTCACGGGTACGATTCTTTCCAATATCACGCTTGATGATCCGAAAATCACAAGGGAGACCGCTGAGAAGGCATTGAGGGATGTAGGGGCTGATCGTGTACTTGCTAATCTTGAGCATGGCTTTGATGAGCCGGTCGTTGAGAAGGGAAGCACGCTCTCATCCGGACAGCGGCAGTTGATTTCGTTTGCGCGAGCATTAGCCTTTAATCCGGCGATTCTCATTCTTGATGAGGCAACCTCAAGCATTGATACGGAAACAGAGACGCTTATTCAAGAGGCGATGGATGTCCTCAAGAAAGGGCGAACAACCTTTATCATTGCTCACAGGCTTTCAACGATCAAAAACGCTGACCAAATCCTTGTCCTTGATAAAGGAGAAATCGTCGAACGTGGCAGTCATGATGAATTGATGGCTATAAAGGGCCGATATTATCAAATGTATGAGCTGCAAGCAGGTAAGAAGGCTGGATAACAAGAAAGGAGGTGTCCATATGGACACCTCCTTTTACGCAATGGTTCTGTCAGATTAGAAAATTTTATCTCCATTGAAGATGGAATTTTTGACAACAACATAATCTACTTTGCGAATCGCTTCAAGTGTTTTGCCTCCGGCATAAGAGATGGATGATTGAAGGTCCTGCTCCATTTCAATCAATGTATCCATTAAAGGCCCCTTATGCTCAACATACATTTTCTTTCCTTCTACATTCCGTTTTTCGCCTTTTTGGTATTCAGAAGCGGAGCCAAAGTATTCCTTATAGCGTTTGCCGTCCTTCTCATAGCTTTCGCCTGGAGATTCTTCATGACCTGCGAATAGGGAGCCAATCATGACCATTGTCGCCCCGAACCGGATGGATTTCGCGATATCGCCATGAGTGCGGATGCCACCATCAGCGATAATTGGTTTTGTTGCCGCTTTTCCGCAGAGACGAAGGGCCGCAAGCTGCCAGCCGCCAGTCCCGAAGCCGGTTTTGATTTTTGTAATACATACTTTACCGGGACCGATACCGACCTTAGTCGCATCAGCTCCCGCATTTTCAAGCTCTCTTACGGCTTCAGGAGTACCTACATTGCCCGCAATGACGAAGCTTTTCGGCAAATGCTTCTTAATATGCTGAATCATATTAATGACCGAATTGGCATGGCCATGGGCGATATCAATTGTAATATAATCAGGAACGAGTTCTTCCTTCGCTAATTGTTCAATAAATTCATATTCTTCGGGTTTAACACCAACACTGATAGAGGAAATCAATCCTAATTCACGCATCTTTTGAATGAATGAAATGCGTTTTTCAGGCTGGAAGCGATGCATAATATAAAAGTAGCCATTTTGGGCAAGCATGATTGCGATGTTATCGTCTATAATGGTTTGCATGTTTGCAGGGACGACTGGGAGCTTGAATGTATGGGCTCCAAGAGTCACGGTTGTATCACATTCTGAACGGCTGTCCACGATGCATTTTGCGGGAATTAGTTGGATATCTTCATAATCAAATACTTTTCTCATGTGTTTGCACCTCTATATCCGAATGAAATTAATCTATTCGTTAATATTGTTCGTACATTTAGTAATTTACACTACTATCTTGGAGATGTCAAAAGGAATATTTATTTATGTGCTGAATGATTATGTGAATCTGCTTCTTAATATCTACAATTATTCGCTATACAGCAGGTTTTACCTTTATTTATAAACTATGAAAAAGGTTGTATGAGGGTTATGTTGGGGTTTTTTAGATAAAATTGTTTACTATGATAATAGGAAAAAAGGATAAGGGGGTGAGCCGGGAGTGTTAAATACAGGAGACATACTCTTTCAATTATTTTCTATTATAATTCTTGTATCCATCATTATATTGATTATTTCCTTGTTTCGTTTCCGTAAACAGAGAAGTGAGCAGCTCAATCGAATGGAGAAGAGAATAGAAGAATTAAGCGAAGAGATAAAAAGAAAATAGTTGGAAATAGGCTAAATGACCTAAAGGATTCGGGAATACCCTAATGGAATAATATGGTATATAAGGAATTATATTATTAAGAGTAGGGAGGTTGCTTTATGCCACTTGATCCACAGGTCGAAATGTTTCTTGAACAGATGAAAGCTGTCACAAAAGGGGCACCGCCAATTAGTTCATACAGCCCGGCTGAGTATCGGGCCATCTCTGAGCAGAACATGATGTCCAGCATAGAGCTTGAAGAGGTCAGTAAGGTGCAGGACGTGCAAATCCCTGTCGATGATGGAGAAATCATGGCAAGGATTTATACTCCTGAAGGAAACGGTCCACGCCCGGTCTTTGTGTTCTATCATGGGGGCGGCTGGGTGCTTGGAAGTGTGGAGTCCTATGATGGAATGTCTAGAATGCTGGCTAATGCCTCAGGTGCGATAGTGGTATCAGTTGATTATCGGCTCGCACCAGAGCATAAATTCCCGGTTGCGACAGAGGATTGCTATCATGCACTCTTATGGACCGCGGAACATATTGAGGAGTTTGGCGGGATGAAAGATTGCATAATTGTTGGAGGCGACAGTGCAGGCGGGAATTTGGCAGCAGTCGTGACACATATGGCCAAAGAACGCAGCGGTCCGGAAATAATCGGACAGGTTCTCATTTATCCAGCTACATCCTTTACCATTTCGACTCCTTCCATGAAAGAGAACGCCCATGGCTATTTCCTGACAAGGGATATGATGAATTGGTTATCCACTCATTATATTCGTGATGAAGATCGTTCCTCACCATACGCATCTCCGCTCTTGGCTGAAGATGTGAGCGGCCTTCCGCAAGCCTTTGTGATGACAGCAGAATTTGATCCGCTTAGAGACGAGGGGAGATTGTATGCTGATAAGCTTGCCGCCGGAGGAGTTTCCGTACAATACAAGGAATACAAAGGCATGATTCATGGCTTTGTTAGTATGGCGGCTGCAATTGATCAGGGGAGGGTGGCAATTCGCCATATTGGAACAGCCATTAAAGGGATGGCAGCCAACAATGCTGAAGCCGTAAAGGATTAAAATAATAAGGTTTCAAACAAGCTGAATCAAAGAGGGGAGTGAGGAGAAATATATCCTTACTCCTTTCTTTCTGTATTTGAATGACTTATCTTATAAATTTTAAGTAAACAGGCTTCAATTTGGAAGTATAACATTATGGAGAAGTCCCTTTATACTCATGCATTTTTTGAAGGGGGGAATAGGTACGATTCTTTTTTGGGTATGCTAAACCAGCTGTATTTATGAAAAATTTTAAGAAAGAGTTTACATAAAGTTAAGGGAGTTTTATACTGGTAATGACCACATTACCAATGGAGATATTAATTACATCAAAATGGTGTAAGTATAGGGGGGGAATGGATGAGGTTAATTGATAAGAATAGCAGAACACCTTTGTATCTGCAATTGATGGATATCTTAATGGAGGAAATTGATTTTTCATTAAATGAAAATGATCAGCTTCCTTCTGAACGTGAAATTTGTGATAAATATGATGTTTCCAGAACGACAGTACGCCAGGCTATCAATGAAATGGAACGAGATGGTTTGATATACAAAGTACATGGAAAGGGAACTTTTGTAGCGCCAAATAAGGTGAAACAGGATTTAATCAAATTTTATTCCTTTACGGAAGAAATGAAGAAGCTTGGTAAGAAACCAATCTCTAAAGTACTTTCGTTTGAAATCATAGAGGCTGATCGAAAAATCAGCAGGGAATTAAGGCTTCCGGAAACCACTAAAGTTTATAAGTTCACAAGGCTCAGGCTGGCAGATAAGACCCCTATGATGCTAGAAGAAACTTTTGTGCCTGTAGAATTATTCCCTGATTTAACAAAAGAGGCTCTTGAGGAAAATGCATTATACGATATTTTCAGAGAACGATATCAAGTAGAAATTAAAATGGCTGATGAGTATTTTACACCAGTTATGGCCAATGAAAACGAGGCGAAGCTTTTGCAGATACCATCCATGCTACCCTCTTTACGGATTGAGCGGTTAACCTTCAGTGCAAATAATGTTATTGAATATACGAATACCATTGCGCGAGGGGACAAGTTCAAATACCATGTTCGCTTGGAGAATTGAACCCAAGCGAACCGTCATTTAATACAACTGGTAATGACGTCATGATGTATAATGCTGGAATAGCTTTGGAAAGAGGCTAACAACAAACAACCTTTAGTAACGTTGATGACAGAAGCGGTGTGCTAGCTGCGGGAATTTCCTATATGGAGGTTCTAGTTTCTATGGAGAAGTTCATCAAATGAAAATACTTTCAAATACAACTGGAGTGAAGTGAAATGAGTTTTATGAATGAAATAGAGAAGGAAGTCCTAGAAGGAGCAAAACATACGGCAAGAGAAATCAGCCAGCAGCCTGAGCTTTGGCAGGAAGCTTTTGAAGCGGTGGAGACGAATAAGGATGTCATTAAAGCTTTTCTGAGGGAGCATGTTTTCTCGAAAAATGCCCGTATCATTTTTACCGGGGCTGGAACTTCTGCCTATGTTGGTGACACGGCAAGCCCGCTTTTAAGAAGGAAGCTTTCCAATCAGGTAGAGTCAGTTGCCACTACTGATATCGTATCCAACCCTCTCAATTACTTGAAGCCTGACCAGCCAACCGTGCTGATTTCATTTGCCAGAAGCGGGAATAGCCCTGAATCAGTTGCAACTTATGATCTAGCTAAACAATTAGTTGCCGACTTGAGCCAAATCATCATTACCTGCAACCCAGAAGGGAAATTGGCGGAAGCTGCCCGGCAGGATGAAAAGACACTTCTTCTTTTGATGCCAGAAGAGTCGAATGATCAAGGGTTTGCGATGACAAGTTCATTTAGCTGTATGTACTTAACTGCCTTGTCAATCTTCCAGCTAGATAATCTTGGAGAGTGGAAGAAAAAAGTGCAGCTGGCTTGCGATAATACCAGATATATTCTTGAGAGCAACTATAAAGAAATCATTAAGCTCGTCCAGCTTGAGAAGAAAAAGGTAGTCTACCTGGGTTCATCCACGTTGAAAGGTCTTGCTCAGGAGACAAGCTTGAAGAATTTAGAACTGGCCTCGGGCAAGATTCCGACATTCTTTGAATCTGTATTGGGCTTCCGGCATGGTCCTAAATCCATTGTAGATGATGAAACGCTCCTATTTGTTTTCATGTCTAATGATTCCTACACAAGGAAATACGAGCTTGATTTATTAAGAGAATTGAAAAATGATGGTGGAGCAAAAACTGTCGTGGCAATCTCGAATTTCACCAATGATGATCTGCGGGCTAATAGTGATGTAATTCTTACTGTTCCGGAGGATGATACGACCATCATAGAAGACGATTTGATTGCTCTTAACTATCTTGTTTTCGGTCAATTATTTGCCTTATTCAATTCCATCCATCTTGGCGTCACTCCAGATAACCCAAGTCCTTCAGGAATTGTGAACAGGGTAGTAAAAGGCGTCGAGATTTACAACTTTAGCTAAGGGGAGGAATCAATGAAAGCCATTTATGCGAAAAGAATCTATACTCCCGCCGAAATTGTTCATTCAGGCTATTTACTTTATGAGAACGGGCTGATTACTGGAATCACAGCAGAAAAACCCAACTGTGAGGTAGAGGATTACTCTAGTTATTCTATCATCCCTGGCTTAATAGATACCCATATTCACGGAATCGCCGGGAATGACACGATGGATGCTACCGGAGAAGCATTGCAGGGAATTTCGCTTTCCCTTGCCAAGCATGGGGTAACTTCATTTTTGCCAACGACGCTGACGCACGACTTTGAAAAAGTAAAAGATGCGGTTCGAATTGTCAGCACCCAAATCGGAAAAACCGCAGGTGCGGAGATTATTGGTTCCTATGTTGAGGGACCGTATCTGACTCCAGAACATAGGGGAGCCCATCCTGTTAACTATATGCGTGAAGTCACGATAGCCGACTTTGAGGAGCTGATTGAAGCTTCAAATGAAACGATTAAGGTTATCACCATTGCTCCAGAAAAGAAAGATGCCCTTGAAGGAATTAGCTTTTTGAGACAAAAGGGCATCCTGGTTTCCATGGGACATACAAATGCAGACTATGAAACTGCCAATCTGGCCATGAAAGCAGGAGCAAACATTGCTGTACATACCTTTAATGGCATGAGGGCATTCAATCACCGCGAGCCTGGATGCCTGGGAGCCTTTTTGACAAACGAAGAAGTTTATTGTGAGTTAATTGCCGACCTGGAGCATGTTCATCCTGCAGCTATCAAACTTCTATACAAAGCAAAAGGCTTGGAAAAAATTCTGCTCATCAGTGACTCGATGGCTGCTGCTGATCTTCCAGATGGTGATTATGAGTTAGGGAGTCTACCAGTCAAGGTTGTAAATGGAACAGCGAGGACATTGGAGACTGGCTCACTGGCTGGAAGTACTGCCAATATGATGGATTGTTTGCGGAATATGTATGATGTGCTGAATCTGCCGCTTGAGGTCATCCTGCCCATGACATCACGAAACCAAGCGGAGCTGCTTGGCATTGATAACGAAACAGGCAGTTTGGAAGCAGGGAAAAAGTTGAATGCCGCCATTATTAATGACGAATTCGAGGTACAGGCGACATTCGTAAACGGTCTTGCCGTGTATGAAAGAGATTTGAATCGTTGCTTATAACTAATCAAAAAAACAGATTCCTATGACTTAGGTATCTGTGAAGGAGACGACAATATGACTAGTAGCGTAGTGAGTAGCATAGTGAATACAAGGGATATGTTTCAGAAAGCGCAGATAGGGAGCTATGCAATTCCAGCATTTAATATTCATAATCTTGAAACATTCCAAGTAGTCGTTGAAACAGCAAGTGAATTAAAATCACCGGTTATACTGGCAAGCACACCAGGGACGATATCATACTCCGGAGGGGATTATCTGGTTGCCATCGGCAATGTAGCAGCCGCCAAATATGATGTTCCTATTGCCCTTCATCTCGATCATTTTGAGAGCATCGAAGAAATCAAGAAATATATAGATTATGGATTTAAATCAGCTATGATTGATGCATCCCATCTTCCATATGAAGAGAATATTAAGCTCGTTAAACAGGTTGTAGAATATGCCCATGCACATGGAGTTTCAGTGGAGGCAGAATTAGGGCGTCTTGGCGGTGTCGAGGACGATCTTGTAGTAGATGAAAAGGACTCTAAGTTCACCAATCCATTGCAGGCAAAGGAGTTTGTTGAGCTGACTGGTATTGATTCTTTGGCAGTGGCTATTGGAACAGCTCATGGTTTATATAAGGGTGAGCCAAAGATAGATTTTGAACGGCTGGAGGAAATTCGCTCCTATGTGGATATCCCGCTTGTTCTTCACGGTGCATCAGATGTCCCCGAAGAAATGGTCAGGCGGACCATCCAAATGGGAATCTGTAAGGTCAATATTGCTACTGATCTCAAAATGCCTTTCTCGGATGCGGTTAAGGAATACTTCAGACAAAATCCGGATGCGAACGACCCGCGCAAGTATATGACGCCAGGGAAGGAAGCAATGAAGAAAGTCGTCATTGATAAGATTATGATGTGTGGCAGCAATGGCAAAGCCTAAGTTGATTACAGTTACCCTTAATCCTGCGGTCGATACAGCCTACCAGCTGGATAAGCTGAAGATTGGCAAGAGCACTCGCACGAAGAACCCGCTGAAATCGGCCGGAGGTAAGGGATTGAATGTGACAAGGGTGGCTACATTACTTGGCGAGGATATCACTGCGACCGGTTTTCTGGGCGGGAGCAATGGGGCATTCATTCGGGATCAATTGCAGCAATTGGGTGTGACGGATGAATTCATCCAAGTGCAGGGAGAAACAAGGCAATGTCTTTCTTTCATAGATAGTGAGAAGAACCAAACCGAAATTCTGGAGGAAGGCCCCTGCATATCCGAATGTGAAGCGAAATTATTTGAGGAGAAGATAGCTGAGCTTTTAAAGGATGCTTCTGAAGCTTCAGGCGGGCAAGAAGCAGGATGCTCTGCTGTCCTGGCTGTAAGCGGGTCGCTTCCTAAAGGCTTTGTTTCTGGATTGTATCGCATGATTCTTGCGGAGGCGAAAAAATCAGGTGTTAAGGTTATATTGGATACGAGTGGACAAGCTTTGATTGATTGTATAGAAGATGGACCATATTTGATTAAGCCTAATCTCCAGGAACTGGAGCAGGTGTTGGGTTATAGATGCCAAAATGAAGACGAAATCTGGTCAGCAATGGAGAAGCTGCAAGAAAAGGGAATCAAAGTCGTCATTGTATCCGATGGAGAAAATGGCTCTCTCGTTCTTTATGAGGATAAGCATTACCGAGTTTCCACTGCTAAGATTGAGGCGGCCAGTGCAGTGGGTTCAGGAGATTCATTTATTGCCGGTTTTGCTGCAGGGATGGTAAGAGGTTATTCGATCGAGCAAACACTGGTGCTTGCGTCTGCTTGCGGGGCAGCTAATGCGATGGAAGAAAGAACAGGCTATATTAATTTAGATACCGTTGGAGCATTGATTGAGAAAATTACGGTGGACATGGTTAAATAGTAGAAGATTCACGGATAGGCTGTCACAATTGTACAACAGTACGATTGCGGCAGCCTATTTCCATCACGATTCCATATCTTATATATTGCAGAAGGTGACACTCAAGATATTGAATGGTACCTCCATTAAGGCAAAGAGTCCAATTGACCCTCGTTTTGTTATTGAAATATCCTAGTTTAGTTAATGTAAAGAGCGGATAGATTGACTTTATCTCGAATTCGAGATAAATTAAGGATATAAAAATGGGGGTGGATGATTAATGAACGGATTAAAAGGGATTCATCATGTGACAGCGATTACGAGCAGTGCAGAGAAGAACTATCAATTCTTCACCTATGTACTTGGAATGAGGCTGATCAAGAAAACCGTCAATCAGGACGACATTCAAACATATCACTTGTTCTTTGCAGATGACCGCGGGAACGCAGGCACAGATATGACGTTCTTTGATTTCCCTGGAATAGTGAAGGGAAGCCATGGGACCAACGAAATTTACAAAACCTCCTTCAGGGTGCCGACAGATGAGGCGCTGTCATATTGGCTAAAGCGATTTGACCGCTTAAAGGTTAAACATGACGGCATTGAGGAGCAATTCGGGAAAAAGATACTGTCTTTCGCCGATTTTGATGACCAGCAGTATCAATTGATTTCTGATGAGTTTAATGAGGGTGTAGCATCAGGTATTCCATGGCAAGATGGACCAATACCGCTGGAATACGCCATTACCGGACTCGGGCCAATTTATATTCGCATCGCTGAATTTGATTATTTTAAGGAAGTATTGGAGAAGGTCTATCAATTTACGGAAATCGGCCAAGAGGGAAGCGCCCATTTGTTCGAGGTTGGTGAAGGAGGGAATGGAGCCCAGGTTATCGTTGAGAAGAACACATCCTTGCCGTACGCTCAGCAAGGCTATGGAACGGTTCATCATGCCGCTTTCCGTGTCGAGGATACAGAAGCTTTAAATGATTGGATTGAGCGAATGAAGGCATTTCGGCTTCCGTCCTCCGGCTATGTGGATCGTCACTTCTTTGAATCACTCTATACGAGAGTCGCACCTCAAATTCTGTTTGAGCTCGCCACGGATGGGCCGGGCTTCATGGGGGATGAGCCTTATGAAACATTGGGTGAAAAATTGTCGCTCCCTCCGTTTCTTGAGCCGAAACGGGAGTATATTGAATCAGTTGTACGACCAATTGATACAGTCAGAAGCACGCGCGACTTTAAAAAGGAATATGAGTAAAAAACCTTGCATAAACGTAAGAAAGGATTGGTTCCATTTATTGGACCAATCCTTTGTTTATTAATCTTCTTCAATGTATTCTTCAAAATCTAAATCCACATTGTGAAACAGCTCATCTTCATAGATAAAGAAATCATACTTCCTAATATAGGGCTCGTACAATTCTTCCATAAAATAACCTCCTTTTATCTTATGTATCTAGGGTGAGGCAATCAATAAAAGGATGGAAATGTTGTTTCTAAGGAAGAATCTTTTCTTGAATTAGCTTTATTTCTATGTGGTCTTGTATGCATAATATATAGTAACATTCATTTTATCGGATAGCAATCCTTTGAAGAAAATACATACAGGAAAGGTTGGGGGACTTTGAACGATAATCAAGATGATTTCAAGAGGATGGGGAGATTCGGGGGCTTATTTGCATTTGGTATGATTGGGCTCTTAATCCTTTGTGCAATTCTGTTTGTGTTCGGCATCATTTTCTTTGGGGTGGCAGGCATATTCAGCTTGCTTGGCGTTTCGTATGATTCCGTGAAGGCGCTTGTCTATTTTACGGGAATCATGCTGCTGATTGATTTCTTCCTAGACCCAATCTCCAAACTGCTGGCACAGTTATTCAGCCGAGTCTACCAGTACCAGCATTACAAGCGATTCATAATCCGAACCATCTTCATAATAGCTTTCTCTTCCCTGTCCTTTTATATTGCGGATGAATGCATAACTGGGATAAACATTCCATTAAGGACAGAAATATTGCTGGGGCTTATCTCGTGGTTAATAGAAATCGTTTTTGAAGAAAGACCGAAACAGGAGAAGAGTTAAGCATAAAGTGCAATAGGTAATGTGAGTTTAGATAGGTATTATTACTCAAAAATATAGGTCGAAAGTTGTTTTGTTGAGGATTTTGGTTTATTTTAAACATGATAGGTCGATAGAAAAAGAAAGTGGTTTATGTCTGAATTATAGGGGGGAGTAGCATGAGGAAATTATTGCAACTATTACGTACAATGCATTCTGCTTCAGATGGACTTTTATCGCTTGAGAAAAAACAAGCAAAAAGACAATTATTCTCTGAACTAAGTTCAACTATTCTTCCGCAAATGATGAGGATTAAACAAACATATGGCTTCTTTGAGCGAGAATTATATGTTATCAAGGAGCATAGAAAAAAAGAGTCAACGAAAGTGATGGATACATGCGCTTTAGCTGAACAGATTCTTGAGGCAATAAAGAAAAATGAGGCATTCGTCACATCGGAGGTTCTCTCTGAATACCATGCCATTCAAGCATTGGAGCTTGAAATACAAGAGTTGTATGCTGCTAAAGAGAATGGACAAGGAATCTATCATATTCAGCTGGCTGAGTTTGATTTGAAAAAGAGGAAGCTTAACTTGGTGAAATCCTATGCAGTATTTCTGAAGAAAACAGCCAAGAAAGCAGATGTTCTTTATAAAAACCTAATGGATTTATTTGATTTCTATCCGCCATTCATAGACCATTTAACTGAGAATATGTTAATGATCAATACTGTGGATAAGGGACAAAAATCCGCAGTTAACATAGGCAATCGATAATGATGGATACATAAAAATGGATGAAGGAAGAAATGCATCTTCCTTCGTCCATTTGATTATTCATAGGTGAGGAGGAGCTTGAAAATGTCCATCGTTGTTCCAGGATAAATGCCTCGTCTTGGAATCTCGAGCATGGATTCGCCTGGTTTTGCCATCCCATCCTTAATTGTAAAGGCCATTTCCAGTCCTAATTCATCCAAAATCTCTAGAGTTTCTTTATTGTATTCCCCAAACGGATAGGCAAATCCGGTTTTAGAACCGACAATATCCATTCCTTCTTCAATATCTCTTAATACATCCTCTCTCGGTTTGGAGGTCAAGAAAGCATCACCGTTTACGTCCCTTTCATGGAATTTATACGTATGGCTTTCATAGTCGAATATGTCTGTACTAGCCTCGATATCCTCGACACTTAAGAATTGGGCATCTGCAGGATCATAATCTCGCGGATCTCGGTCAATATTTCCCGCAATCAAGAAGATGGTCGCACGTAAATCATATTTCTTCAAGATAGGATAGGCATTAATGTAATTATCCTTAAATCCATCATCAAAGGTAATGAGCACGCTTTTCTTTGGAACATCAATCTCTTCTTCCATATAGGCTTGAAATTCTGCCAATGTTAAGGTTGTATAGCCCTCTTCATGTAAATGCTCCATTTGTTCGCTGAATTGCTCCTTGGTCACGATGGTGCCGTATAATTCACCTTCTTCATTGTAATGAGTCGTTTGAAGATCATCTGATTTGATAATCCTATGATACATGAGGACGGGGACTTGTTTGGCTCTCGCGGCCTTTGATATATCGAAATCCCTCAAATCCATTTCACGCTCCAGTTCAAGTGGTTTGTCGCTGGCAAATTGCAGCTTGCCGAATGCTATTGTCTCAAAGTTCTGGGCAAACAGGACACTCAATACCGAAAAATGGACCAAAAAGACAATGATAAATGTGATATTAAACTTTCTCTTCATATCCTGGCACCTCTAGCTCGTTTTTTTGCTTTTCTGCAGAATTGGTATAACCTTTTCTGAACCAGACAGTTCTTCGCCATATGTTTGGTGCTGTCTGCCAACACGCTGCACTTTATTCCAGCTATTCTTATTGATAAAGTAGGCAACCGTCCCGAATGTATTAAATATTACTCCTAAGAAGCGATAGCTTACGATTTCCAATGGAACAAAATAGCTGAGTCTAAACTTGTCACGTCTAGTGAATGAATGTCCTAAGCGATGGGAAATAATTAAACTTACGACACTTTGGAACACTCCGAGGCTGAAGGAAAAGAGAAAGAGCATTAGGGCAAGAAAAGCACCGGAGCCTGACAGGAGAATGACGAATGGAATAATCAATGTTGGAAAAGCCGTTAAAGTACCGAGCATTAAGGCATCTACTAATAAAAAGATCGATACGCCAAACCCGAATTTCCTGAACAAGGATGTTCCGTAAATCATAATACAGTCGATGAAAGCCTTCTGCCAGCGTATGCGCTGCTTAAAAAGATCGCGGAAGGTTTCAGGTCCTTCTGTAAAACAAACAGCCTCCGGTATGAAAATGATTTTTTTATGCGGATACTTCGTCTTGATCAATCGCTGAATCCTCATCGTGATATCCATATCCTCGCCAACGGTTATCCTGTACCCTTTCACCTCTAGAAGAACACTGCGTTTAAATACCCCAAAAGCTCCTGAAATGATGGCCAGAGCATTGAACTTTGTTTGCGTAATCTTGTATAAATAGAAGTTGGCTAAATATTGCATAAATTGAAACTTCATTAGATGGTTGATGCTAAATCTTGCTTTCGGATTTGTATAATCACCATGAAAAGCCTGCCCGATATGCACCATTCCTCCGGCAGCAATCACATCTTTATCCACGAATGCTTCATTAATGATACGGAGAGAATGAACATCTAAAGAGCTGTCCGCGTCAAGTGTAATAATATTTTCATAGGCGGCCAATTCAATACCCGCATTGAGGGAATCAGCCTTTCCGCCGTTTTCTTTATCAATGACAAATATGGTTGGATAAAGGGCTGATTGATAGACTCCCTTAATCTCTTTGTGCTCGAGTACATTGGCTTTATTCCTCTTGCATTCTTCCAATTGCAGGAGAGAGTTAAGCAGCTTCATCGATTGATCGGATGAGCCATCATTAATGATGAAGGCTTCATACTTTTGATAATCAACATGAAGGAGCGCTTGTATACAATTTTTTAAGACCGATTCCTCGTTATAGGCTGGGATTAATACAGAAATCCCTTGTTCAAAGACATGCTTGTTGGAAGAGAAACGTTTGCCTTTTACAGTGAGAAGCGGAATGAAAATGTACAATGCCTGAAAAGTAAAGAAGACAATATACATAACCAATGTAACAATCAAACCGATATGCATTTCCATAAAAAATCCCCTTTAATCATTAAAGTGTAAAAAATTTCATTTTTTTAACAATATTAAATATTTGTTACAATCCTAATAATATAGATTCATATTAAATTTAGTCAATGTGGCTAAAGGTGGATAAAAAAATAGAGAATAGAAGGCTGATGTGCCTGTAAAATGGTTAAAATGGTAAAAAACAGGTATTTATACCCTTTTAAAAAAGAGGTATTCCGGTGCGATGGTTATCTTTGGCATGATTTTACAAAATGCATATGAGTCTTTAGATTTACTTAAAGGGAAAATATGTATTTTACTCTCTTATATTCCTTATGAAATTTGTATATATAGAGGATTTATAGGAGATTTGAACCTCGAGCAGTGGATGATAGTGTAAGATTATTTGCTATTTAAGTAAATTGATATAATTGAAACTAACATTTTTATGGGGAGTGGAATTATGGAGCTTCGTTTCTATAAGCAACAGGATTTGGCATTAATCGAGCAATACCAATTACGAGAGGAGCAGCTGCGCTATACGGCTATGCCTGGTGAATGTATCGAACTCTCTAAAACAGATGTGCACAGGCTTCCTGTATTGGCGATTGAAGATGAACGATTGGTCACCTTTTTTGTCCTTGATAAAGGAAAGGGACCCAAAGCATACACATCCAATGAGGACACCATTCTTATTCGGGCATTCTCAACTGATTACCGCTATCAAGGATTTGGATATGCAAAGAAGGCTTTAAGTCTGCTGCCCGCATTTGTCTGCTCACATTTCCAGGATACAAAGGAAATCATTCTCGCTGTAAACGTGAAAAATACCATTGCCCAAGGCTTGTATAAAAAATGTGGGTACATGGATCACGGGGAACGAAGAATGGGGAAGAAAGGTGAGCTGATTATTATGAGTTATCCCTTGTCCGTTTCATGATAGGAATGAACAGAGATTTGGAAGGCTTTCATAGGCAATTAAGCCCGATTTGTTCAGAAAAGTATAATAACTCATTGAAATCATATATGATTTCATATATGATTGGTTTATGGAAAGGAATGTAAAATAGATGAGCAAAAAAGAATTTGTGTATAAGCATTTACGAACAAGCATTTTGGATGGTACCTTTGGCTCTGGACAACGGATTGTCATTGATCAAGTGGCCAAAGAAATGGGGATGAGCATCATTCCTGTCCGAGAAGCCATCAGGCAATTAGAATCAGATGGCCTCATTACATACAAGCCATACAGCGGGGCTGTCGTCACAAGCATTGATGAAAAAGAGTATATCGATACCTTGATGGTGTTAAGTGTACTAGAAGGCTATGCTACGGCACTAAGCTCTGAACATTTAACGAGTATAGATATTAGCCGGTTGATCCAATTAAACCGGGACATGGAAAAAGCAGTCGAAGAATTTGAATTTGAATTATTTGGAGACCTGAATAGAACCTTCCATGCGAGCATCATTCAAAAATGCGGCAATCCAGTTTTGATAGAAAAAATTGAGGAAACACAGGATCGCATGGATCGAGTGAGAAAATCGATTTTTTCCATGGTTCCTAAAAGGGCACAGCAATCCATCCAGGAGCATGCTGAGCTGATTCAATGCCTGAAGGAGAAAGCCCCTTCTGAACAAATTGAAGCTATCATCAGAAATCATCGTAAGAATACGGTTGAGGCTTTTCTTAATCGGAAAGACAAGAATGAGCAGCAAATTTTATAGGGTGGTTTTATAGGTGACGTAAATCGTCATCCTTCATCATAAATTATCTGAATATACTGATAAAGGAGAGATTAGATGTTTGAAGATGTAAAGAATAGGCTGAGAGGATCAATAGCTCCAATCATTACACCGTTCGATACTGAAATGGAAGTAGATACCGGCACATTAAAGAGCCTCATAGACTGGCATATTGACAGTGGCTCTCATGGAGTATCCGTGTGCGGTACTACTGGGGAACCGAGCTCTTTATCTATAGAAGAAAGAGAACTGGTGATGGAGACGGCAATCAGGGCAGCCAGAAAAAGAGTTCCAGTAATGCCTGGTACAGGCTCAGCCAATCAGAAGGAGACTTTGCACTTAACAAAGCGGGCCCAGGAAATGGGAGCTGATGCTGCATTAGTAATCGTTCCATATTATAACAAGCCAAACCAGCAAGCATTGTATAACCACTTTAAAACGGTTGCCAATTCGGTCGATATTCCCATCATCGTTTATAATATTCCCGGAAGAACAGGCGTGAACCTTGAAGTGAAGACACTGGCTAGGCTTGCTGAGGATTGTCCAAATATTATTGGAGTAAAAGAATCCAATAAAGATTTTGAGCATGTGAATAGAGTTTTGCTCAATTGCGGGAGAGACTTTCTCCTCTATTCAGGCATTGAGCTCCTTTGCTATCCGATGCTAGCAATTGGGGGAGCGGGCCATATTAGCGCAACGGCCTGTGTGGCTCCGAAAGAAGTTGCTGACCTGTATAATTATTGGAAAGCTGGGGAAGTAGACAAGGCACTGGATTTGCATTATAAGCTTATGCCCCTTAATGATGTTTTATTTAAGGAAACCAACCCTGGGCCATTGAAGGCGGCTATGGGCATGATTGGCAAGATTCATCCTGCAATGAGGCCGCCGATGGAAATGCCATCTGGCAAACTTTATGATGAGATTAAAGAAACGCTGAAAACCTACGGATATCTGGAAAGTATTAATCAATGATCTTATTTGGACAGGAGGAGTTTGATGGATGTCAGCGCAGTTCCTAATATAAAGCAGTATATTAATGGCGAATTTTTGGAAGCGGATTCAAACGAGATGTTCAGTAATATAAGCCCCTTTACAAATAAGGAAATTAATCAGGTTGCTAAGGGGAGCGAAGTGGATATCGACATAGCGGTAGCGGCTGCAAGAGATGCCTTCAAGCATGGACCATGGAGAGAAATGCCTGTGAAGGAACGGTTGAACTATATCAAAAAAATAGCCGATCTGATTGAAGAGGAAGCA
Organism: Pradoshia eiseniae; assembly: GCF_002946355.1. Classification (NCBI taxonomy): domain Bacteria; kingdom Bacillati; phylum Bacillota; class Bacilli; order Caryophanales; family Bacillaceae; genus Pradoshia; species Pradoshia eiseniae. The sequence goes on from NZ_PKOZ01000001.1 coordinate 382,646, forward strand.
GAGGAAATCTCTTACCTCGAGTCATTGGATACAGGTTTGCCAATCAGCCAAACCAAAAAACAGGCTGCGCGTGCGGCTGAGAATTTTCGTTTTTATGCTGAGATGGTCAATAGCCGGCTCGTCGGTGAAGCCTATCAGGTCGATGAGGCATTTATCAATTATACCATCCACAAGCCGGTAGGGGTCGCGGGTTTAATCACTCCATGGAATGCCCCCTTTATGCTTGAAACTTGGAAGGTAGCACCGGCTCTGGCCACTGGGAACACAGTCGTGCTGAAACCGGCAGAATGGTCCCCGCTGACAGCCAATAAATTAGCTGAGATCATTGATAAGGCAGGTCTGCCGAAGGGGGTCTTTAATATTGTTCATGGATTCGGCGAAACGGCAGGGGCCGCTTTAGTCGCTCATCCGGATGTTCAATTGATTTCTTTCACAGGTGAAACGAAAACAGGCTCGGAAATCATTCGTAATGGAGCCTCGACATTAAAACGCGTCTCAATGGAGCTGGGAGGGAAGTCACCGGCAATTATCTTTGATGATGCGGATTTAGAGAAGGCGCTTGATGCAGTCGTGTGGGGGATTTTCTCTTTTAATGGAGAACGATGTACGGCGAATTCCCGTCTCTTTGTCCAGGAGGGCATTCATGATGAATTCGTCCGCCTACTTAAAGAACGAGTGGATAACATCATCATTGGCGACCCAATGAATCCAAACAGTGAAATTGGACCGCTCATCCATAAGGAGCATTTCGAGAATGTAAGCCGCTATATCCAATTGGCTAGGGAGGAGGGAGCTGAGGTCATATCCGGTAAAATTCCGGAAGAATTAAAAGAAGGAAATTATGTTGCCCCGACATTGCTCTTAAATTGCCGAAATGATATGACCGTCGCTCAGGAAGAGATTTTTGGACCGGTGATGGCCGTCATCCCCTTTAAGTCAGAGGAACAGGTACTTGAGATGGCGAATGATTCGAAGTATGGGCTAGCGGCCTATATTTGGACGACAGATATAAAAAGGGGACACCGGCTCGCACAAAAGGTGGACAGCGGCATGGTATGGCTTAATTCACAAAATGTGCGCGATTTAAGGATTCCTTTTGGAGGGTCTAAAAACAGCGGCGTCGGACGTGAAGGCGGACATTATAGCTTTGAGTTTTATACAGAAACACAAGTTGTACATGTCTCGATTGGTGAACAAAGCATTCCGAAATTTGGCGTAAAAAAGAAGCAGCAAATAACCGCGTCTGAAATTCGGTAACGATGACCGAAGGAAGGGGATGAATTTATGGACTTTAACATTATTCGTATAGCAAGAACGGTATTGAATGTTACTGATTTGGAGCGGTCGCGGGAATTTTATATTGATGCCTTAGGGTTTATTGAAACAGAAAGCTCTGATACACGCATTTATTTGCGCGGACTGGAGGAAATCCATCATCACAGCCTGGTGCTTCAGAAGGCTGATACACCAAGTGTGGAAGTCATTAGCTATAAAGTGTCAAGTGATGAGGATTTGGATGAGTTGGAGAACCTATGTTCATCTAACGGCATCAAGATGAAAAGAATGGAAAAAGGAAGTCAGCATGCAATTGGAAGAGCCTTGCGAATTCAGGATATATCGGGATTGCCAGTAGAGTTCTTTCATGAAATGCCTCAGGTGGAGCGACTGTTGCAGAGATATGATCTTTATAGAGGATCAAGAGTGCAGCGAATCGACCATGTGAACTGTGCTGTTCCAGATGTGCAGGCTGCGCATGACTTCTATTGTCATGAACTTGGTTTCTCCTGTTCAGAGGATACCCTTGATGAAGATGGGAAGCTTTGGGCCAGCTGGCTGCATCGCAAACATAGCGTGCATGACCAGGCCTTCATGAATGGAGTTGGCCCAAGACTTCACCATATTGGTTTCTGGCTTCCAGACCCGCTTGCTCTCATCCATACTTGTGATGTATTGGCTTCATTAGGACATGCTGATTCGATTGAAAGAGGACCGGGCAGACACGGCTTGTCAAATGCCTTTTTCCTTTATTTAAGGGATCCAGATGGTCATCGAATTGAGCTGTATAACGGTGATTACCTCACTTGCGACCCGGATGTCGGACCATTGCACTGGAATTTGGATGATCCAAGGAGACAGACATTTTGGGGTGCGAAAGCGCCAGACTGCTGGTTTGATGAAGCTTCAAATGTATTGGATATCCATACTGGAGAAGTTTACAAGTCTCGGGAACCACTGTTGAAGAAGAAAAAACCTGAATTTATCATATAACTGTATCTTCGCTGAAAAGAGGGATAGAAGAATGGATGATCGTTTATTCCGATCTGCAATGGGAAAGTTCGCTACAGGAGTGACCGTTCTGACTACGAAGGTGGACGGTATCGTCCATGGGATGACAGCAAATGCTTTTATGTCGGTTTCACTAAACCCTAAGCTAGTTATGGTGTCTGTCGGTGATAAGGCGAGAATGCTTGAAAAGATTCAGCAGTCACAAAGCTTTGTCATCAATATTCTTTCCGAAGAGCAGGAGGCAATCTCTCGGCTCTTTGCAGGTCAGACAGGTGAAAAAAGAGAGATGGAATTTAACTGGGTTGATGATCGGCCATTAATCAAGGGGGCTATTGCAAGTATTATTTGTGATGTCTATAGCGCGCAAGTGGCAGGTGATCATACTGTATTTATCGGTGAGGTGAAAGAGCTGCTCCTTAATGAAGGGAAGCCGCTTGTTTTCTTCGGCGGGAAATATGGCAAATATCAAGAGGATATGCAAGACTAGCACTTTTTAACTGCCAGAATACATGTTTCATCTAATAAAAGAAAGAAATTAAAGGCGTGTCCGATTATGGATACGCCTTTTGCCGTGAGAAGCCTCTCACTTAAACCGTTTATGAATATTATTCTTTTTATAGGTACCCGATTCACTGAATTCGCTGAGTTCGAGTGACAGGGCAAGATTCCTTGAATTGAATAATTCATGCATATGCTCCTGTAAGGCTTGAAACAGCTGATCACATGTTTCTTTCTTTACTGTATCTGTCCGTCCTGCTCCTATTTTTAGAGTCATATGGACGAATGCATCATCTTCAGAGCCATCTGCAATCCAGTAATCCATTACTTTGACGGCTCTTACACGTATTCCTCCGATAGGATACACATCCGGGAAGGAGGATAGGACTTCCCCGGATTTCTTCAGCAGCTCTTTTATTTGAATATGAGGAGATAAATTATCTGTGTACTCTATAATGAGATGGGGCATTGAACATAACCTCCTATCATTGATTTGAGATAAGGGGTGTATCTATGCTTACAATGGTATTATGCAAGCGGCCAATCCCTTCGATTTCCGTAATAACTTCGTCTCCTATAGCGGTATTTTCTACTCCCTCAGGTGTACCTGTCAGGATAATATCGCCTGGGTTTAAGGTCATGAAACTGCTTAAATACTCAATAAGATAGTAGGGGGAGAAAATCATATCTCTCGTGTTTCCATTTTGTTTTAGTTCTCCATTAATATAGGTTCGTATTGTAAGATTTAAAGGATCATCGATATCGGATGCATCCACAAGCCATGGACCTATGGGGGTGCATGTATCCCTGTTTTTAACACGCAAATTCGGCCGATAATAGTTTTCTAGATAGTCACGTATCGCATAATCATTAGCAACGGTATAGCCAGCAATGTGTTCCTTCGCTTGATCGCGGCTTACATGACGGGCAGTCTTTCCGATGACGACTGCTAACTCACATTCATAATGCATGTATTTGGCAGAAATGGGCCGTTTTGTTTCACCTCTATGACCAATGAAGGTATTCGGACCTTTCAAAAAAATGAGGGGGTCCTTAGGCGGGGTGAAATCGAGCTCTTTCACATGGTCAGCATAATTGAGGCCAAGAGCAAAAACGGTACTGCCAGGATTCACTGGAGGGAGCCATACAACCTCTTCCTCATCAAGCATACGTCCGTCTGGCAATAATAATTTTCCCTCTCTTTCAGAGACGATATGAACTGCCCCCTTATAGGCAATACGAGCGTGCTTCATCTATTCCCCTCCCGTTCTATACGATTGAATGAAAGAACCTGGTTCTCCAAGCTGCCGATTTGCTCAATCTCTATTCTGACTGTATCTCCCTCATGGACTAATGGCATGTTATTAGGCGTACCAATCATTAGCACATCCCCAGGATAAAGGGTCATAAATTCGGTTACTTCCTTTAACAAAACAGGGATAGGGCGTATGAGTTCATTGGTGTTAGCGGTCTGAATAAGCTGTTCATTCACATAGACTTTTATTTCCAGGTTGTGAGGATCCTGTACTAGATTTGCTTTCCTGACTACAGGACCTATTGGGCAAAAGCCATCCCTTGCATTGAATCGAATGGGCGGGCGATACAGACTGTCATGTTGAAGACTGACATCATTTAAAATGGTATAACCTTGAATGTATTGCATGGCATGGTCTTCTGATACGGTTACGGCTGTTTTGCCGATGACTATACCGAGTGCAGGACCAATTTGGATTTGATTTATCCCGTTTGGAAGTTTGATAGTCCCTTGATGATGGTTGTATGTATTCCTTGGTTTGATGTATAGGATTGGAGCTTCTGGAGGTTTTTGATAGGGCTGATTTTTCATATGAGGTTCTAGTTCGCTGTATGAAGATTTGTAATTCAATAAGGTTCCATATACGGTTCCATTTATGGGGATGTCTTTCATGCTGTTTTGGCTGGTCCCTGAGAGGAGCTGGGCACAATTTGAGAATCCGGTTAATGTAGAATCAATCAAGCTATCGCCTTCCTTTCATATAACATAATCATATATGGAATCATATATGATTTTACGAATTTATTCAAATGTTTAAAGCCGGGTAACTTTGTTAGAGGGAATGTATGCTAGACATAAAACGTTCAGCCTGCTTGGATAAACGACGGCTCTTAAGCCAAATGATCGCAGATTCAGATTTAATGTGTAACCCTTCTATCTCTTTTATCGTTAGCCACTCTGAATAGAAGGGTGGAATTGAGGATAGTGGGAGCAAGGCAGCTCCAACACCTGATTTTACAAGAGTAAGAAGCATAGAAGTATCAGGACAATGGCAGATTACATTTAGTTCAAGACCATGTTCTTGGCAAGTATCCATGACCAGTTCGTATAATCCGATTCCTCTGACTCTATGAAGCAGCATGATTGGTAGTTCAGCCAGGTCTTGCAGGTGAATCTTATCAGAGAGCGTAGAGTCCTTTGGCAGTACGCAGACGAATCGATCAGCAGGTAAAGGCAATGAATGAAAATCATGTAGATCAAGCGGGAGCCGAACGATGCCAATTTCGATATCTCTGTTGCGCAAATATTCGGCAATCCGGTATGAGTCGCCTTCGTAAAGCTGGAATATGATATCCGGGTAGTCATCTCTGAATTTTTTGATTCTTGATGGCAAATAAGAGAAGCTGGATTTAACACTGCCAATGGATAAGGTTCCCTTCAATCCTTCGCCGACTTGCTGTACATCGTGCATGGTTTCCTCTACCCATCTGAACAATTCATTTGTCCGCTCGTACAAAAGTTTCCCGGCCTCTGTTAATTCCATTACTTTGCCATTTCGTTCGAACAAGCTCTGACCGAATTCCTCCTCAAGGGTCTTTAATTGGTAACTAAGGGGAGGCTGGGCCATATGCAGCCTTTTGGCTGCCCTGGTAATTTGCCCTTCCTCTGCGATTGCAGCAAAATATCGAAGCTGCCGAATATCCATCAGTTAACCTCCAGTCCATTGAATATACTTTTTTTAGATGAAAAAGGCCTCTTTTTTTGTATTTTTCCTATAGATTACCACATGATACGATGTTTGCAAGATAAAATGTAAGCGCTTAACTAAAGGAGGAGGAAATCAAATTGGGTGCAAAAACAGGGAAAGAGTACATAGACAGAGTCGATCAGGCAAAAGCGAATGTCTGGATTAATGGAAAGCAAGTGACGGGGAAGATTTCTGAACATAATGCGTTTAAAGGAGTCATGCAATCTCAGGCTGAGTTATATGACCTTCAGCATATTCGTGAGAAACGAGAATACATGACTTACACTTCCCCGTCATCTGGAGAAAGAGTCGGGACCTCCTTCATTCAGCCAAGGACGAAGGATGACTTGGTTATCAGGCGGAAAATGATGCAGGAATGGGCGGTCTATACAGGAGGCATGATGGGCCGCTCCCCTGATTACATCAATGTCGGTATAATGGCTTACGGAGCGGCGGCAGATATGTTTGGCATGCAGGAGGCACAGTATAAAGAAAATATGATCCGCTATTACGAGTATTGCAGGGAGAATGACCTTTCGCTTACTCACACCCTTATTCAGCCGCAAGTCAACAGGGGTGTAAGTGCATCCAAGCTGAATGATCCCTATATTGCCGCAAGGATTAAAGAGAAGACAGATGATGGGGTTGTCATCAAAGGGGCCAGGCTTTTGGCAACACAGGGAGGCATAACAGATGAGATTATGGTATTCCCTTCAACCTTGCTAAAACAAGGTGAAGAAGAGAATCCGTATGCTTATGCATTTTCTATACCTAACAACACACCAGGCTTGAAGTTTATCTGCAGGGAGTCATTCGATTACGGCAAATCCTCATTTGACCATCCGCTTGGCTCAAGGTTTGAGGAGATGGATACGATTGTTGTCTTTGACGATGTTGTAGTGCCATGGGATCGGGTCTTTGCCTTAGGAGATGTGAACATCTGCAATCAGGCCTATAACGAGAGCAATGCCGTTGTTCATATGACACATCAGGTCGTCTCAAAGAATATTGCCAAGACTGAATTCGTGCTGGGGATTCTTGAGCTGATGGCTGAAACCATCAATATCAGCCAATATCAGCATATTCAAGAGAAAATCTCCGAGGTCATTATTGCCCTGGAGACCTTGAAGGCATATGTGGCGGCTTCTGAGGCTAATGCGAAATTGGATAAATGGGGAATCATGACGCCGGATTTTGCCCCATTGAATGCGGCTAGGAATTACTTCCCGAAAATCTATCCGCGTTTCACGGAAATTATGCAGCTCATGGGGGCAAGCGGTTTGATGGCCATTCCAAGCGAAGAGGATTTCCAATCAGAGCTGCGTCCGGATTTGGATAAATATCTTCAGTCTGCAAATGGAGATGCGTTTAACCGCGTAAAATTATATCGGTTAGCATGGGATGTTTGCATGAGCGCATTTGGTTCACGGCAAACTTTATATGAGCGTTTCTTCTTTGGGGATCCCGTTCGCATGGCCAGTGCCTTATATAGCGGCTATGATAAGCAGAAATATGTGGACCGTGTGAAAGAGTTTCTAGAGCGCTCGGAAGAATTACAGAAAACAAGATAACTTAATGCCCCATTCACCATATCGGTCATTTTGACTATTTCATGGAGAATGGGAGGACAGAGAGTATAGCCAGTATGACAGCCCAGTCTATTAAAAGGATATTCCAAAACAGATAACTCCAGTGCAGCGAAAAGTGAATGGATAGAAAAGAGGATTAGGCAGGAAGTCTTATAGCGTGATGCTTGACTCTTGTACTGGACTTCATTGCAATAAGGGCATTGCATGATTCTTTTAAATGATCATGCGTTTATGAGCGTTTGAGACTAGCTCCAGGATTCTCTGCATTTCTGACAGTTTAGCATGTGATCCTCATCATTACATTTTTTAGAGGTAAATTGGTATACTTCCATGTGGATTAATAGGTTTCACCAGTGAGCTCCCGTGCTTTGCATGGGGCTTTTTTTGCTTATGCTTCTCAGGATAAATGTTACGCTTTGGCCCACACTATCATTAATACACGTATAGAAGGAGCTTGGTGACAAATGGCGAAGATATGGGAAATATACAAGGTGGACTGGATTCGCATTTTTCACTCTAAAGCAGCAGTGGTGCTTATTATCGCCCTGATGGTTCTTCCTTCTCTTTATGCCTGGTTTAATATAAAGGCTCTATGGGATCCATATGGAAATACTTCTGGCCTTCATGTGGCTGTGGCCAATGATGATACAGGCTTTACGTTTAGGGGAGAATCGGTTAATATCGGCAATCAGGTTGTTGAAACTCTTAAGAAGGACAAAAAGCTAGGCTGGGTCTTTGTAGATCATGCGACGGCTGAAAAAGAGGTTAGGCAAGGGAAGTATTATGCGAGCATCTATATTCCTCGGAATTTCTCAAAAAATATGGCCAGCATCCTAACGGGTGATTTGGTCAAGCCGGAAATCATATACACGGTAAATGATAAGATCAATGCGATTGCCCCCAAAATCACCTCTAAAGGGGCCAGCACCATCGCGAGCAGTGTGAGCAGCCAGTTTATTGAGACGGTGTCCCAAGAACTGCTGTCGGCTTTTAAGGAAACGGGGGTTGAGCTGGAGAAAGAACTGCCGACCATCCGCGGTATGGAAAATAAGCTCTATGATATTCAAGCAGCTATCCCGAAGATGAATGAATTTGGCAGCCAAATCATCAGCTTGAATAAGAGCATGCCTGCTATCCAGGAGAAGGTCAAAAAGGTGACAGGCTATACAGAATACATCCCTGCCATTGATGAACTGGGAGCGAATGTCTTAAAGGTGAGGGATGCCCTTCCGGAAATAGAGAACGCAGGAGAGAAAATAGCGGTATTGGAGGACCGATTGCCAGATATTCAGCAAGCTGCCAATTCGGTCAATTCCCTTACAAATGATTTTGACTCCATTCATCAAAGCTTAAATGCGGCTATCAGTGAAGCCAAAAAGGCAAGTGAGGTCATTAATCAGGTTCAGAAAATTCTTCCGGAAGTAGAAGAGCTAATGGAAGCGGGTTCTGGCTATACATCTGTCGTCAAGGAATTCGCTAATCAATTATCTGCCTCTTTTGATGTAATTGAACAAATGATTCAGAGGAACGTGCAAATTGCTCATACATCGGCTAAAACAATCACGTCAAGCTTGTCGGTGAGCGGGGCGGATACCGATGCTATCAGAAGCCAGCTGATAAGCTTATCGACCATGCTTGGAACACAGGCCCAACTGGTTGAAGGTATCAAAAGTACAAACGGAAATTTAAGCGAGTTTGCACAAAAGTTAACAAAAGCCCAGAATCTTGCACAATCTGCCATCCAATCTCTTGATAATGGGGATGTGACAACAGCCCAAACGCAGGCTAGCCAGATTCAAGCGTTAACGGAGGACTTGCTTAGTGGCTATGAGGATACGTTTAAGCCGGCCATTGAACAAGGATTGACCAGTTTAAGCAGCGACATCGATAAAACGGATCAAGTTCTGCAAACCTTGAATGAGCAGCTGCCGGCCATAAAATCTATTTTGGTGAATGCAGGAGAAATAACGAATAGCACGATTACGACTCTTGAAAAATATGAAGCCGCTTTTCCTGAGATTGGCTCATCAATCGAAAAGGCATCTGAGGCGATTCAGTCCAATATGGATACATTTATTAATGGAGTGACCTTGGCAAATGACTTCTTTGAAACAAAATATCCGCAAGCCAAGGAGTCTATCGAGCAAGGCAGTGCGTTTATTGAGAATGAATGGCCTAAATTATCAAAAGAGCTTGCCTCGTCTGCAGAGCTGATTGACGAAAGGATGCCGGGAATAGAAAAGGCAGTGGGGATTGCCGCAGACCTTGCTGCGAATGATTTGCCGTTGTTCACAGCCAAGATAAATGAAGCAACGGAGAAATTAACGGAGGCAAAGGGAGAAATCAATTTAGAGGAGCTGATTCAATTCCTGCGCCTGGATGTCCAAACCGATAGTGATTTTCTCTCTAACCCCATTCATTTAAAAGAGGTCACTGAATACCCGATTGCCAATTATGGCTCCGCGAGTACCCCGTTTTATACGACCTTAGCCATCTGGGTTGGGGTTGTCCTGCTCGTATCGATGCTTTCCGTTGATGTTCATATGCCTGAAGGAAAATGGACTGCTTTTCAAGTCTATTTTGGGAGAGGGCTGACCTTTTTGACCATTGCCCTTATTCAAACCGTGATTATAGCCCTTGGTGATATCTTTTTACTCAAGGCGGATATTGCGGAACGAGGAAAATTCATTCTATTTTCTCTCCTGATTGCCGTGGTCTTTACGGCTCTTATTTATACATTCGTATCTGTGTTTGGCAATATCGGCAAAGGTTTGGCCATCATCCTGCTAGTTTTGCAGGTGGCAGGATCAGGTTCAAACTTCCCGATTGAAGTTTCATCATCCTTTTTTCAGCATATCTATCCTTTCCTGCCATTTACGTATGCCGTGAAATTATTACGGGAATCAGTCGGCGGAATATACTGGCCAACCGCAATTCAGTGTATCGTGGTTTTATCCGGGATTACGGTTTTGTTCGGATTGTTTGGTACCCTTTTCAAAAAGCCGCTTGCACGAATTGTGAACAAGTTTAATGAAGACGCAAAAAAAAGCAAGATAATCCATTGATAAGTTTGTCAGATCAAACGGTAACTTGGTAAAATGAAATGGGTATGAACCAAAATTATCCACGAAAATAGATAAAGAACGCATGGCCACGCTGTTAATCAAGGGGTGTAGCAAAATGAAACTGAAGGATGTTTTTATTTCGTTATCTGAGAATCAATTCTTGAACCAAGCTGCCCAAAAATATGGATTAAAAATGGGAGCAAGCTCTGTTGTTGCCGGCACGACAATCGAAGAAGCCATCGAAGGCATTCGTGAGCTGAATAGGCGCGGAATATCCTGCACGGTTGACTGTCTTGGGGAATTTGTGAGCGATAAAGCGGAAGCGACTAAAGCGAAAGACCAAATTATCCATGTCATAGAAGCTATTCACGATACTGAGGTCGACGCTCATATCTCGCTAAAGCCATCGCAGTTAGGGCTGGATATCGATTATGCATTCTGTCTTGAGAACTTGAAAGAAATCGCCGAAACCGCCTCCAGGTATGAGATGTTTATTAATATTGATATGGAGAATTATGAACGTTTAGAGCCATCCTTTCGTCTATTGGAGGAATTGACCCAGAACTATCCGAATATAGGCACCGTCATCCAGGCCTACTTCTATCGCGCTCAATCCGATATTGAACGCTTAAAGGACTATCGTCTGCGCATTGTAAAAGGGGCTTATAAAGAAACGAACGATGTTGCCTATCAGGATAAGATGGATATTGATGATAACTTTCTTCGTCTGATTGAATATCATTTGCAAAACGGCAAATTCACTTCCATTGCCACCCATGATCACCAAATCATCGAGCATGTAAAGCGCTTTGTCGAAGCGAACCATATCCCTAAAGACAAATTTGAATTCCAAATGCTTTACGGATTTAGAACAGAGCTGCAATATCAACTCGCTAAGGAAGGATACCAATTCTGCACCTATGTGCCATTCGGAACCGATTGGTACGGCTACTTTATGAGGCGTCTTGCCGAAAGACCGCAAAACATCAGCCTAGTGACTAAGCAAGTGTTTAATAAGAAAACAAACATCATCCTTGGCGTTGCAGCAGGTGCTTTTCTGCTGGGAAGAATAACGAAGAAGAAATAAGTTTGCGATACCTAATATTAAAAAGCAAAGCACAATGCTTTGCTTTTTTTGATGAATGCGCTTTAGCACTTTACCTTTATAGTTGAAATTGGTTTAAAGTGATAAAAAAAGGGGAATTTACACCCATATCTTAGATTCTGAGATACGATTTCAGGTTACTAGGTGCGACTTTCAAAAGAATGAATGTTATTTATGCATGACTAGAGGTTAAGCGCCTTTAATGCTGCCGCTCGGCTAACCTGGGTTAAGGTCTCTTAAACATAATTTATGGAGGTAACATAATGAAAGATGTTTGGGTAAATGCTATTCAAACCGGCTATCGTGATTATGAGGAGGCTGTAAAAGCCAAACAAAAAAGAAAAAGACAATTATTTTATCTAGTCGGTGCATCATCCGCTATAGCAGCACTATATAATTTATTTATTGGTATTATTTAAAATACTGGGTGAGGATTCAGCCCAGTATTTTTTTGGTTCTTTTAACAGGCAACCATACTGTTTCATTAAGATAAGGTCTTGCCAGTTTAATAATAGATGTTTATTGGATACATTTCGTAAATGAAACTTGAATAGTTAAATTGTAAAAAGATAGAAACCTAGGTGTAACATTGTCATTGTATAATTAATATACAAACCACATAGAAGGAACGATGACAATGGAGCTAAGAGAGAAAGAAGCGAAAAAAGAAACTATTACTATTTCCCCAGTTATCAAAGACTATATCCAAAATAAAAGCACATTAGAAGATCTCGAACAATTGAAGCACCTTATCGCAAAACGGTATGCAATTTTAAAAGTACCGGGCTTGGATTAAGATGCGTAGGAGCACTCTAGAGAGTATTCTAGGGTGCTTTTTGTTTTTGCATAGCTATGTAAAAAAATCTGTACCTAATAGCTGTAAGTATAGTTTGTTGCTAACAAATATAAATGGGAAAAATCCTGACATACAATTAAGTTAATTTGATGTGTTATTAAAAAACTCCCTATCACCATCCAGATTCGCTAATTGAATCTAAGGGTGATAGGGAGTCCGTCTTACCTCATAAAAACCTCTGCCCGTTTCTCCAAATACCTCTGCAGGACCGAGACGACTGAGCAAATGCCCCAATAAATCAGCGCAATGAGTATATACATCGTCATATAATCCAGTTCACGTCCGCCGACAATTTTTGCGTGCTGGAATATTTCCGGCACGGTAATCATGGCCGCGAGCGAGGATGCTTTGATTAAGTCAAGCATGACATTAGAGAGAGGCGGGAGGGCAATCCGGACGGCTTGAGGGAGAATAATGCCCCTTAAGGTCTGCCAGTATGTGAGCCCTAGTGAAGTTGATGCTTCCCATTGCCCTCGGTCAACTGCGTTGATGGCCGATCGATTAATCTCAGCGATGTAGGCGGCACTATTTAGGCTGAACCCAATCACGGCTGCCTGCAAGGCCGTGAACTCAATCCCGATAACGGGAAACCCGAAGTAGAGAATGAACAAAATAACGAGAATGGGCACTCCGCGCATAAAGGAAATATAAAGACTTGAAGGCAACCGCAGCAGCCAGTTGGATGAACCTCGCCCTAGGGCAAGGAAGAGCCCAAGCAGAAGGCCGAATGCCATGCTTACGAAAGAGATGAAGAGTGTGTTCCCGAGCCCTTCCAGGACATAAGGGAGAGATTCCATCGCTAAGCTAGGATTGAATAAATATTGCCATTGAATTTGTTCCATATCCGTGCCTACTTGCTTTCTTCGAGTTTGATTTCTTCACTCACGTCAGCGCCATTATAGAATTGCTTCGATAATTTGGTGAGTGTTCCATCTTCCTTCATTTCCTTCAGCACTTCATTGAAGGCTTCGGTCATATCTTTATTTTCCTTCTTGAGAATAATGGATGCGCTGCTCGGATTGTAACGGATGGTTGGATGGACCATAATATCCAGGTCTGAATAGTAGGATACAGCCAATGACTGCGTATAATAGTCATTTAAGATAATATCGGTCCGTCCAGTCGATACATCGCGCAAGTATTGATCATTGGTCGCATTATCATAAATGACTTCCTCGGCTCCATAGGTCCGTGCGACTTCCATATAGGTTGTCGTTGCCTCGCCGGCTGCTTTCTTTCCTTTCAGATCCTCAAGGCTATCTATGCCAGACTGGTCAGACTTACGTACGATGGCTGCTCCGACAGAATGCTTATATGGATCCGTGAACCCGAACTTTTCCTTCCGTTCGTCCGTGACGGTAATGTCATTGATGGCGAAATCAACCTGTCCACTGTTGATGGAAGAAAGCATGCCATCGAAAGCCATTTCGGTAAATTCGATTTCAAGATCCAAACGTTTGGCCAGTTCCTTTGCCACTTCGACATCATATCCGGTGAGTTCATTGGACTCTGAATCATGATAAGAGGCTGGGAAGAGAGTTCCTGATGTCGCCACCTTTAAAACACCTGTTTCCTGAATGTTTGCCCATGCGGTCTTTTCTGTATCATTATTTTCCTTGGATTCATTATTACAGGCAGTGATGACTGATAAAATTGTTAAGACAACTACTAAGCCAATCCATGATTTTACTGTTTTCATATTAATATCACCCCCTGTAATAATATATCATCTCTATCACTAGGTAAAAATAAAATTTTCCTATTTTGTCATAAAAATTGAAATGACGAATATTTTCGTCAAATAAATTAAAATTATCTAAATATTATGTCCTTTTAAAGGAAATATGTTAATATAACAAAATATTAAAGAAAATGATAAAGGATGGATAGGAAGTAAGTTTTTGTCTTTATTTATCAGAATTTTTAAACATCAAAGAATGGGAGACGATGAAAGTGAACAGGAAAGACTACATCATAGACCGTATGTACAAAGCATCAACAGGTATTGCAAATGCCGTATTGGTTACACTTGGAATCGGGCTTTTGTTCGAATCCATCGGAGGATATTTTGATTGGCAGATGTTCTTGACAATCGGAGGGGCGGCTAAGGTGTTGCTCGCTCCCGCTCTGGGTGCCGGAATTGCCTATCAGCTAGGCGGGAATTCCTTGGTTATCTTCAGTGCGATGGCATGTTCCTCAGTCGGAGGAGCTGCCATTCAGAAGACGGCGGAGGGGGCCTTTACCATCGTGACCGGGCAGCCGATATCTGCCGTATTAGCGGCTATTATTGCTACGTATGTTGGTAAGAGAATGGTTGGGAAGACAAGGCTGGATATCATGGCGATTCCGCTTGCTGCGATATTTATCGGAGGAATATCTGGTGTTGGGCTGGCAGCTGTGACTACACCATTGCTAACATGGATCAGCGCTCAAATCACCGCGTCTGTCCAAGGTTCTCCGCTTATTGGTTCGATTGTACTCTCATTAGTCTTTAGCCTGTTATTGATGACACCCGCATCCTCAGCAGCTCTGGCGATTGCGTTGCAGCTTGACCCAGTTTCAAGCGCAGCAGCATTAATCGGATGTACGGTTCAGTTTGTGGCCTTTACGGCGATGTCCTATAAGGATAATGACCTTGGAGGATTCCTGGCCCAATCGATTGTTACGCCAAAAGTTCAGTTTCCGAATCTGATCAAGAATCCGATTTATATCATCCCAGCATTCACTGCCGCAGCCGTTGCGGCGCCGATTGCCACAATGGTATTTGATTTTAAAGTTCCGTATGAGCTTGGGGGAATGGGATTAAGCTCCCTGATTGCCCCAATTAATATATTGGCAAACCAAGGATGGAGTGTGTTCCTCATCTACGTAGCTGTCGGCATGGTTCTTCCTGCTCTTATTGCCATTTCAATCCACCACTTTCTGAGAATGGCCGGCAAGGTACATCCTGGCGATTTAAAGCTTGAAGTACAATAATGGTACCCCTTGGTTTTGGACCTCGCTTAATGGTGATATAGGCATAAAGTTTCACTAATGGAGTGTGATTGAAGATGAAAGGCATCATTGACCGTTTTGAGGGGGATATTACTGTCGTAGGAATTGACGGAGAAACACAGGATTTCCCGAAGAAGATTTTTCCTAAGCATGCGGAATCCGGAGATGTCGCCTGAGATCTCGGGTAGAAAGTAACGGTTTTGAAAGAGGAATCCGAGAAACTGCGAAAAGAAATCGAACAATTAATGGAAGACGTTTGGGAAGACTGAAACGTTTTGAAAAGCCCGGTGCTAAAGAAGCGGCCGGGCTTTCTTTATGAAGAAAATAGGAAGAAAGGAGGTCTTTCTCTCTAATTATTATGGAAAAGATAGGAAAACATAATCTTTTGCAGGATACCCTAATTTACTAGAATGAAAGTGATAGAAAACGCTTCCATTTTGTGCAAGCGTTTGCCTATAATTTATAATTGAGAGGAAGTAAACTATGGTATCGAACAAAAAAAGAATGACGGCTCTGCTGGCAATCATCTGTCTTTTATTTACGGTTTTTCCGCAGATGAGTATAAAGGCGGAAACGGGGAAAACAGAAGTGACCATCCACTATAAGGAAGCTGCCGGCAATCAGAAAGATTGGAATTTATGGGTATGGGCAGACAATCTGGATGGACATGTTCAGCCATTTACGGGTGAAGATGAATTTGGCAAGGTAGCACATTTCACTTTAGATGGCACGTATGAACGAGTCGGCTTTATTGTCCGGAATGATGCTTGGGACAAGGACGGCGGGGACCGCTGGATTGAACAGATTCATGATGGAAAAACGGAGGTGTGGGTAATGTCAGGAGATGATGAGGTATATTATTCAGAACCGAGCAATGAGCCTGCCATAAAGAAGGCCTCTATGGATCATTTTGATGAGATTACAGTGACCACTAATGTTCCAATGGAAACCAAAAATGCTGCCATTGAGCTAAGCGGGGCTGATATTAAAGAGGTGGTTCCGGCAGACGGGGAAAGCTCCGTGACGAATAAATTTAAAATCAAGACGAAAGGAAAATTGGATGTACGCGGCACCTATAAAGTAAAGATTCAAGGATATGGGGAGCAGGCCGTTGAGATAGGAGGCATCGTACGCACAAAAGAGTTTGACCGCCTTTATTATTATGATGGCGATGATTTAGGAAACACCTACTCCCGTTACTCGACAAAATTCCGGCTTTGGGCGCCAACAGCCAAAGAGGCAAAGCTTGTCGTATATGAGCGATGGGATGATCAAACAGGCAAAGAAATACCGATGAAACAAGGAGAGCGGGGCACATGGACAGCTAAGCTTCGCGGAAACCAAGATGGTCTTCTTTACACGTACAAAGTCAAAATCGGCGATAAGTGGAATGAGGCAGTCGACCCATATGTTCGCGCGGCCTCTGTCAATGGTTTAAAGGGCGCTGTCATCAATCTCTCTAAAACCGATCCAAAGGGATGGGCTAAACATAAAAAGCCGAAGCTGAAAAATCCGGAAGACTCCATTATCTATGAGCTGCATGTCCGGGACCTTTCTATTCAGCCAGAGAGCGATATTGAACAAAAAGGAAAGTTCCTAGGTGTGACAGAGACGGGAACAAAGGGACCCAATGGGCTGCCGACAGGGCTTGACCATATTAAGTCCCTCGGAGTTACGCATGTTCAATTCCTGCCAATCTATGATTATAAGACAGTAGATGAAACGAAGCTTGACCAACCCCAATACAATTGGGGCTATGACCCGCAAAACTTTAATGTGCCGGAAGGCTCTTATTCTACCAATCCATATGATCCTGCGGTAAGGATCAAGGAATTGAAACAGATGGTCCAAACCCTTCATGGGGAAGGTCTGCGAGTTGTGATGGATGTTGTTTATAACCATATGTTTGATGCAGTTGAATCAAACTTCCATAAATTAGTTCCGGGCTATTACTATCGCTACAATGAGGATGGGACGTTCGCCAATGGGACGGGTGTCGGGAATGATACCGCATCAGAGCGCAAAATGATGAGGAAATTTATCATCGACTCTTCAGCCTACTGGGCAAGGGAATATAAGCTCGACGGCTTCCGTTTCGATTTAATGGGCATTCATGATGTCGATACGATGAATCTCGTCCGCAAGGAATTGAAGCGGATTGACCCGACCTTTATCGTCCATGGCGAAGGATGGGACTTGAACACACCGCTAGCGGCTGACCGAAAAGCAAACCAGAAAAATGCGGAAAAGATGCCGGGCATTGCCCACTTCAATGATGATATACGTGACGGCCTCAAGGGAAGTGTTTTCATTGACCAGGACAAGGGCTTCATCAATGGAAAGGCAAACATGGAAGACCGTATCAAAAAAGGTATCACAGCGGGGCTTGATTACGACAAGAGCCAGGCTACCTACCGTGATCCTGAACAGGTGCTTACCTATGTCGAGGCCCATGATAATCATACCCTTTGGGATAAGCTTGAATTGACGAACCCAAATGCGAGCTATGAGGAGAAGAAGCAGAGACACAAGCTTGCTTCCTCAATCATCCTGACCTCACAGGGAATCCCATTCCTTCATGCAGGACAGGAATTTATGCGGACGAAATACGGTGACCATAACAGCTATAAATCACCTGATTCTATCAACCAAATGGATTGGAAGCGAAATGCGGAGTTCGCGCATGAAGTGGACTATATGAGAGGACTAATTGAGCTTCGCAAGCAAAATGCTGCCTTCCGTATGACAACGGCAAGCGATATTAAGGAAAACATCCGTTTCATGGATGCACCGGCCAATATGATCGCCTATACGATTGACCAGAGAGGGAAGAGGAAGCAAGAAGCCCAATTCTTCATTGCCCATAACGCTAACAATAGTGCAATTGAATTCACTCTTCCTGACAAGGCTACCTGGAAGGTTCTTGTTGACGGGGAACATGCTTCAGCGAAGCCTCTCTACACAATTAAAGGAAATCAATTGGTTGTACCAGCCCTTAGTACGGTCGTCCTTCAAAGAGAGACCAGCATGAAGAAGCGAAGATAGTGA
Organism: Pradoshia eiseniae; assembly: GCF_002946355.1. Lineage (NCBI taxonomy): Bacteria > Bacillati > Bacillota > Bacilli > Caryophanales > Bacillaceae > Pradoshia > Pradoshia eiseniae. The sequence continues at coordinate 401,089 of NZ_PKOZ01000001.1, forward strand.
GATAAGCGAAAGGCACGGGATTTCCGTGCCTTTTTTGCTGTCAAAAAGATTTGTGCTCATTTAGGGGATAAATGCTCTTGGCAGTTATCTAGTTTAGAAGGTTTTCGACAGCAATAATCCTTTTCGACAAGACTCTATACTTTTACTCATGCTTGGGATTCTACTATTATCTTCATAGTGATGAGCCTGATAGTGAAATATTCCCTGGTCGCATAGCCTTTGCATCAAATTCCAGAAAGATGAGTTATCAAGGATTACGCCATTCTGGAATGAATCACGTAGATTATCGTGCAAAAGGAAAATAGATTTTTTTCGACAATACGACAATTCATTGTAAGAAAATATAACAAGAAACGACTATTTATGAATAAGTCTCTTACGATTTATAGGTATTTAGCCCTTTTTTTAAGGAAAAAGTTTCCGAAAGATTCTGAATACGATATAATTAACAATCATATCCGATAACATATGTTATTTTTCTTAACATATGCGAGGCGGATAATCACCACATTCAAAAGGGAGTCTTTCTTCCTTTTCTTCTATGTATCTTTTTAACAGAATGTTTCTATGAAGACCAATTCCAGTTTCTCATTTTCGTATTTGGACAGGCTGAAAAGAAACACCCTCTCTTATCAAAAAATCGTACAAATCAACAGCATTCACGTTTTTCTACCCAAAACAAAAAGTGTCATAATGTAAGGAATTTTGTTCGGAACATCTATGCCCGGCTTTATTTTGCATTGCCATTTTTAAAGTAAAAGAGGAGGTTTTTGCATGAGTAAACCTGAGAAGGATATTCTCGATAATTTCAAAGAAGTTTATCAGGGGCTGTCGCATCAGGAAGCGGCTGAGGAATCAGCCCGATGCTTGTATTGCTATGATGCCCCTTGCATTCAAGCTTGCCCGACAAGTATTAACGTTCCTTCCTTCATCAAGAAAATCTCATCTAATAACTTAAGAGGTGCAGCGAAGACGATCATGACGGCCAATCCAATGGGGGCGAGCTGTGCCCGAGTATGCCCGACAGAAGAGCTTTGTGAGGGAGCATGTGTGCTGAATCACTCAACCAAACCAATCATGATTGGGAATCTCCAGCGCTATGCGACTGATTGGGCCATGCAGAATGAGCAGCTGCTCTTTACGGCTGGGGAGCCGAACGGCAAATCAGTTGCCATCATTGGAGGCGGACCAGCTGGTTTGTCAGCAGCTCGCGAGCTGTCCTTGCTCGGCTATCGGGTTGTTGTGTTTGAGGCAGAGGAGAAGGCAGGCGGCTTAAATACATATGGAATCGTGTCATTCAGGCTTCCGCAAGCGGTGTCGTTTTGGGAAGTGGATCAGGTTAAGGGTCTTGGTGTGGAGATCCGCACAAACACAAGAGTAGGTGTGGATGTGAAAGCGGAAGAAATCCTTGATACTTACGATTACACCCTGCTTGCTGCCGGAATGTCTAGCGTTCCGAATCTGGGTATTACAGGAGAGGAGCTTGAAGGGGTCCATGATGCGATTGAGTTCGTGAAGGAGACGAAGCAATCTCTCGACCATTTAAATTTAAGAGGGAAGAAGGCAGTCGTCATCGGCGCGGGAAATACCGCTATTGATGCGGCGACGTGTTCAGTCCGGCTTGGGGCAGATAATGTGAAGATTCTCTACAGACGAACGAAGGAAGAAATGACGGCGTATGAGTTTGAATATGAATTTGCCAAGCAGGATGGAGTTGAATTCAGATGGCTGACCGCACCTGTCCGTATCCTCGCAAATGAGGAGGGAAAGGTGAGCGGTGTGGAATGTATTCGCATGGAGCTTGGTCAGCCGGGGGAAGACGGCCGCCAGCGGCCAATACCTGTACAGGGGTCAAATTTCGTCATCGAGACGGACCTCGTGATCAAAGCAATAGGACAGTCAAGACATATTAACCTAATTGAGCAATTTGATGTGAAGCATGAGGATGGTGTAGCCATTATCGACCCGCTAACCTACAGGACATCTAATGAAAAGGTTTCAGCCTGCGGGGATTGCATATTCGGCAAAGGGCAAGGAGAAGCGATGGTCGTATCCGCCGCCCAGCAAGGGAAAGAGGCAGCTTATGCCATTCATAAGCTCTTATCACCGGCAAGAAGTGTTACTGCATAGCCGCTTGCTTGTCTTTTGAGGGGGACAGGTATTCGGCAAAACAAAAGGGGAGGTTTATATAATGGCAGATTTGAAGATTAATTTGGCAGGCATACAATCACCTAATCCGTTCTGGCTGGCATCTGCGCCGCCGACTAATTCCGGCTACCAGGTTCAAAGAGCATTTGAAGCAGGCTGGGGAGGCGCAGTCTGGAAGACACTTGGAGACCCAATCCTTAATGTTTCCTCGCGCTTTGCCGCTGTCAGTTTCAATGGGCAGCGTGTTGCGGGGTTTAACAATATTGAATTGATTACAGACCGTCCGCTTGATGTGAACTTGAAGGAAATTTATGAAACGAAGAAACGCTTCCCGGACCATGCCATCATCGCCTCGCTCATGGTAGAGCCGAAGCAGGAGAAATGGCATGAAATCGTAAAGCGTGTAGAAGCTGTTGGGGTTGATGGACTGGAATTGAATTTTGGCTGTCCTCATGGCATGGCTGAAAGAGGGATGGGCGCAGCCTCCGGACAGGTCCCTGAACTGGTCGAACGCCAGACCTATTGGGTCAAGGAAGCAGCAACGACGCCAGTCATTGTGAAGTTAACTCCGAATATCACTGATATTACCGCCACTGCTGAGGCAGCTGTGCATGGCGGGGCAGATGCCATCAGCCTCATCAATACGATCAACAGCCTTGCTGGCGTAGATATTGATACATGGAATACAGTTCCGCATGTCGGCGGCAAAGGTGCGCATGGCGGATATTGCGGTCCGGCAGTAAAGCCAATAGCGCTCCATATGGTTGGCGAATGTGCACGGAACCCGCATATTAATGTGCCAATCTCCGGTATAGGCGGCATCTCCAATTGGCAAAACACGGTTGAATTTATGTTGATGGGTGCAACTGGGGTGCAAATATGCACAGCGGCCATGCACCATGGGTTCAGCATTGTCGAGGACATGATTGAAGGGCTCTCCAATTACCTGGATGACAGGGGAATCAGCTCGGTCATGGAGCTTGTCGGAAAGTCTGTTGAGAAGTATTCAGATTGGGGAGAACTCGATCTTAATTACAAAGTCGTCGCCCGCATCAATCAGGATACATGCATCCATTGCAATAAATGTCATATTGCCTGTGAGGATACATCCCATCAATGCATCGATTTGTTGAAGGACGAGAAGGGTGCGAGCTATGTCAAGGTAAGGGAAGAGGATTGCGTGGGCTGTAATCTCTGCTCCATCGTCTGTCCGGTGGATGATGCCATCGATATGATCGAATTGCCGTCCGGGCTTCCGCCGATGACATGGAATGAACGTCAGGCAGCAGTGAATCTTAGTGCCATACAGCCAGATGTAATTGGAAAGTAATTATCAAATAGAGATAAAACAATGGAGGGAATCGTATGAAAAAAATCATCAAAAATGGAACAATCGTAACGGCTACGGATACCTACAAGGCAGATATCGAAATCAATGACGGAGTAATCACCCAGATTGGAAGCGGGTTTTACAGCCAAGAGGCAGAAGTCATAGATGCAGAAGGATGCTATGTCTTCCCGGGCGGTATTGATCCACATACCCATTTGGACATGCCGTTTGGAGGCACCGTGACAAAAGATGATTATGAAACAGGAACCAGGGCTGCGGCTTTCGGGGGAACAACGACGATTATTGATTTCTGCCTGACGAGCAAAGGAGTTCCCTTGAAGGATGCCGTACAGACCTGGCATAACAAGGCGAAGGACAAGGCGGTCATCGATTACGGCTTTCATCTGCAAATCGTTGAAATGACAGAAAGCGTGCTGAAGGAGCTGCCGGTCATATCGAAGGAGGAAGGAATTACTTCTTTTAAAGTCTTCATGGCCTATAAAAACCAATTCCAGGCAGATGATGAGACATTGTTCAAGACGCTAATTACAGCGAAGGAGCTGGGGGCTCTTGTTATGGTCCATGCAGAAAATGGCGATGTTATTGATTATTTGGTGAAAAAGGCGCTAGAGGAAGGGAATACGGAGCCAATCTTCCATGCCCTGACAAGGCCGCCTGAAGCAGAAGGTGAGGCGACAGGGAGAGCGGCAACATTGACGGGCTTGGCCGATTCACAGCTGTATGTGGTCCATGTTTCCTGTGAAGACGCAGCGAAGAGGATTGCTGAGGCTCGCTCGAAGGGAATCGATATTTGGGGCGAGACATGCCCGCAATACTTGGTTCTCGATCAATCATATTTAGAAAAGCCGAACTTTGAAGGGGCAAAATATGTCTGGTCACCGCCGCTTCGAGAGAAATGGAACCAGGAAAGCCTCTGGAATGCGCTCAAGTCCGGTCAGCTGCAAACGATTGGCTCTGATCAATGCTCCTTTGACTTTAACGGACAAAAGGACCTTGGCAAGGATGATTTCTCGAAAATCCCGAATGGAGGGCCGCTTATCGAGGATCGCGTGAGCATTCTCTACTCGGAGGGAGTCGATAAAGGAAGAATCAGCCTTAATCAATTCGTCGACCTCGTCTCCACAAAGGCAGCGAAGCTATTTGGACTCTATCCGAAGAAAGGCACCATCGCTGTTGGAGCAGATGCCGATATTGTCTTGTTTGACCCAAATGTAGAAAGGGTGCTTTCCGCGAAAACCCACCATATGGCGGTTGACTACAATCCATTTGAAGGAATGAAGGTAAAAGGGGAGCCGGTCACCGTGCTGTCACGCGGGGATTACGTCATCAAGGATAAGGAATTTGTCGCAGAGCCCGGCAGAGGCCAGTACATCAAGCGGGCGAACTATAACGAAGCGCTTATTAAGAAGGAGGACGCTGTTCCCTCAAAATAAAAAATGAATAAAGGATGGGTGTCTTAATGGAAAAGAAGCCAAATTATTTGAAGTCTCCAGATTTATTACCTATTAGTTATGAGAATCGAAAGATCGGGCCATTTGGCTTTGCGGTCATCTGGGTCGGGATGGCGATTGTGCTTGCCGCGTTTGCGATTGGCGGAGGAGGTATTATCCAGCTGCCGCTTGGAACAGTTATTCTGGCAACCGTTATCGGGTCTGTCGCCATTGGGATTTTAATGACAATCATTGGGGATATTGGCGTGGAACATGGACTGTCTTTTCCGGTTTATATGAGAGCACCCTTTGGAACTATCGGAACGCATATTCCATCCATTGTCCGAGGAGTTACGGCATCATGCTGGTTCGGCATCAACACCTATTTTGGGTCAACAGCCATTAATGCGGTGCTGAACCTCTTGTTCGGCTTTGATAACTGGATTCTATGCTTCCTGTTATTTACGGCATTTCAATTGATCAATACAGCAATGGGAATCAAGTCTATCGAACGCTTCGCAGACCTTGCTGCTCCGATTATCATCCTGATATCCTGCTGGATGTACATCACCCTCGCTGATAAGGCTGGGGCGGAGGGAAAAGACATCTGGTCATGGGTGGAAAGTCCGGCTGCAGGAGGATCTGCCTTCACGGCGTTCATGATTGTTGTCATGGCCAATATGGGCTTTTGGGCAACCCTTGCTGCAGATATGCCTTCATTGTCCAGATTCTTCAAGGCTCCCAGGCATGAGAGGAATTGGTTCAAGCGCAATAAGACACAGCTTCTAGGGAGCATTGTGGTTATGCCGATTTTTAATACGCTCATGATTGTTATCGGAGCGGTTTCTTACATGGCTGTCGGAACGTCTGACCCGATTGTGGCCTTGCAGGAATCGGCCAGTGGAATTGTCTTGGGCATTCTACTGCTGATGATTGTTCTCGCGCAATGGTCGACCAACACATCTGCTAACGTCATTCCGGCTGCCACGATATTCTCCAATGTCGGCGGACCGAAAGTCCCGTTTTGGGTCGGGGTAATAATTGCCGGCATCATTGGAATTGTGGCCCAGCCCTGGAGCTTGTTTGATGTCCTGAATTCTGCCCTTCTCATCATTGGAGGCATCCTGACGGCGATTGTCGGTATTTTATTTGCTGATTATTATTTACTCCGCAAAAGGCGTGTCCATGTAACAGATCTCTATGAATTAGAAGGCCAATTTAAATATTGGAAAGGGATTAATTTAGCAGGGTTCATTGCTTGGATTGTCGGCGGGGCAATCGCGAATATACTTTCAGCTTATTCTTCCCTTGTCGGATTCGCATGCGGAGCGTTCCTCTATTATGTGCTCGCGAAATATTGGTGGTTTAAAATGTATCCGCAAGCAGAAATTGAAGACCCGAGTGATGAGAAATATCTTGGAATTACAGCTGGAAGGGATTGGGAAATCAGTGAGGGAGAGCTCGTACCAACCCCTGAGGCGAAAGCAATATCTGAGTAAAAGAGACAGGAGGCAGCAATATGTCAGATTACGCACAGTATGTGGATGAACGTAAGCAAATTAATTCGTTCCTTGCACAAGGATTCACGATTCAGCGTGTGGTCGAGAACTTGGACGGGGCATATGTGGAATTCACTAAAGGAGAGGATGATGGAGCAGCGTATGAAAAGCATATTCTTCACATCACCAATCCGGATGCCAGAAAGTATTTCTCGGTCAAATTGATTGAGAGCCAGGCGCAAAGCAAAACTTTACAGAAATAATGCCTTTATCATAATCGATAGGAGCGTGACCTAGATTGGAAGGACAAAAGCTATTAATCAATGGAAAGAGACTAAGAGAGACATTGGAGAAGTTCGCGGAATTCGGAAAGACGGAAAATAACGGGGTTAGCCGCCTATCCCTAACCGAGGAAGATCGGATGGCCCGTGAGTACTTGCGGGAAAGCTGTGAAGAGCTTGGACTTTCGGTGACCTATGATGATCTTGGAAATATGTACGCCACATTAGAGGGAACAGAAGGCGGCCCGCCTATTCTGATTGGATCCCATCTCGACTCCGTGAAGAGGGGCGGACGATTTGACGGGGTGCTCGGTGTAGCGGCAGGGCTTGAGGTCGTCAGGACAATTGTAGAAAACGACCTGAAACCTCGCTTCCCTATTATAATAGTCAATTTCACAAATGAGGAAGGGGCTCGTTTTGAGCCTTCCATGATGGCTTCTGGCATCTTATCCGGAAAGTTTGATAAGGAGGTCATGTTTCAAAAGAAGGATGTGAATGGCATAACCTTTGGGGAAGCACTGAAGAAGATTGGCTATGATGGTGAAGAAAGTGAGCGCCTGAAAGAAGGGAAGGCATTTTTGGAGCTTCATATTGAGCAAGGGCCGATCCTAGAGCTGGAATCTATATCGATTGGAATCGTCGGCTGCGTGGTTGGCATGGTTTGTTACGAATGGACCATTAAGGGAGAGGCTGACCATGCTGGTACCACACCAATGACAATGCGAAAGGATGCCTTATTTACCGCCAATGACATCATTACTGCCATCAGGGAGCAATTAGGAGAGCTTGATGCTGAACTTGTGTATACGATGGGAAGAATGAATGTCCATCCGAATATTCATACAGTCATCCCCGATTCTGTCATTTTTTCGCTCGAGGCGAGGCATAAGGACCCTGCTGTGATGGCAAAGGTCGAAGAAGTTATTAAACAGGTACATGAAAGCTTTAGCGGGCATGACTGTAAGGTGGAGATTAATAAACTGTGGGGGCGGGATACGGTGATGTTTGATGACAAGCTATGCGATACGCTTGAAAAAGCTGCGCAAACGCTTGGAGTCTCCTCTAAACAAATGGTAAGCGGAGCGGGTCATGACGCCCAGTTCATAGCATCCTACATCCCGACTGCGATGGTTTTCGTGCCTAGTGAAAATGGGAAGAGCCACACGGAAGTAGAACAGACTTCCTGGGAAGAATGCGAGAATGGTGTGAACGTTTTGCTTGAAGCGGTTATGGAGCTGCAAGCAAACTGACTATCAGTCATTATCTTCGCAGAGGTCATTGAACCCAAATCATGCTTAAAAGACTGAAAGGCAAGTAAAAGTCATGTTGGAACCGGATTACTAATCTCATAAGACTGGCCAGATGTTCGTAATAGAGAGACTAGGAGGGAGCGCAATGTCAATGATTAAACAAGAAACGAAAGTTTTGAAGAATTATATAAATGGAGAATGGGTGGAGCCAATCGCGACGAATTCCATCGACGTGCCGAACCCTGCGACAGGCGAGGTGATTGCAAAGGTACCAATCTCAAATACTGAAGATGTCGAAAAAGCGGTGGCTGCTGCGAAGGAAGCCTTCAAGGAATGGAGGCATGTACCGGTTCCCAAACGGGCGCGAATTCTCTATAAATACCATTATTTATTGACGGAGCATCATGAAGAGCTGGCTAAACTTGTCGTAGCCGAAAATGGCAAAGCGTACAAGGAAGCATATGGGGAGGTACAAAGGGGAATTGAATGCGTAGAATTTGCCGCAGGCGCGCCTACCTTAATGATGGGGGAAACCTTGTCCAACATTGCTGAGGAAATTGATTCGGAGATGTTCCGCTATCCGCATGGGGTGGTCGGCGGGATTGCGCCATTTAATTTTCCGATGATGGTTCCGCTTTGGATGTTCCCGCTTGCCATCGCTTGCGGTAACACCTTTATCTTGAAGCCATCTGAACGGACGCCGATGCTCGCAAATCGGCTGGCTGAACTGTTCACGGAGGCAGGTGCCCCGCGTGGTGTCTTAAATGTTGTGCATGGAGCGCATGATGTCGTAAATGGCCTTCTGGACCATGAAGATGTGAAGGCCATTTCCTTCGTCGGCTCCCAGCCTGTTGCGAAATATGTGTACAGCCGTGCCGCTGCAAATGGAAAGCGTGTACAAGCTCTATCAGGTGCAAAAAATCATCATATTGTCATGCCGGATGCTGACTTAAAGAAAGCTGCCGGAAATATTATCAGTTCAGCGTTCGGAAGTGCTGGTCAGCGCTGTATGGCTTGCAGTGCTGTCGTGGTTGTCGGTGATGGGGATGAGTTCGTCAAGGAGCTGAAAAAGCAGGCAGACAATCTGATTGTCGGCAACGGTATGGATGATGAGGTTTTATTAACGCCGGTGATCAGGGAGTCACAGAAGGAAAAGTTGCTCAACTATATTGAAAGCGGTTTGGAAGAAGGAGCTAAGCTCATCTGTGATGGTAGAAAAGGGACCGATGACTTGAAGGAAGGATATTTCATGGGTCCAACTATCTTTGATCATGTGAAGCCAGAGATGACCGTCGCCAAGGAGGAAATGTTTGGGCCGATTTTGAGCCTGCTTCGAGCAGAGACGCTTGATGAAGGATTGGAATTCATCCGCAAATCACGCTATGGAAATGGGGCAACGATTTATACAAAGGATGCCAAGGCGGTTAGGCAATTCCGTGAGGAGGCAGATGCAGGCATGCTTGGCATTAATGTCGGGGTGCCGGCGACAATGGCCTTCTTCCCATTCTCCGGCTGGAAGGATTCCTTCTATGGTGACCTCCATGTGAACGGCAAGGACGGGGTCAACTTTTACACGCGCAAGAAAATGATCACGTCACGATTTGATTATTAAGGGAAGGGGGAAAAGAGATGACAGAGGTGAAGGAAGAGGCTGGCTTGCTGGCAAAGGACCGTGACTATGTATGGCACTCGATGAAACCGTACAGCCCGGAAGCCACCGTTATTGCAGATGAGGCAAAGGGCTGCTGGGTAACGGATGCTGACGGAAACCGGCTGCTTGATGCGATGTCAGGTCTATGGTGTGTGAATGTCGGGTATGGACGGGAGGAATTGGCGGAAGCTGCCTACGAGCAGCTGAAACGATTGTCGTATTTCCCCCTCAGTCAAAGCCATGGACCGGCGATTGCTCTAGCTGAGAAGCTAAATGAGATGCTTGGGGGAGATTATGTTATCTTCTTCTCCAACAGTGGATCTGAGGCGAATGAGGCAGCCTTCAAAATTGCGCGGCAATATCATCAGCAAAGGGGTGAGCATGGCCGTTATAAATTCATCTCGCGCTATCGTTCCTATCATGGCAATTCCATGGGAGCGCTGGCCGCAACAGGTCAGGCACAGCGAAAATACAAATATGAGCCGCTCGCACCAGGCTTCATCCATGTGGCTCCGCCTGATTCCTACCGTTCGCCGGAGAAGCAGGACAGTAAGCCTGTTGATTTACAATCGGTTCAGGAAATGGATCGGGTCATGACATGGGAGCTTGGCGAAACGATTGCTGGAGTTATCATGGAGCCGATCATTACAGGCGGAGGAGTACTTATGCCCCCTGACGGCTATATGGCCGGTGTCAAGGAAGTGTGCGAGAAGCACGGCGCTTTGCTGATCGTTGATGAGGTAATCTGCGGCTTCGGTCGGACCGGAGAACCATTCGGCTTTATGAATTACGGAGCGAAGCCTGATATCATCACGATGGCGAAGGGAATCACGAGCGCTTATCTTCCATTGTCAGCGACGGCTGTTAAGAAAGAAATTTACGAAGCATTCAAAGGGTCAGATGAATATGATTATTTCCGGCATGTTAATACATTCGGCGGAAACCCTGCCGCTTGTGCGCTCGCTTTGAAGAATCTTGAAATCTTGGAACAAGAGGGCATGTATGAACGCTCTAAAAAGCTAGGTCTCCAATTAAAGGAAAGCCTTGAAAAAGCAATCGGTGAACATTCCAATGTCGGCAATATTCGCGGTAAGGGTTTGCTTATCGGAATAGAGCTTGTTCAGGATAAAGAAACAAAGGAGCCCCTCGATGTCAGTCTAGTCAATCAAATCATTGGCGGCTGCAAGAAAAAAGGTGTGTTGATCGGGAAGAATGGAGCAACGGTCGCAGGATACAATAATGTACTGACCTTGGCGCCGCCGCTTTGCGTGAGTGAGGATGAGCTTGGACTGATTGTACGAGTGGTTTCGGAGGAGATTTCGAGAATTTAAATAATAGTTGAAGGACCCCTGATTTGATAGGGGTCCTTTTTAATTTGCTGGTTTGAATAAATAACCCTCTTTATCAAAAACTAACCCTTACATGAAAGGGGGAGAATATAAATGAAATATGGATATATCGGCCCAGAGACCCATTCAGGGCAGATTGAGCAGAAAAAAGGCCGCAATATAACGGGTTTTTCGGTTGGAATCCTCTATACAGATGAAAATAATTATCCGGTCATTCCAGGGAATGTGGCCAATTATTCCAGTTATCCATTTCCAGTCCATTATAAATTAGTTCCTGGCTGTACGGGTCAGCGCCTATTGAATGGAGATCCGGCTTTGGAAAAGGGCATCATCGAGGCGGCCTTGCAGCTGCAAAGTGAAGGGGCGAAGGTCATATCAAGTGCGTGCGGTTTTTTCGGGAATTTCCAAGCTCAAACAGCGAGTGCCCTTGATATCCCTGTTTATCTATCCAGCCTGGTGCAGCTGAATATGATTCAAATTGGCTTAAAGCCTGGGCAAAAGATTGGCATCCTGACCGCCTATGAAAAAGGATTGACCAACTCACTGCTAAAAAGCTGCGGGATAACGGATGAGTCGAACTTAATCATTGGAGACTTAAGCAAGGGAGAAGAGTTTTCGACCATTACTAACGGCGCAAGCGCCTTTCATAATGAGAGGCTGCGAGCTGAAGTCGTGCAGAAAGCAGTTGAGATTACAGAAAAACACCCAGAGATTGGAGCTATCCTCTTAGAATGCAGCGACCTGCCCCCTTACGCTTTTCATGTCCAGCAAGCAGTGCAGTTGCCTGTATTTGATTTCATGACGCTCATTCGCTGGGCGCATGATGCGAATAGTCAGCGTTCTTATTATGGGTTTATTTAATGTCCCAAGAGACGGGCATAAAATGTCCGTCTCATATTAGTGTGCATGATTTACTATCTATATGCAGCTCCTTTTACTTCAATTAGTTGGTTTCTCTTGCTTGTATTTCTTTTGGGTACTCGCCAATCGGGAATGTTTCATGATTAATTTTACTTGCTTCAGGCAGGTTTCTTAGTCTGGCATTCATTAACCAGATTAAACCTGCTATTAGGCTGCCTGCTCCCGTTAACATAAACATTATCTCGTTATTAACCGCTGTCGTGAAAAAACCACCTATCAATGATCCGAAGGGTAAAGATAGGGCACTAAGACTATAGCTTGCTGAGGTAACTCGTCCAAGCAGTTCATTTGGAATAATAATTTGATTAAGCGTCCCAAAGAAGATGTTTAGGTATCCGATTGGTATCCATGCAAGTCCAAATAACAATACGCTGAGAATAGTATTAGGGACAAGAGCAGAGAAAACCCATAAACATGTAGTTAAGAAATACCCGTATATGGTTAACCTTCCAACTTTAAATTTTCCTAGTTTCTGTACAGCCCATGCACCAAGCAATAATCCAGCAGAGATACTTGTTAAATAATATCCGTATATATGAGCGCCCCCTTTTTCTTCTGCAAAGGACGGTAAAAGGGCATAAGTTGCACCGATAGTAAAGTTGATAGCTATTGCTCCTGCCAAAAGAGGAAGCAATGCCTTGAATACGAGTGACAGGCCTTCTGATAATTCTTTTATGTATGTATGATACGAATGTTTCACAGGTGTATTGTCTATTGGAAGATGAGAAAGTTTTAAAAGACTAAATATCATTGCGCAGGTGGCAAAAGTGATGGAGTCGACCAAGAATAAAGAGATGGCACCAATCAAAGCTACAAGTATGCCCGCAAAGGCGTTAAAGATAAGATCGATTCCTTGATAAGCAAACGAAAAATAGGTATTGCCTTTTAGTAAGTCCTCTTTCTTGAGCACTAAAGGCAAGAGTTTATTCTGAGTTGGATAAGAGAACTGTTCGATGATAGCGATAAGGGGCATGATGATGAGCAAAAACTGTATGGTTAATAGATTGAAAAAATAAGCGCAAGGGATCATGAGCAGAAGGATACATTGTAACAACTGAGTACAAGTGAGGATTTTCTTGGGGTGCCACCTATCAATGAAGGGACCGAATAAAAATTGAAGAACTTTGGGAAATAAAATCAAGAAACCCGCTAAACCAGAATAAAAAGCGCTTCCGCCAAGGTCATAGACTAGCCATGTGGCGGCTATGTAATATAGGCTGTCCCCAATATTCGTAATGATTCTACCTAATAAAAGCCAGGAAAAGTTTTTGTTTGCTCGGAAGAAATTCATATTTAATCTCCTTAAAAATTATTTAATCGGTTAAATAAAAACTGACTGTTGGTGATAAAAAAAGAATCAATCTTGATTCTTTTCTTTCTCCTTATATCGATCCATGGATGGCTCATCAATCTGCAGGGCAGTAGTGGAAACAAAGTACACCTTACTGTCAGGATTCTTTTCAGCGTCCTTTGCCAAGCTAGTTAATTCGTTCATCAAATTATGGTATTTTTTAACCCATGCTTGAAATTGCACCCTTGTTGCAGTGAATTCCCAAAGTGAACCGACAAAATTCCATTCGGAAGGGTCTTCTGAAGCTTTATCCATGATAAAGGATTCCTCGGGAGCAGACAGGATATGTTTTTTAGATCGTTCATTCATTTGTAAGATTAACTGCCTGGCAGATTCGCTAACCTCTTTATATGGTAATAGTTGATCGGCCGGTATAAATCCGGCGGCGACTGATTGATAGAACTTCTGGATGATTCCGTTCTTTTCCTCGGTATATACGATTTCAATTAACCCGTTTTTTTCTAAGTCCTTAATATGATAATGAATCTTGGCTCGTGACATGCCGAAATGCTCGGATAATTGCTGGCCTGTATAAGGTTTTTCCATGAGACGCATCATAATCTCTGCCCGAAAAGGATCGGATAGGGCTTTGATTTGGCTGAAATCCGTCAAGGTTAACATGGGTTTCATTTTTTCGCTCCTCTGTTATATATTTTTATTCGGTTAAAAATAATTTAACTATATGGTAAACTATGTAAAATAATTAATCAATATGTTTTTTATTTTCCATATATTATTGAAAAAGATACAAGATTTTGATAAGGTAAAACCAATCAAATGATTTGCAGGGGGACTCTTAGGAGTTGAGAAGGTAGAACCTGACCCTTAGAACCTGACTTAGTTAACACTAGCGTAGGGAGCAAAGTATAACACGCCTTAATTTGTGTATATTTTAGCTCTCCATCTATTATTTGGAGAGCTTTATTTGTTTCCTAAAACTAAATAATTTGATTGCGGGGGGACTCTTATGGAGTTGAGAAGGTTAAAACCTGACCCTTAGAACCTGTCTTAGTTAATACTGGCGTAGGGAGCAATAAACATCAGAAGCGATTCTGATGCTAGGCCCTTCTATTCTTGCTAGTGAGATAGAGGGGCTTTTTCTTTCTTGCGTCCATCGACAAAATGGAGGAGAGAAGATGAACTATTTATTTGAAGGAACAACTGTATTCACACAAGTCCGGGATAGGAATCCACTCATTCATTGCATCACGAATTATGTAGCGGCCAATCTCCAGGCAAATGGACTGCTTGCGATTGGGGCATCACCGGTTATGGCGGATGGACCGGATGAGGTGGAGGAGATTGTCGAAGTGGCATCGGCGCTTTCCATCAATATCGGCACCCTTAATCCGCAGATGAGGCGGGCGATGCTGAAAGCGGGCAAGGCTGCCAATAAGAGGGGAATGCCTGTACTGCTTGACCCGGTCGCTGTCGGGGCTGCCACGTATAGGAAGGAAGCAGTAAGAGAGTTACTTCAAGAGGTTCATATTGATGCCATTCGCTGTAATCTTGGCGAGCTCGCTGCACTCGTGGGAGCTGAGTGGGAGCAAAAGGGAGTGGACAGCGGCACGGGAGCCATTCATCTGGAAAGGGAGGCAAAAAAGGTAGCATTGGAACATGGATGCCTAGTTATTGTGACCGGAGAGAAGGATTATCTCACGGACGGTGAACGAGAACGCTGGGTAGAGGGCGGACATGAGATGATTACTCAAGTCACGGGCAGCGGGTGCTTACTCAGCTCTGTTTGCACAGCCATCCTGGCATCATGTGACAGTCATCGATTAGACAGGCTTGCTGAAGGACTGTTCCTGTATAAAAAAGCAAGTGAGGAAGCCTATCAAACAAGTCCTTATCCAGCTTCTTTTCAAGCTGCCTTTTTGGATCGATTATTTGTCCATGCGAGCGGGAGGGGGGAAGCATGAATGTAGTGATGACAATTGCCGGATCTGATTCTGGCGGCGGTGCAGGGATTCAGGCTGACTTGAAAACGTTCCAAGAGCTGGGGGTGTTTGGTACTTCCGTCATTACAGCTTTAACCGCTCAAAACACGATGGGTGTTCATGATATTTTGACAACGACTCCGCAATTTGTCCGGTCGCAGGCGGAGGCAGTCTTAAATGATTTGCCTGTGCGAGCAGTCAAGACCGGGATGCTTGCCTCCGGTGAAATCATTCAAGAGATAGCGGAGATTCTGAGAAAGAGAGACTTGCAGCTTGTTGTGGACCCGGTCATGGTCGCAAAGGGAGGGGCACAATTGCTCGGGATGGAGGCTGTGCGTGACTTGCGGGATCATTTGATTCCGCTTAGTACGGTCATTACGCCAAACATACCCGAAGCCGAGGTTTTGACGGGGATGTCCATCCGCCATGACAGTCAAGTCGAAAAGGCGGCAGAGCATTTGCTTGAGCTAGGGGCAGGTTGCGTCGTCATAAAGGGCGGGCATATGGATAACCCGGATTTTGCGACGGACGCCGTTTATTTTGCCAATGGCCGTTCCTTTAAGATGACGACAAAGCGAGTCAGAACGAGGCATACTCATGGGACAGGCTGCACCTTTTCGGCAGCAATCACAGCGTTTTTAGGGCAAGGAAGGACCGTAGGGGAATCCATTCTCGAAGCAAAGCACTTCATCCAGCAGGCGATTGAACAGGAACTTGGGCTCGGAAGCGGTAATGGCCCGACGAATCATTTTGCCTACAAGCTAAATCAGGAGAAATGTGAGGTGGAAATCGTTGAAGCATGAACAGCTGCAGATCTATTTTGTAATGGGATCAGTCAATGTTAAGGAATCCAACCTTCTTAACGTTTTAGAGGACGCCTTGAAGGGCGGTATCACGATGTTCCAGTTCAGGGAGAAGGGCAGAGGCGCTAAAAAGGGTGCGGAATATGAATCCCTGGCAAGAGAATGCCAGCGTCTTTGCCAACGATATGGCGTGCCGTTCATCGTCAATGATGATGTCGAGCTTGCGCTGAAGCTGGATACCGATGGTCTTCATATCGGTCAGGAGGATGGCAGAGTGGAGAAAATCCGTGAACGAATTGGTTCGAGATGGCTAGGCGTATCCGTGCATTCCAGAGATGAGGCGGAGATTGCCTATCACGCAAAGGCTGATTATGTCGGGATTGGTCCGGTCTTTGGAACACAGTCGAAGGAAAATGCCCCGCCACCTGCAGGGACTGCCCTGATCGCTGAAACTAAAGTTTTGTTTCCGGATTTGCCGATTGTAGCGATTGGCGGCATCACGGCTAGCAATGCCTATATTCCATTGAAAGCTGGAGCGGATGGAGTGGCGGTCATTTCCGCCTTGTGTGAGAGTGATAATAGGAAAGAACATATAAGTAAACTGAAGGAAATTGTGATTTTATAGAGAATGATTAAGCGGACAGGTAGTTAATTTGTCCGTTTTTTCTTCGGGACATTAATCTAAAGAAATGGATATAAACAGTGCGGTCAGACCCTGATGACCAGAATATCAGGGGGCTATTAATATAAGGAATTAGGAGGCAAACAGCTTGGAACTAGATAACTATCATTTTACTAATAGAGGAAACCGAATCCTTCAACTAGCTGCTGAATATGATGATGGGGTTATCTGTCCGCATCATTTGTTTATGGCAGCTTGCAGGGAGTCTACGGGCGTTTGCGGAGAAATACACCTCTATTTGCAGAGCCAATTAGGACCTGATTATCTTCGCCAATTCAAAAAGCATCATCAAGGGTCTGTGGATATCCAAAACATATTTGAAAAAGCAGATGAGAAAAGAAAATACTATCGCCAAACACTTATCAATGAGGGACATCTTATTGAGAGTATAGTAGAAATAGATAATGTGGTGAATGATATGTTGACCAAGGAGATGAAAGAAGCCATCATCCAAATAGCTTGCGTGCCGAGGGATATGATCGTCCAACTGGCAGTTGTTAAGAGGAAAGAGGATTTGAGTTATAAAAATTCAATCCGCAGAGCGGTGTATGCGGATATGCCGGAGTTGAAACGATTCATACAAGCTGAGTTTGGAGACCGCTGGATCAAAAGGATAGACCATCTTCAAGCGAGAGGTCAGCTTCCTGTATTCCTAGCCGAAGAGAAAGGGGAAATCATCGGCTTTGCCTGTTTTGATATGGAGAAAAAGGGGATGTTTGGTCCGATGGGAACCTCTAGCCGAAAGCGGTTAAGCTCGGCCGGAAAGGAATTGCTGCATAGAAGTTTACTGGATATGGCTGAACGGGGTTATGCCTATGCAGTGATTGAGCAGGCAGGGCCGATAGAATTTTACGAAAAGACGGTCGGGGCCAAACTCATTTAATAGTATCCTTTTCCGCGCATTCCATCCAAAAACCATGTGTATTCAGGATGTCTTTAAGGCAATTTGATTACGGTCTCATATGATTTATTCCCCTCTGGCTTAGATTGTACCGGGCATACAATTTCTATTCAGTAGGATCAAGTAAAACTCGTATTGGTTTTGGAAGAAATCTTTTTTTATAAATGAATGAAATAAAATTGAGAATGAACGTAGGAATTTTTTTAGGGAAATAAAATTTCGAGTACACTTGATGATAGGCACGCTCTAGATCCTTCCACTGATTATCTTGTTCCTGCTGCATGAATCGGGCAACGTCAATTACTTTTACCTCGTGGCTTGAAGTAAGAATGATGTTTTTAAGATGAATATCAGCAGGATTTAAACCGACTTCCTTCACCATTTCTAAAGCTTCACTTACTTCTTGAAATCTCTTTTTTGGTACAAAAATACCTCTTTCTAAGCACTGGAACAATGTATGGCCCTCAATATAATCAATGACAATATAATTTTTACCACTATCATATAATGTCGGATAGTACTCTATATGCTGCAATTTACGGTAAATCATCGCTTCCTCAACAGCAATTTTCTCTTTTTGAGGAAAGTATACTTTTAAGGCCAAGGCTTTCTCTTTTATTTTGAATACATAAGCACTCCTGCCTGTCCCAATAAGTGTTAGATCCTGGCTATAATTGATTAAATTTGGTCTGGGTCCATTCATTTTAATCTCGACACTATCAGCTAAGGCTTTATAGATTATCGTAAACACCTCATTTTATAATAAAAGCCCCATATCCGATAAGTCCAAACAATCTAGGCTTATTTGTAATGGGGACTTCCCTTATTCATATTTAGATATGGCTATCATTATACGATATATCTTTTAAGTTATTAAAATATTTGCTTGTATACTTCTTTATGGTGCCTGCTAAAAAGACACATACCTGAGCATGTCATCTTCTTTTTTGATGTTCTTATCTCAATATAAAGGAAATAGCATACTTATCATTCTTGAGGCAACTTTCGCGGTGTACCAATAAAGTGTGCTTCCGGTCTGAAGATGGTATTGTTTTGGGCCTGTTCTAAGATGTGGGCGGTCCAGCCGACCATGCGGCTTGCGGTGAAGGTTGGGGTAAAGAGCTCTGGGTCCATGTCTATCGCCTTCATGATGGCAGCGGCGTAAAATTCGACATTCGTGTATAGGGCTCTGTTTGGCTTCCATTCCTTTAACATCTCAATGGCTGCTTCCTCGACCTCGATGGCGAGGTCAAGCCATGGGTCGCCTCCCGCAAACGGGAGCAGGCGTTCCTTAAGTGCCAGGGCTCTTGGATCAAGTGTTTGATAGACCCGATGGCCAAAGCCCATCAGCTTTTCTCCCTGCGCTAGCTTTTTCTGCAGAACGGCACGCAGATTGCCTGCCTCCTGAATTTCCTCAAGCAGCTCGATGACACCCATCGGCGCTCCGCCATGCAAGGGTCCCTTCATCGTACCGATGGCAGAGGTGATGCCGGAGACCATATCGGATTCGGTTGAGGAGGTGACCCTTGCTGCGAAGGTCGAGGCGTTCATCCCATGCTCCATCGTTAAGACCATATAGGATTCCAGGGCGTTTACTTGGGCTTGCGTCGGTATGGTTCCATTCAGCATGTACAAATAATTTTCTACATGGCTGAAAGACTGTTCAGGAAGGATTGGTTCCTTATTCTCTATCAATCTACTACGATAGGCGATGATGACAGGGACAATCGCAGTCAGCCGGATTGCTTGTAAAGAAGTAGGTTTCCATTGGTAATCTGATATTCCTTCAGCAGACATGACGGTGCGCAAAACCTCCATCATGTTCATGTTTTCTGGCAATTGTTCAAGGATACTTTTCATATAAGGCGCCAATTCCCTTGCCTCCTTCAATGAAGCTGTCAAGCAGGCCAGCTGCTCCTCGTTAGGAAAGCGACCGTTCCAAAGGAGATAGGCGATCTGTTCAAAGGTTGCGCCTTCGAGGATGTCACGCACATCATAGCCCCTGTACCATAATTCTCCCCTAACCCCGTCAATATGGCTGATTTCCGTCTCAGCGGCAATGACACCTTTTAATCCTGGATATTTCATTTCATCTACCCCTTTCTGTATTTACAGTAATTGTATATAATTCTTATTATTAGGAATATTAAATAAATTTAATTGAATTGATTAGTATTTTTTATTAATGGGGGTGGATAAATGGAGCTCACCTGGCTTCAAACTTTCCTGACAGCGGCTGAATGCGGGAATTTCAGAAAGACAGCCGAGCTTTTGTATATATCCCAGCCTTCAGTAACGGTCCATATTCATCATTTGGAACAGGAGCTTGGGGTTAAGCTTTTTGACCGGGAACGCCAACGGGTGAAGCTGACGAGGGAGGGGAGGAGATTCATCATCCATGCAAAGCGAATTCTTGATGACTGTGAGCAAGGGATGAATGATATGCAAGCCTTTCGGCAGCGTTACACATCAAAGCTTGCAATCGCCATCTCTCCCTTGGTTGCCGATACGATTCTTCCCTATGTGCTGAAGAAATACATGATCAAGCACCCGGAGATGGAAGTCTCGGTAAAAGTGACCGATTCTGTGGATATAGAAGGTGAGGTATCTGATGATCAGGTGGATATCGGTTTATCCTGTCTCGTTCCGAATCATTCGGAGGTCCATTACGAAACGCTCTACAACGACCCTGTACTCTTGATTGCCCGGCATGATGGCATGGACGCTGAAAGGGGGCCATTGCCTGATGAGGAGGAAATCCTCACCGAGAACCTTCTTCTCACGGATAATCACCCGGTATACTGGGAGGGATTAAAGAAGCAAATCCGTTTGAGATATCCTAGGGTGAAGATGATGAGAGTATCACAGATTCATATAACGAAGCGATTTATTATCGAAGGGCTCGGTGTCTCCTTTCTGCCAGCCTCAACCGTCAGAAGGGAACTCTTAGAGGGAAGCGTCATGGAGGTCCCATGTCATGCATTAACCAATCTGCCGAGTGCCGGTACATATGCCATTATGAAGGATAGAGATGCGAAGACAATTGAATTTATGCAATTCCTGAAAACGTTTCGAATATAGTAGTGGAAGGAGAGAGTAGATCAGAGAAATGGCGCTATCTTTTAGATTCTTTTACTGGATGCTTGCTGTATTTGCCCTCATGTATATAAGTACTGATAACATTTTAATTGATTTTGACTAGATTAGGTCTGCAAGAAAAACATTATCCATAAAAGGAAGTGACAAGATGTATTTCCCATCAAAGAAAGATTGGTGGATGACGATAATTATCTGGCTATGTGCTGGGTTTTTTATGATCCCGCCTGTTTTCTTACCTGATTTTGGCGTATGGATGACCCCTGATTTCCTGGATAAGCAATGGATAAAAATCATGGTCTTATTTCCAATCGGGTTGGTTTTAATATGGATTTGGTCCAAAACTGGATACAGGATTGAAGGGAATTCACTCATCATACGATCCGGCCCCTTTAAGAAGGAAATTCTAATGGACGAAATCTACCGGATAAGGGAAACAAAAAATCCCTTTACAGCCCCGGCTTTGTCAATGCACAAGATAGAGATTTATTATGGTAAATATGATTTCGTCTCTATTTCTCCGGAAAATAAAACTGCGTTCATAAGTGAATTAAAAGAAAGAAACGCGAATATCCAAACAGATACATCTATACAATCTATTCGATAGCCACCTTTTGAGGTTAATGATGTTAAATCGATTGCACCCAAGAAACCTTTTGCTCAAGACTGTCATTGCAGGATTTTAACTCTAGTGGAGAAAGTGTGATAAACTTGCTTATTGCGTTGATTCTGATGATATTGGGTGGCATCGGCACTTTTGCTCATATCCTATTTGGTTATGGGGAAATGAATGATAGTTTGGTAAACATATTTCGAATGTCTGAAATCCTCTTTTGGGGCTCTATGGTCTATTTATTGATTCAGAGTGAGAAGAGTCAATAATAAAAAAGATGACTGTCGTTCGCAATAAAGCGGGGCAGTCATTCATTATTCAGCGACCAATTCCACCTTCACCCTATCCGGATCCTCGAAAAAAACAGCATAATGCTCAGGCCCGCCTGCATATGGATGCTTGTCCTCATATAGAATCGGGATGCTCCTCGCCTTTAGTTTTCTCGTCATTTCATCTACCTGATCCTTAGATTCAGCATGAAAGGCGAGATGATTGAGACCGGTGCCTCCTCGGTGGTACGGGATATCCATGAATCTGTCCTCGGTTTGCACAAACACGATGTAGGCATTCCCTTCCTTATAGCTGAATCCTTTATCCCATGTTTGAAATGGAGTATATCCCAGCTCATGTAAGAACCATCCCCAAAATTCTGCAGATTTCTTCAAATTACTTACATTGATTTCAATGTGATGCAGCATATGGATCCCCCTTTACAATATCATTATAGCAAATTGTCATTTTATGCAGTATCAAAGCGGACATAGGTTGAGGCATAGAATGGGAAGAGGATGATGCAAGTGACACGTAAGCATTAAGGATGGGGGTATTTTGTAGAAGATTGTCCTTTGTTGATGAAAAACATAAGTTTGACCTAAAGCTTGCGAGACAAACAAGTACTTATGTCAGATGGAAATATTAGTAAAATAAGGGTATTCTGAAAATAGAGGAATCCACCCAGAACTTCCCCGGAGACCCTTCCCCTTGAGTCAAATATTCATCAACTTCATTTCTTTCGTTTTGTCATCTAAATAAGAGGAGGAACGATATGAAAAAAAGAACCCCTATTGTGCTGAGTACGCTTATTGCTGTTTCGGTATTTATCCCGTCCGGAGGTCAAATGATGACAAATGCGAAAGGTCATTCCGAGTCGGCCCATTATTGGGATGAGCCAGGCCGTGTGCTCCCGATTCTTATACCGTCGAATGCCAGAATGGCCGGCATGAAACAGTCTGCCCTTAATGATATTGACGGGGCAATCGGGCAATACATCGAGAGCGGCTTAACCCCAGGCGCCGTCACCTTTGTCGCACGAAGCGGCCATATCGTTCAAAGAGATGCCTATGGCTATGCGGCTGTTTATACGGATGATAAGTTCACCGAGATGGAGCAGCCTGTCAAAATGAAAACGGATACAATATTTGATGTAGCATCTATCAGCAAGCTTTTTACAACGACTGCGGTCATGATGCTTTATGAGCATGGGCATTTTCAGCTGGATGATCCCGTTGCGATGCATCTGCCTGAATTCGCAGCAAAGGGCAAGGAGGATATCACCATCAGGCAGCTTTTGACTCATACGTCTGGATTCGCTGCCGGAAAAGCTTTATATGCGGAAGAGGGAACACGCGAAAGCCGCATCCAATCTGTTCTCAGTCACGGATTGATCAATGAGCCGGGGACAACTTATCTTTACAGTGACTTAAATATGATTACGCTAGGAGCGCTGGTTGAGACATGGAGCGGTCTCAGACAGGATGAGTTTGTCAAGAGAGCCATCACAGACCCGCTTGGCATGAAAGACACGATGTATAATCCGCCCGCCCAATTAAAGAAACGAATTGCTGCCACTGAATACCAGCCAAATATTGGCCGCGGGCTTGTCTGGGGGGAGGTCCATGACGAGAATGCCTGGTCGCTTGAAGGTGTGGCCGGACATGCCGGTGTTTTCTCCACAGCCAAGGATTTGGCCATTCTCGCCCATGCCTATCTAAATGACGGCAAATATGGAAAGGTACGCATCCTGAAGAAGAAGACAATTGACTTAATCATGAAGAACTACAATACAGCTTTCCCAGGGGATGACCATGGACTCGGATTCGAATTGAATCAAGGCTGGTATATGGATTCGCTCGCTGATACTTTCTCTGCCGGTCATACGGGTTACACAGGAACGGCATTAGTGATGAGTCCCGCCAATCAGACCATCGCGATTGTTCTTACCAACCGGGTGCATCCGACCCGCAACACGCCTTCCATTAACCCCGTAAGACGAAGCTTCGCCAGAGTGGTCGGGGACAGCATCCCTGTTCACGTCAAGAAAGGAAGCGAGACATGGTTTGCCGGCTATGGCGACCAATTGAACAACACGCTGACGGCCAAAGTAGACATAAAAGAAGAAGCATCTTTAAGCTTTAGCACGTGGTTCCGGATTGAAGATGGAAGTGATTCGGGGGATGTGGAAATATCTGAGGATGGAAAGACGTTTACGAGCATTAGAAGCTTCACCGGAAAGAGTGATGATTGGGATAAGGAGAAAGCTTTGATTCCTGCCGGCACGAAATTCATTCGTTTTTCTTATAAGACGGACGCAAGCGTGAATGGGCGCGGCTGGTATGTACAGGATGCCAGCTTAAAGACAAAGCACGGCAAGAAGAAGCTGAAATTTGAAGCTGATGGATTTGAACGAAGAAAAGATTAAATGGGGAGGGCTTATATTGAGGAAAAGAAAATGGTTTTTGCTATTACTTGCGATAAGCGTAATCGTGACAGCCGGTTTCAGCAGTCCATCCAAGAAGAAACCGCCAAAACCGCAGGATGATGTGCGTGATGTGGTCATTTATCAAAATCTGCCTGAAGCTGATAAAACGATAAGTGGAAAAACGGTACAGATGGAAGCGATTAAGGTATATAAGGACGGTCATTTTACCAAGACCGATGATGTGAAATGGTCTGCGGCTAATAAAAAGGTAGCAAGGATATCCTCCGATGGAGAATTGACGCTGACGGGGAAATCTGGGATTGCACCAATTCTCTCTATATCAGGCAAGAAAATCGATACTGCCTTTTTAGTAGTCGATAAAAGGGGAAAAGCGTCCTTCCGCACAATGAAGCATAAGCGCTATAAAATCGCTGATTATGCCATCAGCAAGATGTCGGTGGAAGAGAAACTCGGGCAAATGCTTATGCCTGATTATCGGAATTGGAACGGCCAAAATGTAACGGAGATGCTTCCGGAAATCGAACAGCAAATTAAGGATTTCGACTTGGGCGGTGTTATCCTTTTCCGCGAGAATGTGGTCACGACTGAGCAAACCGCCAGACTGGTAGATGCCTATCAGCAGGCGTCAGAAAAGTACGGGATGTTTGTCTCCATCGACCAAGAGGGAGGAATCGTGACAAGGCTTCAATCAGGTACAGACATGCCTGGAAATATGGCGCTTGGCGCGACTCGCTCCGCTGAAATTACGAAAGACGTAGCACGCGCTATCGGAGAGGAACTGGCTTCACTCGGCATCAACACGAACTTCGCTCCAACACTAGATGTCAACAATAATCCAGACAACCCAGTCATTGGCGTCCGCTCCTTCAGCGAAAACCCCGAGCTGACTGCGGAGCTTGGTACAGCCTATATTGAAGGGATGCAAGGAGCTGGCACGATTGCAACAGCGAAGCATTTTCCGGGGCACGGTGATACAGCGGTTGATTCCCATGTAGGACTGCCAGAAGTTCCCTATGAGATGGACCGCTTAAGGGAAGTGGAGCTCTATCCATTCCAGCAGGCGATGAATGCGGGTGTCGATGCCATCATGTCAGCCCATATTACCTTCCCTAAAATCGATGAAACAAAGGTGATTTCGAAGAAGACAGGAGAGGAAATCTCCTTGCCTGCTACACTGTCTCATCGAATACTGACCGGGCTAATCAGGGAGGAAATGAACTATGACGGATTGATTGTCACGGATGCCATGAATATGGGCGCCATCACTGAGCATTACGGAACCGTTGACGCGGCTATCATGTCCGTTAAGGCTGGAACAGATATCGTGCTCATGCCGGTTGGTCTTGAGGCTTCGAGGGCGGGCTTGCTTGAGGCCATCGCTAGTGGAGAAATTAAGGAAAAACGAATTGATGCCTCGGTGAAACGGATTCTTTCCTTGAAAATCAAGCGCGGCATCTTCAAGGAAGAATCACCTGAACCGCTTGAAGAACGAATCGCGAAGGCCGTTCAAACCGTTGGTTCCCCGGAACATAAAGCAATCGAAAAAACAGCAGCTGAAAAATCCATCACGCTTGTCAAAAATGATGATGTCCTTCCATTAAGTGGCCTGGAGGATTCAGCAAAGCTTGTTGTCATCGGAGCGACTTATAACCAAGACTTATTCAATGCCATAAAGAGCAAGCATACGAACACAAGTGTCATCAATCTGCCAGCGGATTATCAGTTGACAGAGCCACAGAAAGAGCAGCTTCGCGAAGCGGACTATATCATCATCGGCAGCCATACATCGAATGTGGCACAAAGATTGCCAAGCCATCCGCAAATGCAGCGAATCAATGACCTGATTGCGAACTATGAGGCACCAGCAATTGCGGTCGCCATCCGAAACCCATATGACATCATGTCCTATCCAGAGGTGGATGCCTATATTGCCCAATATGGGTTCCGTACCGCAAGCTTCAACGCGACCGCTGCAGCCATATTCGGTGAAATCAATCCGAGCGGGAAGCTGCCAGTCACAATCCCAGCTGGACAAGGTGAAATCCTTTACCCATTTGGTCACGGCTTATCCTATTAATCCATTTTGAAGGAGGCTTTATATGCTGAAGAAAAGTGTCGCTCTTCTATTCACATTTGTCCTGATTTTATCGACCATCTCTTTCGTACAAGCAGGCCACAAGGGGAAGCATAAATCAAAGGAACTAAAGCTCGGCGTGGATGTTGTCTTGAGCAGTGAGAAAAAGCTGCTAAAAGGAAAACGAGTCGGCCTCATTACTAATCCGACCGGAGTCGACCAAGACTTAAACAGCATCGTTGACCGTTTTTATAATGACAAGGATATCAACCTCACCGCTTTATATGGCCCGGAGCACGGGGTGAGGGGTGATGCCCAGGCGGGAAGCTATGTAGATTTCTATATTGATGAAGAAACAGGACTTCCTGTTTACAGCCTTTACGGAAAAACAAGGAAACCAACGCCTGAAATGCTTGAGAACGTTGATGTGCTCGTGTTTGACATTCAGGATGTTGGCACACGCTTCTATACGTATATATACACAATGGCCCTGGCAATGGAAGCAGCAAAGGAAAAGGGAATCCCATTCATCGTCCTTGACCGCCCGAATCCAATCGGCGGCTTGAAGGTAGAGGGACCGATTCTTGAAGCGCCAGAGTATGCATCCTTTATCGGCCAATATGAGATCCCGCTCAGGCATGGGATGACTGTCGGTGAACTGGCTAAGCTGTTTAATAAGGAGTTTGAAATCGGAGCAGATCTCACTGTAGTCAAGATGAAGAATTGGAAAAGGTATATGAATTATGAGGATACAGGATTAGAGTGGGTCCTCCCATCTCCGAACATGCCAACACTTGATACAGCATACGCCTACCCTGGAACCGGGCTGATTGAAGGGACGAATTTATCTGAGGGACGCGGTACGACGAAGCCTTTCGAATTACTCGGAGCCCCGTTCATAAACGGTGCTGAGCTTGCAAGAGAGCTAAACAAGCTGAAGCTGAAGGGTGTTGAATTCCGCGCTGCCTCCTTCACGCCGACTTTCTCGAAGCATAGCGGAGTTTTGAGCCATGGAGTTGAGGTGCATATCACAGATTATGATGATTTCGTACCGCTAGAGACCGGACTCCATATCGTGAAGACGGTTCATGACCTGTATCCGGATGATTTTGAATTCCGGGCAGAGGACAGCAAGGGCATTTCCTTTTTCGACTCACTCATAGGAAATGGCTGGGTTCGTGATGATATTGAAGCGGGCAAATCAGTCAAGCAAATCAAACAGAAATGGGATAGGGATTTGAAAGGATTCTTGAAGGTTCGGTCGAAATATTTGCTGTATTAATCAGAAGTGAAGCTTGAAGGGGATAAATTCCTTTTAAGCTTCTTTTTTTATTGGCTGGAAACATTAGAACGTCTGAAAACAGGCACTAGGAAAGACTTTTATCATATATAGGTGACATATGACTTATTGAGGAGGATGTGTTTGCCCGTGTTACCGTTAGAAAAATACTTTGGTCAGTTAGAGCTCGTATATGAATTTTATGGTGCTATGCCTACTGGTTTAACGGTTTCAGAAACAGGCCGTATCTTCGTTTGTTTTCCGAAATGGGGAGACGACGTTCCGTATACGGTCGCAGAGCTTGTGGATGACCGATTACAGGCTTACCCCAATATAGAGGTCAATTTGGATGGACAGGGAGATATGGCCGCTTCCTTCATCAGTGTCCAAAGCGTTGTTGCGGATGGGCTAGGCACCCTGTGGGTTTTAGATACCGCATCTCCCAATTTTTCGCCGCCTAAAATAGGGGGAGCTAAACTTGTCGCAGTAGATTTGGAAATGAATACAATCAGTAAAGTATATACTTTCGCGGAGGATGTGGTACTGCCAACAACCTACTTGAATGATGTCCGCTTTGATTTTCGAGTTGGCAAAGCGGGATTTGCCTATATCACGGATTCAGCGTCTGAAGGCCCAGGGGCCATCATTGTCGTGGATTTGGACAGCGGGGCTGCCTTTAGACGGTTAAATGGAGCTCCATCCACCACACCTGACCCATATTTTTTGCCGAAAGTGGAGGGGAAGGTTTTGATGAACCGGCGGGAAGATGGTTCCACTTCCCCGTTAAGCATGTCGGCGGATGGAATAGCCATTTCTCCTGATGGAAAGAAATTGTTTTATTGTCCATTGACGAGCCGCCATCTCTATTCGATATCTACGAAAGCTCTGCGAGATAGAACGATACCAGATGAAGAGCTAAGCTATCATGTGGAGTATTGGGGAGAAAAAGGCGCGTCTGACGGCATGATTACCGATGCAAAGGGAGCGATTTATGCGGGGGATTATGAGAATAATAGTATTCGAAAGATAGAGCCGGATGGCCGGATCGTAACTATCGCTCATGACCCGAGGATCTTATGGGCGGATACATTATCCATTGGTCCGGATCAATATCTGTATGTCATCGTGAACCAATTGCACCGGCAGGCAAGATTTCATTATGGAAGAGACCTTAGGCAAAAGCCGTATAGCCTGCTTCGTATAAGGGTTGATGAATTACCGGCTCCTGCCTCTTAAAATGAAGGTGAGTTACTACAATAACAGGACAAAAAAAGACGAACGATTTGTTCGTCTTCATTATGACTGCAGGCTCCAAATCAATCCGAAGTATCCGGATAAAACAACCATCATCCCCATTAAAAAGGTGCTGAGGGGAGGGAGCTTTCTTAAATAGGCAATGACCATTAGCACAGCGAACACAATCGCCAGCAGGAAGAGGGCGATGCTTGTAGCGCCAGGTGCCCAATGGATGATGAGATTGGCTTGGAACGTGCCCTGATAGAATAGAAGGAACAGATTAGATACGACATTTTCCGTGATTATGACCTCATGCGGAGGTGCCTGCTGTCCTAAGGCCGCGGTTGCCGTGAAGATTAGCAGAATAATAATACTCTCTGCCTTTGCCCATGGGCGCGGATTCCATTCTGGCGCCAATTTCACTTTCCTTTTCATCAGCATGCTATTGATAAAGGCATAGATGATTAACGGGATAATTAATAAATGCTTCAGCAGCAAGGACTGTCCGTATGGCAGCATCCAGCTGTTTACATAATCCTTGAATTCGATGGCAAAATTCATTAATACAATACCTGATACCGTGGTAACCACGACACATATGACGGCTGCCGGTGTGAACCAGGTGAGGAACTTGTCCCAGTTGGCATGATTTTTCGAAAACCAGCTGACCACAAGCAGGATTCCTGCCCAAATGCTGACAGCAGTAACATGTGCCGTATGACTCAGGAAGCCGACAATCTGGTCATAGGAGCTGGCATGGCTTGACCATCCCATCGCAATGATCAGTACCAGCGTCATCATAATTCCGACCCAGGCATAGGCCGGTTTCTTGTCATAATCAAACCAGACAAGAAATAAAAACAGGAATGTCGCGATGAAGTAAGTCAATAACCATGACTTTCCTGCTTCAAAGGTGAACAGAACGGACTGCACGATTGAGCCCAGGTTAATTCCATCATATAAGTAGGCGATGATTTGCCAGACCGGTATGAATGATAGGAACGCAATGCCGGCGGATGCAGCCAAGAGCCACGCTTTACGGATACGAATTTCAGGGCGATAGGCAGCGGGGATAAGCAGGAGAATGAGGCTCCCCATTAAAATCGCAAAGCAGATGTAGAGCAGGGCTTGACTGATGATAACGAAGAACAGCATGCTTACTTCTTCCTTCTAAACATGAACCAAAGACTGGCGGCTAAGATGATGGCGACGATACCGATGACAACAGGAACAATCACAGAGTCATCATCAGCCTCGACATTTTCATTATCAGTCACTTCTGATTCTGGTGTCGCTTCTTCTGTCCGGTCTGTCTCCTGCTCGGTTTCCTCATTCACTGGCACATTCACTGTGAATTCAATGGAATCCTGGATTGGATGCCCATCGGCGCCAATGATGTCCCATGCGATCTTATACGTGTCATTGGCCAAAGGTTCAGCCATCGCGATGGTGACCGTGTCCTGGTCAAGGTAGACTGTCTCGATTTGTTCTGTATTGCCATCTGATCCCGTAACGGTGAAACTGCTATTCTCTTCAATCTTCGTGGAATAAATCAGGGTAAGCTCTTGGATAGGCTCTGTCACTTCCCCGCCTGCTGCAGGAGCAGATTCCTTCAGGGCTGTATGGGCCCATGCTTCGTTAGCAAACAAAAGGAAGGCTAAGGCAAGGATGCCAGCTATTTTTCTAATCATACGAATCTCCTCTTGACATATTTTTACTTTGTATGTAGATTTTAGACAAATCAAAATAATCGTAGCAGATGCCAAGTGGGAATGTCTAACAGCAAGACTGATAGCTTGCTAATTAAGAAACGGGGAGGTAACAAATTTGACACAAAGTAACCATAAAGTCGCTCTTGTCACAGGTGCGAGTAATCGAAGGGATATCGGGACAGCCATTTGCCGCCAGCTGGCAGGCAAGGGATTTGACCTGTTCTTTACGCATTGGAAGGCAGAACCGGATTGGATAGAGGAATTCCATCATGAATTGAAACGGGCAGGCATAAATAGCGGAAGTGCGGAAATTGATTTATCTGAAGCGGATGCCGCCTTTCAGATTCTAGATGCCGCCCAGTTAACGATAGGCCTACCGTCCATATTGGTCAATAACGCCGCGCATTCCGTCCGGGATGGATATAGGGAATTGGATGCGAGAATTTTAGATGAACATTATCAAGTGAACATGAGGGCAACATTTCTTCTTTCCGTGGAGTTTGCCCGCCGTTTTGAAGCATCAGGAGCAGAATCTGGTAGAATCATTAACCTGACATCAGGTCAAGATTTGGGCCCGATGCCAGGCGAGCTTGCTTACGCAGCCACAAAAGGCGCCATTTCTGCCTTTACGAAATCACTTTCAGCAGAGCTCGCACCTATTGGCATAACTGTGAACGCGGTTAACCCGGGAGCGACGGATTCCACCTGGATGAATGAGGGCATCAGGCAGCATCTATTGCCCAAATTTCCGATGGGGCGGATCGGTCAGCCAAGCGATATAGCCAAGCTGATTGGGTTTTTAGCAAGTGAGGAGGGCGGATGGATTACCGGTCAGGTCATTCACTCGGAAGGCGGATTCTTGAGAGGATAAAAAGGTAACCCTTAAATCTGCCTTATATAATGCAGAGTTACATACCCTTCTTGTTTAGCGCTGAAGTAGCTTTCCTTCTCTGATAGAAAGCGGAAACCGCGTGCCTCATAGAAGGGGATGGCTTTTTGATTGTCCTTGGCGACAGCCACGCGCTGTTCGGTCGCTCCCCATTCCTTCTGCTGGGCTGTGACGGCATCTAGGAGGAGAGTGCCAATTCCTTCGCCGCGCCGGTTTGGATCCAGATAGAGGACATACAGTTCACCGAGTGTGTCACTCTCCATACCGCCTCCTGCAGCACCGATCACCTGTCCATTTTCGACCGCAACGAAGTACCCGCCCCAGTGCCGGGAATGCTCCGTTACCTCTTTTGTGATTCTCTCCTGATTGTAAAACTCTTCAATGACCTTCTCGATATAGTCCTTAGAACGCAGGCCGGGATATGTTGCACGGTAGCCTCGAGAGCACACATCCTGAATGCCTTTTACATGGGTTAAGTCAGCTAGTTTAATTTCAATCATGATTACCTCCCATTTATCAATCTAATATACAGGTATTATACTATATTTTGGTAATATATTTACGTATGGCTTGACAGAGAAAATCTTGATTTTGCATCATGAAGAAGAGGAACAGTTTTTCGGGTGGGGACGGTCAATTTGAAGAGGGGATGAGATACATATGCCAGTGCGAAACTCGGCGAAAGCGGTCATTATAAAGGACGGTAGTGTGTTGCTGACAAAGAATCAGCATGAGCAAGAAATTTTCTACTTATTCCCGGGAGGCGGTCAAGAACACGGTGAGACGTTGGAGGAGGCTGTGAAACGGGAATGCATCGAGGAAATCGGGCAGGAGGTCGTGGTCGGAGAGCTGCTTCATATTCGGGAATATATCGGGAAGAATCATGAGCATGCCTTCTTTGACCACCGGGTACATCAGGTGGAGTTTTTCTTTGCGTGCGACCTTGCTTCTCCATGGAATGACCAAGACCAGCCAGCCCGTCCAGATGATTATCAGGTTGGTGTCGAATGGATTTCATTAAACAAGCTGGAACAGATCCCTTTTTATCCGAAGAAGCTCGGCACCATTCTCTCCAACACAAAGAAAGGTCCATTCTACTTGGGCGACATCAATTAGAGGGGAAGGAAGACATGACGACAAAAGCGATAATTTTTGATTTTGATGGATTGATTTTTGATACGGAAACCTGTGAGCTGAAATCATTTGAGCAGCTTTATGAGAAATACGGAGTGGAATTTCCGAAAGATGAGTGGCTGAGGATTGTCGGCACCATCTCCACATATGACCCATATGAAACATTGACAGGTGCTCATCCCCAATTAATGAAAAATGATCTTATGGCTGAGTATGCCGCCTTATTTGAGAAAATCGTAGAAGGAGAAACAGTGAGGGAGGGTGTGAAAGAATATATTGAGAGAGGGAAGGAACTAGGGCTTAAAATCGCGATTGCCTCCAGCTCATCAAGGAAATGGATTGAGAAATACCTCGCTGTGATCGGATTGGACGTCGCGTTATTTGATGTTATCTGTACATCTGATGACGTGAAAAACGTGAAACCAGACCCTGAGCTGTATGAGAAGGTGCTAAGTCACTTTGACATTGAACCGGGTGAGGCAATTGTCTTTGAGGATTCCGCGAACGGATCGCTTGCAGCAATCCGTGCCAATATCCCGTGCGTCATCGTGCCGAATGAGGTGACAAAAGGGCTAGTCTTTGACGAGAGGGTTGCCTTGCGCTTGAATTCGAAAAAGGATATGGAGCTTGACCGCGTAATTGAGTTCATTAGCTCGCGTCAATAAAATACATAGAGAGTGTCCCCAAAGTGCCAATCGCAGCTTTGGGGCTTTTCTAGTGAGCTTTGCATGGACGAACATTAAAGAAAACTAGAAGAACTTAACTAGAGTTAGCATGACCAAAGGTGATGCTGACCAAGGTGGAACGGCCGTTATGAGGAGCTAATCAAGAATGATTGCTAACACATATAGTTGAATGTTAGGAGAAAAAATCTGGCGGTAACTAAGATACAGCAATGTAGAAATCTGTGCTGTATCTTAGAATTAATCCCAACAGCTGTCTGGTGCTGACTCACACTCGATCATGTATGTTCGCTTTTTTTCGGGAACCAGGGGAAGAACTTTGGCGTCACTTTTTTATATGCTTCGAAATCAGGACGACCTTTATATTTTTTTTCGAGTAAAGGAACACCGGACACGAATAACAGTAATAATGTGATGACGATTGGGCTGATGATCGTGAATAATCCGGAAGGGGAGAGGGCCACTAGAAATATGCCCCACCACATCGTTGCCTCACCGAAGTAATTTGGGTGGCGTGTATACTTCCACAATCCAGATTGGATAATTTTCCCTTTATTTTCAGGCTTGCTTTTGAATTGCTTGAGTTGCCTGTCACCGACGACTTCAAAAAAGTAGCCGATCACCCAAATGCCAATGCCGATGTAATCAAGGAGGAGTAGCTCTGTTTCCCCTTTATCAAAAATGTGGATGATAGGCAGGGAAATCAGATATAGCATTACACCTTGAAGGGCATATACATTCAAGAATGCTTTCAGACGTGCCCACTTGTGACCCCATCTTTTCCGAAGATTGACGTAGCGGTAATCTTCCGGTTTCCCTTTATTACGATTAAATAAATAAATCGTCAATCGTCCTCCCCATAAAACTGTTAAAGTAAGAACGACGAGACCTTCTATGCTTTCAAAACCATCCCGAACCGCTAAAAGGACAGCTAAAAAAACGAAACCAGAACCCCAGCCAATATCGACAATCGAATTATCATGCAGCAATTGGCCAAGGATGAAGAAGAGTAAAAAATAAATGGTGACAATGAACGCAGCATACAGATAAATACTTTCCATGAATGTTCCTCCTTAAATAGACCCCGTCTTAGCTAATTTTTTTATTTGGCATTATTCCTATTCCTTAGAATCATCCTAAACGGAAAATGCCTATTTCTTCAGAAAAGCGACCGCAATTGTATTGTTGCCTGCACTGCTGGCGACAATAGAAGAAACTTCTTCGATATAGGAAGGGGGATGACCGATGATGCTTGTTAGGCTGCTTTTGAAGTCTTTGATTCGGTCCGATCCATCTCCATGAACAATCGCGTACCGTTCGATTCCGTCTTTTTCATGAATTTCCTTCACCATATGCAAGATTTGTTTCGTATTGTTTTTTGTGCTGAAGGCTTTCCCAAGCAGAATGCCGTTCCCGTCTTCATCGATTGAGACAATCGGCTTCAAATTAACAATGCTTCCAATCGCTCCAGCTGTCTTGCTGATGCGGCCGGAAGAAATCATCCCTTTCAGGTTATCAACAGATACTAGAATTGAGCTCTTTTCGATTGTTTCTTTTATAACATCTATGATCTCATCGTGAGACAGTCCATCAGCAATCGCCTCGGCAGCTTTCATGACGATTAATCCCTGAGCAGCGGAATTGCGTTTCGAATCGATGACTGAGATTGTCGTATCCTTTTCTTTGAAGATGTCAGCGGCTTTCTGGAAGGCTGAGTAGGTTCCGCTCATCGCTTTCGATACGGTGATGACGATGATGGATTCATAATAGCTGGATAAAAAGGAATACAACCCTTCAATACTTTTTTTGGTTGGTTGAGAAGAGGAAATGTCATATTCCTGTTCTTTTAACAATTGAAATACATCATCAGCCTGAATCGTGATGCGGTCGAGATAGGTGTTGCCGCCAACCTGTAGGTTCAAAGGGAAATGATGGATTTGAAACTCATCTAAAAACGTTCTCGGGATATCAGCAATTGTGTCGGTTATGAGTGCAATCGGGTACTTTCGTTTATGGGCGACCATATGCTGAATGACCATATCCTCGGCTTTCTGCTCAACAAGGTTGCCATATTTCCGAAGGACACGAAAGCAGGAGGCTGGCATGTCTGTATGGATATGGAGCTTCACTTTCTTATTTGTCCCTGCTGCCACGATTGAATCTCCGAATCGTTCCAGTTCCCCCTTTAGTTTCGGCAAATCAATCATGTCGCCTTCAATCAAAGCTTCTGTACAATAACGATAGGTTAAATGTGAAGATTCATCAGAGTGAGCGTGTTCAAAGACGTCTTCCCATCCTAGATCTTCCTCTGTCAAAAGGGATTCGTTCTGTTCTCCTGTCTGTAAATAACGCATAAATCCAAGGAGAAAGAGGGTGAATCCTCTCGCTCCTGAGTCCACAACACCATTCTCTCTTAGTACAGCCAGCTGGCTTGGAGTCCGGTTCAATGATTTGAGCGCTTCGTGCAGGGCTTCCGTCAACACGGCGATAATATCATCGGATATTGTTTTTTTCTTTTGGATGGTCTGCGACCAGTCTTTCATAACAGTCATCATCGTGCCTTCAACCGGATTCTGAATCGACTCATAAGCCGCCTGTACACCTGCTTGTATACTCTCTGCCATTTCATCGAGTGTCACGGAATCAGTAGCAGGAAGGCTGTTGCTGAACCCGGTAATATATTGAGAGAAGATTGTTCCAGAATTGCCTCTGGCGGATTCCAAGGCGGCATCAGCCATTGAATGAAACGTATCCCGGACAGTGGACAAATACTTGGTTTTTTTTATGATTCCACTCATGGTGATCGCCAGATTTGTACCAGTATCTCCATCCGCAACAGGAAACACATTCATGGCGTTCAGTTCATGTTTATATTTGATTACTTCCATCGCCCCAGCCAAATGGGCGTTGTACAACACTTCATTTTCAATTTGATTTAGTTGCTTTTCTGCTAAAACTCTCATGATTATCCCCCTTGATCTGCCATGTTCGAGCCTAATTTTTCTCTGCCTGATTGATGTTGAAAACGGTAGGGCAATGAGCAGTATCTATATTCAGCTCTAGCTGTATTCGTCAGCGCCCAAATGTTCGCAAAACTTCATGTATTCATCCTAAAAGGGGATGAAAAGGCATCTATGTCATTCAGCCTGTTTTTGATGGAGATTGATTGTAGTTCAATACCTTCATACATATGGATGCCGGGTCCCCCTATATAAAACGCTGTTTCCGGATGTGTCTTGGCAAACTGATCTAATCGAATCAGTTGCTCCGGATCGTTCTCAAATGGCAATGTTGTGGACACTGACAGCAGTACAATCCTAGGCTTTGCTTTTTCAACAAATAATTCAATCGAACCTGGAGCGGGTGAAGACCCAAGCAGAATCGTTTTCCACCCCTTTAGCATCGCATGCAGCAGCAGCAAATGAACTGGCATCTCATGAAGCTCATAGGGAAGGCATGCGCCCAGGACGAGTGGAGCGTCCTCCTTATATTTGAAATTTCGACGAATCTGAATCAGGTAATCTCGAACGGCAAAACTGACAAGTGATTCCTGATAGGCATCCCACTGTCCGCTTTCCCAGCGATTACCGACTTCTCTCATAAAAGGTATAATGACATCATCCAAAAAGTGTTCCAACCCATAATGATGATGTGCCTGCTGCAGAAGGTAATTGACTTCTTGCTCATCACAATTCGCACCTTTTTCGAGCAATCGCAGTACGAAATCATTCATCTCTACGAATTCAGTGGTATCCAAATTCCTCGTCATACGTTCTAATGAATGGGATTGTTGTTCGGCTTTCACAGCTTCGGAAGCCTGTTTGACAGATTGCCCTTGGTCAACAAGCGCTTTTACATGCAATAGAACATTCACATCCATCTCGCTGTATACCCGATAGCCATTGTCCAACCTTTGTGGATGGATCAGCTCATATCTTGTTTCCCATTTGCGGATCAACTGTTTGGAAAGCCCTGTAATATCAGCTACCTGCTGAATGTAGTAATGGCCATGCAAAGACGGTAATTCCACGAGTTCCATCTCCTTTCGTACATATATTTTGAATGAATCGACATTTGTTACATATCCTAATTGATTTCAGAATGCTTGTAAAATAATTTGCTTAAAAGATTATACAAAGATGATACAAGTTGGATGACAAAAAATGCTCAATCGAAGGAATGAGCATTGATGGAGGTGTGGTGAGTGATTTTTAGTGTAATGAAGGATGGCACCATCTTCAAATCAAGAGGAGATCACCACATAGGGAGGCATGATGAGAGCTTTTTTTCTCAAAACTATGAAATATAAATCAAAGAAAAAGAGGCTGACTCCAAAGGTCGTTGATTCAACGATTCTTTGGGTCAGCCTCTTAGCGTTTTCTTGGAATCATATAGCCGTTTTCAATTTGATTAAAGCCGATTTTCGGATAATAATCCATAGCGGTTGGGGAGGCAAGCAGGATAAGGGCAGCTTCTTCGCCAATTTCCATTTCTACCTCATTGACAAGCTGTTTGCCGATGCCTTTATGCTGATACCCTTGATCCACTGCCAGATCAGATAAATAGCAGCAATAGCTGTAATCGGTCAGCGCCCTTGCTACTCCAATTAACTTTTCCCCGTCCCAGGCCGTAACCAGAATATCCGCATGCTTAAGCATCTTTTCAAGTCTTGGCTTATCCTCAACAGGTCTGCGGATATCGGAAGCCCTGAATACCTCTGCCAGCTGATTTGCGGTGATTTTTTTATTCTTTCGATAGTGAATTTCCCCCATAAGGCACCCCCATAACTTATTAAGATAATCATTCGACAAAACATGTAATATTCCCTTTTTAGATTTAGGCAGAAGGACTTTTCCTCATTTAAGTGGAATGGTTATATAGCTAAGTGCTTTAAGTCATAAGTCTTGGAGGAGTCAGATGTCCTGCTATTTTCAGTATATGAAATCAATTATCATGCCATTTTTGGTCACCATCATGCTATTGACCATCACGGTTGGTTTCTGGGGCGGAATTCCCTTATTTGTTATGCCGGTGATTTTATATGAAACAGGGTTACCGAGATTTGTCCAATGGATATTGGTTTGCTTAAGCGCCGGCATTTGTTTTTCAATAGTATGTGTTCCGCTTGTTCTATCATTAGTTGAAGTATATTCCCGAAGCAAAGGGAAAGGGATGCTGAATACATTCTTAATCGGTCAAGGTATCATGATTGTATTTGCAGCAATCCTTTTTGCTGTTTTTTATTCTGTTGTTCCTCTTATGGTGATTTAGTATGGACAGTTTGGAGTTTGTCGGCGATCCATTCATAAGGGCAGCAGCTTATAGGAGGCAATGAGAAATGGAGAATCATATAAAAATACGGCCGGCAAGCAAGAAAGATATCCCGCAATTAGCCGGTTTGATGGAGCAATTAGGATATCCGACGACCACAGAAGAGATGGAGAGCAGATATACTAATATAGAGGAAGACAGTCATTATCATACTCTTGTAGCTGAATTAGATGGAAAAGTGCAGGGAATGGCTGGATTATGTAAGGGCCTGTTCTATGAATATAATGGATTTTATGTGCGAATTGTCGCATTTGTGGTGGATTCACACTACCGAAGAAGAGGAATTGGCGAAAAGCTGCTGCTAGAAACCGAAAGATGGGCTATAGAACAGGGGGCTATCGCCATTGGCCTTAACAGCGGCAACCGCTCAGTACGATTAGCGGCCCATAGATTCTATGCCCAAATGGGCTATGAACAAAAGAGTACTGGTTTTTCAAAAGCCTTGTTTCATAATAACTAGTTTTCTAGGGGGATGAAAGATGGACTTGCGATATCCAATCGGCACGTTTCAATATGAAGGGGAATTAAGCAGGGAGGTGATTAGTAAGTGGATTCGGGAGATTGAAGAGTTACCTGGCTTATTGCAGGAGGCTGTCAAAGATTTAGATGAGAATCAGCTTGATACAGCTTATCGGCCGAATGGATGGACAGTTCGTCAGGTCATTCATCACCTGGCCGATAGCCATATGAATGCTTACATACGCTTGAAGCTAGCGTTAACGGAGGACAGCCCTCTCGTAAAAACGTACGATGAAACGGCATGGGCTGAATTGACTGATTATTCATTCCCTGTTGAAGGCTCTCTGCTGGTTTTAGAAGGGTTACATAATCACTGGGCTGACCTATTGCGAAATTTAAATCTAAACGATTTACAGAGAACATTCACTCATCCGGAATTAGGGGAAGTATTGCTTTATAAAAACATCGGAATGTATGCATGGCATGGGAAGCATCATCTTGCACATATAACCTCTTTGCTGAAGAGGAGGGGCTGGTGATGGCTCAGATGATTCCAGGTCATGCACAGGAAGAGGATTCGAAAGCATTTCTTCAGAGAAGAGGCATTTTGTTTAGAAAAACGGCATCCTTTTTTGTTTCTCCGCTTGCGCTTGGTACCCATCTTGGGGAAATGAATGGGGAGGATTCGCTTCGGTACCAAGAGGCAATTATGCATGCTTTTAACAAGGGCATAAATATGATCGACACTGCCCTGAATTATCGCGGGATGCGCTCGGAGCGGGATATTGGGATCTGTTTGATGAAGGCTATTGTGGATGTTGCCGTATTAAGAAGGGAAGAGCTTGTGATTTCCACGAAAGCAGGCATTTTACCAGGGGATATTGATGCCGGCCTTGTGCCGAAGGATTATCTTCAGAACATTTTGCTGAAAAGAGAGATTATCCATCCTGAGGATATCCATTCTTTTCGGCATCATAGGCATGTGTTAAGCCCCTCCTATTTTGATTTCGCGATTGGGGAAAGCCGAAAGCATTTGAATTTGGAGACCATCGATATTTACTATGTTCATAACCCGGAGTATTCACTCATCCCGCTTGGTGAACGAGAATTCTACCGGCAGCTTGTGAGATTGTTTGGGAGGCTTGAAGAACAAGTGAGACAGGGGCATATCAGGTTTTATGGAATTGCTACATGGGACGGGCTGATTAGCTCGCCAGCTGCAGAAGGCTACTTGTCTCTTGAAAAGCTGGTGGCCTGTGCGAGGGAAGCCGGAGGGGATGGTCACCATTGCGCCTTTATCCAATTGCCTTATAGTCCAGGTAGATTGGCAGCTGCTCAGATGAAAAATCAGCAGGTAAAAGGCAAATGGCTCACAGCCTTGGAGGCTGCAACGGAACTTGGCCTCTATATAACCGTGAGTGCGCCGCTACAGGCT
This sequence comes from Pradoshia eiseniae, assembly GCF_002946355.1. NCBI lineage: Bacteria > Bacillati > Bacillota > Bacilli > Caryophanales > Bacillaceae > Pradoshia > Pradoshia eiseniae. The sequence goes on from NZ_PKOZ01000001.1 coordinate 441,306, forward strand.
GGAAGGGCGCTAGTAAGGGATGATGCAAAGACTATCCTTTCCGGCATCATTCATACAGACGGCATTCTTGCTGCCATGGTCGGGATGAAACAGCGTGAGCATGTCACGGAAAACACAAGTGTCATTTTAAGTTAGTAATTTCTCATAAGCCAATCGCTTTGTCCCATCCTCCACATAAATCACACCGCAGTAGGTATACCCGTTTTTCCTGAGAATGTGCTGCATGCCGAGATTTTGTTCATGGGTATCAATCTTGATGCTAGGAATGCCACGTTCTTTGCACAGTTCTTCTGTAAGCTTCATGATATCATTTGAAATGCCTTTTCCTTTGTTGTCTTTTCCAACAGCGAGGCGGTGGATGACAGCATAGTCCTCATTAGTGAGCCAGGCTCCGTCATAAATAGGCTCGTATGTTGGCTCTCCATCAAACGAGATTGCAACCGTTGCAATGATGTTCCCTTCATCTAAGAGGACATAGCCGTGACCGTTGTGCATATCGGTGAGAATGGTTTCCTCGGATGGATATTGATTTTGCCATTGGTCAATGCCAAGTTCCTTCAAATAGCCCTGTGCATCCTTGATAATCTCCATGATTTGTTTAAGGTCAGCGGGGACTGCTTTTCTGAATTCCATCGTTCTCCTCATTTCTTTTGAAAATTATCGTCCAGTCAACCAGACCTGCCAGAAGAATCCCGCCTGTATACCGAATAAGATCGATTGCCAAAAACCCTCTTCCTAGAACAAGCGCACCGAGAGCCGTGTTTCTGATGGAGTTGATCCAGTCTGCTTGATAAATTTGGCTCCATTCAATGGAAAAGCAAAAGCAGGCACTTAAAAAAAGTGATAATCCGAGCGGCTTATTCGGAAGCAGGAATCTGAAACCGAAGTAAATCATCATCGCCCATAGTGCATCACCAGCATGGTCTGCAAGGAAGGCAGGGAATGTGTCACCAGCCTTTCTCGATAGCAAGCCTAAAATCATTGAACTAATAATCCCCAATAGATAGAAAAGCCTTTTATTCACTGTACATCACTCTTTAGTCATTTTTTGAAGCTCATTAAACCAGATAGGTCCATTCTCGAATCGCAAATAACGATTCTCGTAGGATAACAGCTCCAGAGCCAACTGGATATCCTCTCGTCTCTTTTCGGAAAAGGCCTTCTCCACGGCTTTTGTTATTTCCTTCTCATAAAGGCGCTCCTCCCAGGCATAGAAAATGAAACATGCAGGCAAGAAAATGAATAGTAAATAGTAGGGGGAATGATTTAGCTCATAGCCTAGGAGCACGATAAAGACGGATAAGACACTTATGAAAAACTTGTGGGTTTTGGTTAATTTATCGAACGGATTCTTTCTCGTAAAGAAAAGGACCGTTATTAACAATACGGCCACCATTAAAAAATAAAACCATTCTGCTGGCTTTCCGCTTACGAACAACCAGATGCCAAGCACGAGTATAAGAATCATGAGAACATAACCAAGCTTTTGTTTCAATAGAAAATCCTCCTTCAAAACCTTGAAAAACCAATTAGGATAAGCAGCCGCCTGCCGGCACGGCCAGACTGGATACCTATCAGGGGGAAAAGCATCGACGTAATTAGGCTGAGTGGCGGCATAATAAGTCCGTACATAAAATTCAAGATGATCGCTGGGCGGATTCCGTATAGGATTGGTACTAAAATCAGGGCACTGATAAAGCAGAGAATAATTTTATTTTACCATTCTGCACTAGATTTTGAATATACAGTTATGGATAATTATACCTGTAAAGAGACTGATAATAGGTGGGTGAGGGATGGGAAGCTTATTAAGGGAGACAGATTATTTCAACCTATATGCTATAGGTGATGGAATCTATGCCGCAATGGCCAAACCTGGACAAGGTGCATGGAGCAATGCTGGCATCGTCAATTTAGGTGATTCAGTGCTTGTATTTGATTCATTCGGAACCCCTACTGCTGGGAAAGAGCTGAGGAGACAGGCGGAAGACATAACCGGTAAAAACGTCCAATACCTCGTGAATAGCCATTACCATGGTGACCATGTATTTGGCAATCAGGCATTCAAGGATGCAGCCATCATAGCGACGTCAGAGACGCTCAGATTATGTGCTGAAAAGCATAAAATGGATGACTTCAATAGCGAAGTGAAAGAGATGCGGCAATATCTTTCTGACATAAAGGGGAAAATAGCTTCAGCCAAGGATGATATCATCAAACAGAGTCTGATGAATCAATATGAGGAGATGGCCAAAGTATTGGATGATCTGCCTGAACTGGAAATTGTTCTCCCGTCCTTGATTTTTGAGGAAAAACTTATCATCAGAGGGAGCCAGCGGCAGGTGGAGCTGCTCTGTTTTGGAGGAGGTCATACCCCTAGTGATACATTCATGTATATACCAGATGAAAAAATAGCTTTCATGGGCGATTTGCTGACAGAGAAGCTGCACTTGCCAATCGTTGACCCGGAACAGTTCCAAGTCATTCTTCAAAGAGTCAACCAAATGATGATTGAGACCTTTGTGCCTGGGCACGGGCGGGTGAGTGATCTTTCTTTGGTTAAAACCTTGCAGGGGTATTTAGTCTTCCTGACAGAGAAAGCAAAAGAGGCGCATGAAAGGGAGGAAGAAGCAGAGGATTTCTTCGTTCGATTAGAGAATCCTAAGGACTATGCTGACTGGAAAGGCGTAAACGGAATTAGAGCCAACCTGATTAAGGCCTATCAATTTTACGGAAAGTAATAAATGAGATTGAATTGGCTCGAAAAAGGAAGAATTATGCCGATATATGATAGTCATAGGCTTGAAGATATTTCCAGGGAAATGAAGGGTAAACTGTTTATATCCGCTAACTATTTCGCTATATAAATTAAGAGACAATTCCTTATTAGTTGCCATAAAAAAATCGCCGGCTTCTTTTGAAGAGCTGGCGATTTCATATGTATGGGGTATGTAGGACTCGAACCTACGACCTGATGATTAAGAGTCAACTGCTCTACCAGCTAAGCTAATACCCCGTAAGATGATGTTTTTATTATATACATTGTGTATCAATATTTGCAAAATTAATGCTTATGCTAATTCTTTGTACGACGAGAAGTGATTTTTAGGTTGAAATATACTTCCATTGAATAAAAACGTAAGGGATTGTTTGTGGGATCTAGAGATAAAATATATAATTAATATATGAACACATACTCATATACTCACATATACATAGTAATGGGGTGGAGGTGTAAACTACGGTGATGGATGAAAAGAATCGATACGAGGATTTAGATGAAGAGACGCTATTCCTTGTTTCACAAACCTTTAAGGCATTGAGTGACCCGACGAGAATTCGGATATTGAATTTACTGTGCACAGAAGAGCATTCCGTAACCGAAATCGCGGAGAAACTAAATCTAAGCCAATCAACGGTATCCCACCAATTGCGTTTCTTGAAACAGCTCCGGTTAGTCAAATTCAGAAGAGAGGGCACGACGCTATATTATTCAAAGGATGATGATCACATCATGCATCTTTTAATGCAGGCAATTGAACACGCTGCCCATCATTAAGAACATCGAGGAGGAGATATGTATGGCACATGATCATGGCCATTCTCATGCACATTCAGCGAATAAAAAGGTGCTGCTCGTATCCTTTATCATTATAACGGCGTTCATGCTTGTCGAAGCAGTTGGCGGATATTTGACCAATAGCTTAGCCTTGCTATCAGATGCCGGCCATATGCTCAGTGATTCAGTTTCCCTTGGAATTGCTCTTCTGGCATTTATATTAGGAGAAAAAACACCGAGCCAAAGCAAGACATATGGGTATAAACGGTTTGAGATACTGGCAGCTGTCTTAAATGGTGTGACATTAATCTTGATTGCGTTCTATATTTTTTACGAGGCGATTGAGCGATTTGCCAATCCGCCTGAGGTTGCTACTTCCGGGATGCTTGCGATCAGTATCATTGGGCTCTTGGTCAATATTTTCGTGGCATGGTGGATGGTACGAGGAGGAGACACGGAAGATAATTTGAATATGCGCGGAGCCTTCTTGCACGTGTTAAGCGATATGCTCGGTTCTGTCGGTGCAATTGCGGCAGCGCTTCTCATGATGTTCTTCGGATGGGGATGGGCTGACCCGCTTGCAAGTGTCATCGTCGCAGTGCTTGTACTGCGAAGCGGTTATTATGTCACGAAATCCAGCCTTCATGTCTTGATGGAGGGCACCCCGGAGAATGTGGATGTCGAGAGCGTGATCCAAACGATTAAAGAGAAAAAGGAAATCCAAGGAATCCATGACCTTCACATTTGGTCCATAACGAGCGGTTATAATGCGTTGTCCTGTCACGCGGTTGTTGACAGCAATTTAACCATTGTCGAAAGCGAAAAATTGCTCCAGGATATTGAACATAATCTCGGTCATATCGGTATTCAGCATGTTACCATTCAGCTTGAAACATCCTCCCATCTCCATGACGATTCCCTGCTTTGCAAGGCGAAGGGTGAGGCTGGACACCATCATCACCATCATCATTAAATTAGAGAGCACGTCATAAACGACGTGCTCTCTTTTTGTCATAAAAATACAGAATATTCCCCATTTATATGGTAAGATTTTTGCAAACATAGAAGAGGTGATACTGATGCCAAACTGTTTTATATGTGAGAAGCATGCGGGGAACATTGCTACGGCCGTAGCAGTTATATACGAAGATGAGTTCATTTATGTCGGCCATATTGACCGGGACGGCAAACCGAATTACTTAGGCCATATCATGATTGATTTGAAGAGGCATGTACCCACGTTAGCAGAGATGTCTGTTCATGAAGCCGAGGCATTCGGTGTCATGATGGCGAGGATAAGCAAGGCTTTGAAGGAGTCAGAGGGAGCTGAGCATATTTACTCACTTGTCTCAGGGAACTCGGTGCCGCATCTACATATGCACTTGGTCGCGCGATATCCGAATACACCTCTAAACTATTGGGGCGCAATGGATGTATATGATTGGGAAGAAGCGCCGATGGGAACCAATGATGAGGTGGTCGCACTATGCCATCGCCTAAAGACATACCTCGAGAATCATCACTATGAGCAGTAATGAATTCAACTGGGTGGGAAGCGAAGAACATTTTGTCGATCGGATTCATGTACATACAGCCGATCATGTGGTCATCGGACGCTTTGGCGGCAATTCTAGCGCAGGACAGCATAAAAATGAAGACGGCTGCCTCGTTTGGGTGAACAGAAAGGAAGATTGGGAATTTACGCTGTTATTAGATGCACATAATACGGCGGATAGTGCTGAAATCATCATTGATTTATTCAATCAAGAAAAAGGGCAAATCAGCCAGCTATTATCCATGCAGGCTATTCAACAAAGCTTTAAAAGGGTGGAAGAGAAAATACTCAGCATGTTTCAATCAACTGAATTCTTATCCAGATGTCAACGAGTCCAAGGCGAGACAGCCTGCTTGATCGTGGTGAGAAGAGATAAGTATGTTTGGTGGTTCTCCGTCGGTGACTGCATCCTCTGCCTCTTCCATCCAGACCTGGCTGCGCTCGGACAGTACCAGCTGAACCAACGTCAATTCTATGAATGGATAGGCCAGGTGAATACATTCGCAACTGAGGTCCCTTGCTATAGTATCGGTGTCAGGGAACTGAGGAAGGGTGAAAACCGCCTGTTCTTAACGACAGATGGACTGATTGAATGCCCGAATGAACCGTTTGTCCATCCTTCAAGCGTTTATGAGTCTGTATTCGACAAGGCAGGAACTGCCAGCATTCAGGCCATTTTAGAGAAAATCAGTGACAATGGAGTAAGAGATAGCACGACAATTATTACTTGGACTATTTCAGTAGTAAAGGATGTGACGATGCCAAGCGATGCCCGCTAAGTGAAGAGTTGGGCTAAGGCTAGTCAATCTGGATGAAAGAGGAGAAGGGAAAATGAGTTAAACAAGGATGCATCCCATTCATGGCACTGGATGGTTATATTTTTTGGGATATGTCATTGGTTTTTATGAACAGCTCTGGTTTAATCGGCTTGTATTTAACCTTTACAATAATAATGACAGTTAGAAAAAATGGTAACTTTACGCCATGGAGTGCAAGGAATACTCTATGGTGTATATTAGCGGCTGAGCATGCTCGGTCTTTTTTTATAATCTTAACGAGAAGGAACAAAAAGAAGCAGGGGATGAATATCCGATTATCGAAATGTATCTTAAAAAAAGGCTCCTTCAATCGTAAATTGGAGTATAAAAGAAAGGTTGATGAACGGATGAATGAAGAAATCAAAATTCTATTTAGCGAAACTTTTGACGGGCCGAAAGGAAATAGAAGCTTATTCACAGAATCAAAGCCAGGGAGCGGATTATTTGGCACCCTTGATTCCTTGAGGGCTGAAGAAGCTTCCATATTGGTTGGCGGGGTGACAATAGCTGCGCATACAGATCATACACGTTATCACTTATGGGCATGTAATCAAACATTGGAAGGGAAGAAGCTGGAATTCAATTGGGATGAGAGCTGGGAAATCGCTGCCGTTGGGGAGCATGAATGGAAGCGAATAATGAAAGACCTTCATCTTGAATACAGGAAGATGACAGACTTTATTAATGCCAAGCAAGAGCTATCTTCGTCCGAGGTCACCGTTGTCCTAGGGGCATTAGCTCATGCTGCTTATCATTTAGGAGCAATCAGGCAGCTGACAAAGAGTGTAAAATAAGTCAATTTATCACCTAACAATGTTCTGAATTCCCTATGGTTTTTTCACTGAAAGAAGGTTCTGTTTGGTTCTTGTGAGAGTAATATTAATGGGGGAATCTGTTAAAGGGGGAGTTATGTGAATAAATTATCTTTGCCAGCTGCCATTGTCATTTTAGCTATATGTATTCTCATTTCAGGCATGATGATTTCCGGAGCAATTAGGGATGGTTTATCTAATATGTATGATTGGGATGAGCTTAATCAACGTTTAATGGAAATTGGGGATGTATTGGAAGGAGAATAGTATATGTTTAACCAATACTCATTTGGTCGGGCAATATCACATAGGAAGAGACTGTGAAGAATTTGTATTGAAGGGACACTAAGGAGAGATGAGGAATGATTAAATATATCATCTTTGATGTAGATGGAACCATACTAGATACTGAGAGTGCTATATTAAAATCCTTGCAGCAAGTTTTAAAGGAAGAAGGAAGAGAGTATCAGTCAGAGGATTTGAAATTTGCTTTAGGAATACCAGGAAAAGAAACACTGCGAAGACTTAATGTCCAGGATATTGAGCGCGTGCATATGAAGTGGTCCAAGGCTGAATTAGCATTCCTAAAAGAAGTGCAGCTATTTAAAGATATAAAAGAGGTCTTACATACACTATCAGAAAGCCCGCTTAGAACAGGTATTGTCACGTCTAAAACAAGACAAGAATTAATGGATGGGTTTGAGCTCTTTGAAATCAGCAGCTATTTCGAAAGTATTATCTGTGCAACAGACACTGTTAAACATAAACCGCATCCGGAACCGTTATTGGTTTGTTTGGAAGAATTGGAGGCTGAAAAGGATGAGGCCATATACATTGGGGATTCCATCTATGATTTGCAATGTGCTCATAGCGCAGGCGTGAAGTTTGCCTTAGCCTTCTGGGGAGCCAAAAAGATAGAAGGGTTTGAATCAGCAGACTTTATATTGAAGGAACCAATGGATATTCTTGATTTATTGAAAAATTGAAGATGACTGGCTGTTAAGTTGACAGCCGGTCATCTTCCGTAATTGCCCTGATAGTTTAAGTGGAAACATTCAAAATGCTGGTTTTTTAGAGTTCAACAATATTGTACTCATAACCAATTGAAGTTATAAATTTATACATATCCTCAGTGGATATAAAGATAGTTTTAGTGTTGTCATTTGCGTGAAAGCTCATCAATCTTTCTGAGAGCATCTCTTTATCTAAATAGACCTTTATATCTTGTTCATCATTATTTAGCAATCCAAAAATGGAAACTACACCAGGAGGCAGCCCCATTTTTTTCATTAACCTTTCTGGTGATCCGAAGCTAATTCGTTTTTCATTAAGAATTTCTGCGAGGTATTCCATATCAAGACGCTTTGCATCATCCATAATAACTAAATAATACGCGGTCTTTTTTTTGTTAGTAAGAAAAAGTGTTTTCGTGCGTACTCCCTCTTTTCCAACAATATAGTTATCTGCTTCTTCTGTTGTCAAAGCAGGAGGATGTTCAACAATCTCATATGGAATATTTACCTTATGTAAGGCATCATATACTTTCAGATATTGTTCCATAGTGAAAATACCTCCAATTATCAGAATATTATTACGATATAATGATATTTTATCATAAACCGCTAAATTGCATTTAATAAGTTGGCATGGAGAATATATGGTTTCCTAACATATGGAGTCAAAAAATTATAAACAACTTCTTTACCTTATTTCCGGTGATCTACTTTACATTGAAGGTATTGAAATAAGAATTGCTACAAATCAGACAGTAGTATAATCATGGGGATATTTAGGTAAATAACTCAATAGAGAAAGAGCATAATAACAGCTCACTACACGAAGCAGAAAAGCCCCAAAAAAAGCTGACCCTAAAAGCCTGCTATGCAGTGCTTTTTTTAGGGTCAGCTCAATTTTCAAAGCTTATTATGGTTTTGCTGCATCAGTGATTCGTCCTTCCACGCTTGGTGAAACGGTTTGGTCCGGGAAGGATTGAATGTAATCAGAGAAAATCTCCCAATCGACGAATCCAGGTTCACTTACACGGCCATCTGCATAAATATCTGCGAAGACTGCGTAGCCATCGCCGCCTTTTGCTGTGAAGATATTTGTGGCTGCATAATAGGTTGCCGTGTCAGAAAGGGCTGTGTATTCGCCATTTTGCAGTACCTCGACTGATTGGACACGACTGCCTGATGCTTTAGAACTGTCATACGTAAAGCGCATGCCTGCTACTTGCAGGAAGCCGCCGCTTGCGCTAGGTGCGGCATTCACACTGTGTTCAAGCGCTGTTTTTAGCTCTGAACCGGTAATTTCCATAATCGCCAGTGCATTGCTGAATGGCAAAACGGTCATCACGTCAGCTAAAGTGATTGGACCTGCCTGTAGAGTTGTACGGACACCGCCGCCGTTTTGAAGAGCAATCACGGTGTTCGGGTTAATCGTTTTTGCCTTGGCAAGCATACCGTCAGCGATTAAGTTGCCGAGGTTTGTCTCGCCTGTTCTTGCCGCAGGGTTGCCCCCGATTAGGTCAACCGTTGTCGACCCGACGACCTGCTTTTTCTTGGCATCAACGATAGGCTTGTACTTGCCAAGAATTTGAGCTGCTTCTGGGTCATCTGCGAAGATAAAGGACCCATCTTCGTTTTTTGCGTCAATTTCAATCAGTTCACCGTCATAGGCGATGACCTTTCCTTTTTTGTCAAAGCTGACATCAAGCTCGCCGAGGAACTTGGAATATTCATTCGCTTGGACGATAACGGTTGGTTCTTTATACTTTTCGACTACGACAGGCTCAGCAAGCTGTGTATGAGAGTGGCCCCCGACAATGACGTCGATGCCATCAACTTGATTGGCAAGCTCAAGGTCATTGTCCCCGCCGCCATCATTATAGCCGATATGGGTGAGCGCGATGATCTTATCAACGCCCTGCTTCTTGAAGGCTTTTACAGAGGCTTTTGCTGAAGCGATATAATCTTCAAATTTCACATCACCTGGGCTAGAGATGCTCGCCGTCTCAGCTGTTGTTAAGCCAAAAATACCAACTTTTTCGCCGTTGATCGTTTTGATGATGCCGTCATAGATTTTTCCATCCTTAGCCTTTTTCGTATATGTGCTCGATTGGAGGTCCTTCATGAGTGCATCGGCACTGAAATCAACGTTTGAGCTCACGAATGGGAACTCGGCTTTTTGCACAAACGGTGCTAAAGCCTCTGAACCAAGGTCAAATTCATGATTGCCGAATGTCATGGCATCAAACCCGACAAGGTTCATTAATTCAAGGTCAGCAAGTCCTTTGAATTCGTTGAAATATAGAGTACCGGAGAATACGTCACCTGCATGGAGCAGGAGATTATTCGTATTGCCTTTACGGTGCTCATAGATTGCGCTGATCTGGCGCGGTGTGTTTTCGATATTGGCGTGTGTGTCATTTACATGAAGGACACGCAGTTGATAGTCAGGAGATTTAATAGCTGATTGAAGCATCGTGATGAATTCAGATAAGGTTACCCTTTGGCTGTAACCAAATTCTGTTTCAGAGATTCCATCTGCAATGTCATATAGCACAATAGAACCAATCAATTCTTTATATTTTGCTGGTACATCGGTGAAATCAGTATCTGTGCTGCCCTTCAAGTTGAAAGCCTTGGCAATCCAGACAGCAAGTTCTCCGCGTGTTAGCGCATTTTTGCTGCCGAATTTATTGCCATTCTTTTCGATGATGCCGGCATGAACTAAGCTGTTCACCGCTTTTTCGGATGCTTTTGGCACATCCTGAAATCCGGCGTTTGGCGCCTTCTTGTTATCGAGCTTTAAGGCAATGGCCATCAAGCTCGCAGCGTCTTCACGGCTGATGGAACTCTGTTTTTTGGCGCTCTTTTGTGAAATGCCCAGTTCCTGAATGAAACGAGCATCACTTTGCCGGTCTGCTGTGCTTGCACCTGCAGCAGGCACGATTAATGTTCCGCCAAGAGCTACAATCATCGTGACGATGGCTAACATACGATAGAATTTCAATCGAAATCTCATATACCGCTCCCCTTTGATTCAATATGACCATATTCATGGCCTACATTCTGATTATAAATAGTTTTAGAGAGATTCGATATTACGTTTAGGTAAAATAAGGAAAAAGGCCTATTACATTTATTCTGTATTCGACATAGTATTGCTTAATTCTGCTGTATCTATGTTGTCTTACTAATTCATTGTTTTTGAGCTAATAGTTCGAGTGTACTATGGTAATGAGGCTCACCATGGCTCAGGTCCATTGCGTATGAATGACCAGTCTTAATGGTTCTATATGTGGGGAATAATCCTTCAAATTCATCTTTCGTAAAGTAATGAAGGAACATATTATTCGTTGCATCAAAAAATGAGTTTCTGCCTAATCGCTTATACTTGTCGATTGCCTTTTTCCTGCTTGGTTCATTGATATCAAATGCATTCACATAGACCAAGCCATCCTTGACCAATCCCTTCTTGACCTTGTCGATGATTGGCGCAATCTCTTCCTCAGGAAAAAAGTTGAGAACATTGGAGAGGATGATGAAAGAATAATGATTAGGCTCAATATCAAATGTCGTAATATCAGCCACCTTGGCGACGACATCCAAATGATGTTTTTTTGAAAGGGCTGAGCAACGTTCAATCGCAGTTTCTGATAGATCAATACCTTCCACTGAAAACCCTTTTTGCGCAAAAAAGAAAGCATTTCTTCCTTCCCCGATTCCAATGTCCAGCACCTTGCCGCCAGCGGGAACGAGTTCCGCATACTGAGTTAGTGTGCTGTTGGGGTTTAGACCCCATAATAATTCGCTATTCTTGTATTCCTCTTCCCAATTCTTCATGATTCAGCATCCTTTCTTTAAACAATCTATTAGAGATTTATTTTACCATTTAATTCCGACTATTAGAGGCTAAGTGTCTTACATGTTTCCTTTATCACGTATAAGGGAATGGAATACTATTCGCGGATAATACCGCATTTTTTTCTAGAATTGATAAAAGTTGAGAGAGGTATTGCACATGGAAGGAATCTTATACGCACTATTGCCCGCGCTTGCGTGGGGAAGCCTGGTGCTTGTCAGTGAAAAACTGGGAGGTGATCCGAAATCCCAGACATTAGGGATTACGACGGGTTCGCTTCTATTCGGTCTCGTCATGTATTTCATCCAGCAGCCGGAGATGAGCATGACGGTATGGATTGTTGGGTTGATTTCCGGGGCGGGCTGGGCGATCGGACAGCTCAATCAATTTAATAGCGTTCAGAATATGGGTGTATCGAAGACAGTACCGATATCTACCGGTCTTCAATTACTCGGGACAACCTTCTTCGGGGTTGTCATTTTCAAGGAATGGTCCGGCACAATGACGATTATTCTTGGGCTGTTGGCGATTGCCGCCATCATCGCCGGTATTATCATGACCGGTGTGGGCCAAGGGAAGGATTCAGAGGAAGGCAGCAAGAAAAAAGGGGCCATGTTCCTTGGCATATCAACGGTTGGATTTGTCCTCTATGTCGTCATTGTCCGCTGGTATGACATTGATGGATGGGCAGCTATCCTGCCGCAGGGGGTCGGGATGTTCATTGCCACACTTCTGCTCTCCATCAAGGATAATCCGTTCAATAAGTATATGGTCCGCAATGTGCTGGCCGGGATTATGTGGGCAATCGGGAATATTGGTCTTTTGCTTGCCAATCCGCTAGTCGGCGTCGCGATAGGTTTCTCTTTCTCACAAATGGGAATAGTCATCTCCACATTGGGGGGCATCTTCCTTCTTGGCGAGAAGAAATCGAAAAAGCAGCTGACGTTTATCATCATCGGATGTGCGCTTGTCATCGCTGGCGGAGTCATGCTTGGATTCACGAAAGAATAATGAAGGAGGAATAGAGGATGTATGATAGTTTAAAAGATAAAGTAGTCTTGATCACAGGTGCCGCATCAGGTCTTGGCAGAGGAATGGCGGAGCGGTTTGGGAAAGAACAAGCCAAGGTTGTCATCAATTATCACTCAGATAAGCATGACTACAACGCCATCATTGATACGATAAAATCATACGGCGGTGATGCCGCGGCTGTTCAAGGCGATGTCTCGAACGAAGAGGACGTTAAGAAAATGATAGACTTTGCCGTGGAGACATTCGGCAGCCTAGATGTCATGATCAATAACGCCGGAATGGAAAATCAAGTAGAATCTCATCAATTATCCTTGGAGGATTGGCAGAAGGTCATTGATATCAATCTGACGGGCGCTTTCCTCGGAAGCCGTGAAGCACTCAAATACATGGTAGAAAACAATATTAAAGGCTCGATCATCAATATGTCGTCTGTGCATGACCGGATTCCTTGGCCGCAATTCGTTCACTATGCAGCAAGCAAGGGCGGCGTGAAGCTGATGACTGAAACATTGGCGATGGAATATGCCCCGCATGGCATCAGGGTCAATAGTATTTGCCCGGGTGCCATTAAAACCCCAATCAATGCTGAGAAGTTCGATGACCCTGAACAAAGAAAACAAGTGGAGGACATGATTCCGCTTGGCAAGATTGGAAACCCAGAGCAAATCGCGGCTTGTGCCGTCTGGCTCGCCTCTGATGAAGCAAGCTATGTGACAGGATTATCGCTTTATGCCGATGGCGGTATGACGCTGTACCCGAGCTTCCAAGGAGGAAGAGGGTAATCGACTGGACTGGAGACGAAGTCTTCAGTCTTTTTTGGGCAATACATCGCAATGAAAAATAAGCAGGAAAATTCACCTGCTTATCTTAAAGTGATTGAACCTATTTTATTGTTTTCTCGGTCTTCTAACTAGTTCACCGCCGCAGTTACGGCATATTTGTTTCATAGCTTCTGTACAAGGCTTACAAAATGTACATTCATAGGTACAAATATATGCGATTGAATGATCATTTAACAATGAGGTGCAACTCTCACATTTTTTTCTCATTTCCAATGTCATATATAGTTTTCTCCTCGTTTATTAATGATCATTCTCTGTATGAGTCATGAAGCGGATGAAACAAGTCTTCCGTTGTATTCCTGACCAGTGAAAAGTGCTCCACATTGTAATGGCCATGAAGAGTTTCGTTATGGTGATTAATAATTTGTTCTGCCCTTAAAGAATCACTGTTTTCTGTAGAATGGGCATCACCGGCTAATGTAACATCGAAACCATTGATGGTTGCAGTTCTGACAGCACTATCAATACAATGCTGTGTTTTACAACCCGCAATAACAATATGGCCTATTTCTTGAGACTTCAAATGATTTAGAAGCCCTGTTCCATGGAAGCAATTCGTTGCGGCTTTATCAAAAAATAAAGCATCAGCAGGGACCTTAATTTGATCATGAACTTGAAAGCCTGCTCCTTTGCCATCAGCAACATCTGAATCTCTGACAAATACAACTGGGATATCAAACTCCCTTGCTTGTTTAATCAGTAGGTTAATATTTCTGATAAGCTGCTCTTTATTGAAGACTTCACTTTCTTCTTGATTTCCATCGATTAATTCCTGTTGAGCATCAATGATTAATAATGTTTGATTCAAATTATTATCCCCTTTCAATATATGGGGAAACAACATAGTTACTTAGTCGAAATCCCCGTTTCGATTTTTATGCAAACATTTCTGCTATTTGTCATAATATCTACCCCCTATATAAAGATAGTTCGTTTTTTATCTGAATTATCAGACTGTTAAATTGTAACATAATGATTAAAAAGATGTGAGAAATTTTGGGGATGACATTGTCTTATCTTTTACCATAGCCTTGCCTTTGAAGCCAGCTTGCGCAGAGTCTATTCCATTTGGCCGCGTCTGGTTCCTCCTCTGCAAGACCGAGCCCATGACGTCCATGCTCGAATATATGGAGCTCATACGGAACATGAGCCATACTCAATGCGGTTGCATACATCAGGCTGTTGATTACAGGAACAGATTGGTCATCTGCTGTATGCCAAAGGAAGGTCGGCGGTGTTTGTTTGCTGATATGGTTCTCCAGCGACAGAAGTTCGCGTTTCTCTTGATTCGGTTCATCCCCTAGCAAACAGAGAAGAGAACCGGCATGGGTATGCTCAAGCATTGTGATGACCGGATAACAGAGAATCGCGATATCCGGTCGGGATGACTCTTCATCAATTGCATCGATTTTCTGATAGGCTGGATAATCATGCAGGTTGGAGAGACTGGCTGCTAGATGACCGCCGGCTGAAAAGCCAAGGATGCCAATCTTTTCACGGTCAAGCCCCCACTCATCTGCATGATGGCGAACATAACGGATCGCCCGCTGCGCATCGGATAGGGGCTCCGGATGCTTAGCCGGAGCTACTCGGTAATGGAGGACAAACGCTGTGATGCCAAGCGTATTCAGCCACCGTGCCACAGGCTCTCCCTCATGCCAGGCCCGCATTCGGTACCCGCCGCCAGGGCAAATAATGATGGCTGACCGGGTTGGGTTTTGGGGTGCGAAATATGGAACAAGTGTTGGCGTTTCACCACGCATATCGACTGTTTTTGGCCAGATTGGATACATAGCTGATTCTCCTTTTTGATTATTGTTTTTATTTTATCATGATAGGAGGATTTGGGCGGGCGGCAGATCAGAGAAAACCCACCCTAATCCCATGCAAAGTGGGTAAAGGGTGGGCAAAGGGTGGGAATCGTCAGAGAAGGCCCACCCTAATCCCAGGCAAAGGGGGTAAAGGGTGGACCAAGGGTGGGAATCGTCAGAGAAAGCCCACCCTAACCGCATGTAAAGGGGGAAAGGGTGGTCAAAGGGTGGACATCGCCAGAGAAAGCCCCACCCTAACACCGGGCAAAGCGGGTAAAGGATGAGTGAAAGAAGAGCCCACAAAAGAGTAATTTTATCCCCAAAACATATACTACCAATGAGGTGAACACAATGTATAAACTACTGACGCATAATGATTTGGATGGTGTTGGCTGCGGCATTTTGGCGAGGATTGCCTTCGGGGATAGGGTGAAAGTGCGCTACAATTCGATTGCCAGCCTGAATCGAGAGATTGAATCCTTCCTTGAAGAGGATTCGGATACATATTTGTTTATTACCGATATGTCTCCGAATGAAGAGAACGAGAAGAAGCTGCAGGAGCGGTTTGCGAGTAAGGGAATGGTTCAGCTGATTGACCATCATAAGACAGCTGAGCATCTGAATGAGTATGAATGGGGATTCGTCCTCTCAATTGATGAGGAGGGAAAGGGGACGAGTGCGACATCGCTTTTCTATGATTATCTCATACGTCGTGAATTTTTACAGCCAGCAGAAGGGTTAACAGATTTCGTAGAGCTTATCCGGCAATATGATACATGGGAGTGGGAGAAGAATGAGAACGAGCGGGCGCACCGTTTGAATTCGCTTCTTTATTTAACCTCGATTGATGAATTTGAGGAGAGAATGGTAGAGAGGCTGCAAGGTGGTGAACTCTTCAGTTTCGATGATTTTGAAGAAAAGGTATTAGGGATGGAATATGACAAAATGGAACGCTATCTTCGCCGGAAGAAACGTGAGGTTGTGCAAACGGAGGTAAGCGGTCAGGTTGCAGGGGTTGTTTACGCGGAATCCTATCTGTCAGAACTGGGGAGCGAGCTCGGTAAGGAATTTGCTCATCTTGATTATATTGCTATCATGAATATGGGCGGAAGAAGGATTTCCTTCCGCACAATCCATGATGATATTGATGTGTCTGAGATTGCGGCCAAGCATGGGGGAGGCGGCCATGCAAAGGCTGCTGGTTGTTCGCTGACAGAGGAGGCCTATAAGGAGTATGTGGCCAAAACCTTTCCGCTTGCCCATTTGCGAGAGGATGCAAAACGGAATCATTATAATGTGAAGCAATCCTCTTTCGGCACCCTTTATCATGGCAGCAAAAATGATACCTACCTCCTTTATCCGAAGGGAAGCGAATGGAGAATTGACCATAATGATAAGGTGCTCGAGATTCGTTTCAAAAGCCTTGATGAGGGGGAGCGGTATTTGAAACGCACGCATGCTGCATGGCTTGTGAGGGATGATGAGTTTGTGGAATATTTGATGAAGCGAGTGCCGCATCGTGGATGATTTCGTTTTAGGTGGCTGGTCTTAATAGAGATCAGCCGCTTTTTTATAGAAAAAGAAAATCTCCCATTTATTTCATGGTATAATTTGGACATTGATTAAAAAGCGGGGATATGATGGACAATGGCGCACCTAAAATATGAAGAGTTTCTTAGAATCACGAAAAAACTAAATGAAATTGGCATTATTCCATTGTTAATGGGTTCCGTAGGTTTGGAAGTAGTCACAGATAGAAGCTGGGATGCAGAGGATATAGATATTCATGTGCCTGGCGACAAAAGGGGATGGGAAGTCCCGCCTGAGGAGTCTATCTTCGAATGGGAGGAAATCATGGATGTCATGGAGTCATTGGGATATACGCTCATTGATTTGCATGAGCATGCATTCTCTAATAAGGGCTTGTGCGTAGAATTTGGCATTATTGATACGTTGCCAAGCTTCGCTGGAGTCGAATTAAAGGAGTTAGAGATCTATCAGGATAGAGGGGTTAATTTTTACCTATTAAATATTCCGCAATACATAAAAGTTTATGAGGCATCTTCTAAGGATAGCTATCGAGCAGATCAAAACAATCATAAAGATAGCAGAAAAATTGATTTCCTGAAAAGCAGGATGAAAATGAAAGAAGCTCAGAGTGATTCGCTCTGAGCTGATAAGGATAAATCTTTTAGTGTTGCGCCTTCTCTAGTGCTAGCTTAATCCCAAATCCAATCAGGATTGTGCCAGTAATTCCTTCAATCATCGCCTGTGCTTTCGGTTTCTTCATGAAGACGCTGATTTGATTGATCAAATAAACATATAGAAGGAACCAAACGGCCGTCAACACGGTATAGGTGATTCCCATGAGCAGGAATGGAAGTAGGGTATTGCTGCCTGATTCAACGAATTGCGGCAGGAAGGTCAGGAAGAAGACAGCCACTTTCGGATTGAGGATATTGGTTAAGAATCCTTGCTTGAAATAGGATGCTTTTTCGAATTGTACCTTAGGCTGCGTTTCTGTGACCATTGCCTCTTCTCGCTTCCAAAGAGACCATAAAGTCTTGGCCCCTAGGTATATCAAATAAATGGCTCCGACGTATTTGAAGACAGAAAAAAGAAAAGCGGATTTCACGATAATGGCGGAAAGACCTAACACGGCGGCGGAAGTATGAATCATTAAGGCGCAGCAAGTGCCAACGGCCGTTTTAAAGCCAGCGCTTCTTCCGTGGCTAAGCGTGTTTTTGGTCGCGACAGCCGTATCGGGCCCAGGCAAAATAATCAGGAAAATGCACATGAGGACAAAGAGATAGAAGTTCACCATGTATATGCCGCCTTTCTGGCTAAGAAAGCCTTAAATATGTAAGGATTAGAATGTATTATATCGCATTTTGTTTGAATATTTAATCAATTTTAACAAAAATATATGGAAGTTCGTTAGAAAGGAGCTAAACCGCGTGAAGAATAAAGTAGTTCTATGGGACTTGATTTGTTATCTCATATTCCCTCTTGTCATTTGGAACGTGCTGAATGATCGCATCGATGAATATTATGCGATGCTTATTTCAACGGTACCCGGCATTATTTACAGTATTTTGAGATTCATAGAATATAAGAGGATTAATTTCTTTGGTCTTGTCATGATTGGCACGCTAATGATTGGAACACTCATTGATGTGCTTTCAGGCTCTGCCCTGCAAATGATGTGGAACAATGTGTACTATTCCCTCGGGCTCGCTGTCTTTTTCCTTGTGACTAACTTTATTAACAAGCCCACATCCTTGCTCTTTGCACTCGATCTTACGGAGATGCAGGGCTATGACAGGCAGATGTTAAAGGAGAGCTACTATCAGCCGAAGATATTATACGTATTTAAGCTAATCACCTATGGTTTTGTGATCCAATCCCTTTTGAAAGCTGGGATTGATGCATGGCTAATCCTCCAGCATGGAGTCGATGCCTACGGCAAGTCCATCATAACGAAGAGAGTGATTACCGGAAGTATTGGTCTTATTTGCATGTACGGATTCTTTCATATATCCAAAATGCTCAAGAACCAGCAGGAGTCAAATACAGTCACGCCCGATTAAGGGCACTTATTACTAATTTAAAATGATATTTTCATATAAAGAAAGGGATACAAAATGAAAGTTGAAAGTATAATCGTGCGGAAAATGACAGCGACCTTTTTCGCGACCATGATAACCTCTATGATTTTAGCGTATTGGTATATGTCTTCTCCAACCAACGGAGAACCTTCCTATCAATTAGGAGTGAACTTTTTAGGCTGGACATTCCTCTACGCAATGTATATGGGTACGGTTGTCCTGATATATGGGAATCTAGTGTCTGGCGCTATCGAATATGCGCAAAAGAAAGGGGTTATTAAGCATAGTTGGCTGTATGTTTTATATCATGGTCTTTTTGGTTTATTATTTGGTTTTCTTTTTCAGGAACCGAGTTTGGCAGTCATAGGGTTGGCAGTGGCTGTCTTATATGCTTTCATTGATCGATGGATGTGGGCGAGAGCGAATGATTCGTTGAGTATAAAGCTCCTCTTTCTTTCCCCAATCGTGGCAGGCGGATTGATGTGGGGCTATTTTCAGCTTGTATCAGAGCCTATGCCGCCATTCACAGTGGAAGATGCTATTGAATTTGCTGCAGATGGAGAAGATTCGGTTATTGAAGATTTCCCAAAAAAGGCTGGCATATGGCAAGGGATAATTGGCGGGTATCGTGTCGAGCGAGAAACATCTGTTAAAGAAATCGGTAATGAAAAATATATCCTTACGTTTACGGAGAGATGGGACAAAGGGCTTGAAAAGGGTTCGTGGATTTGGACCTATGAAGTGGAACGTGATTCAGTAGCCGTTAAGAGCGGAAAAGGAACGGCTCCGCCATACGCAAACTAAAGGGAGGACGTGCGCGGCCGCTTTCTATATGGAAACGGCTGTTTTTTATTTGAAATTAAAACCAAACAGGCAAATGCCTCGTCAATATATGTGAGGGAGGGGAAATGGTGGAGGAACTAACAATTGAGCGGATTGCCGGAGAAGATAGGGATGTGCTCATTGATGAATTGATGCATCAATATGGGCAGGAGATTCTGCAGCTGGCTTACTCCTATGTCAATAACCGCGATCTCGCTGAGGATCTCACACAGGAGATTTTCGTGAAATGCTATAAAGCACTGCATACATATAAAGGAAAAGCAAAGGTAAGGACATGGCTTTGGCGAATTGCCATCAATCATTGCAAAGATTATTTGAAAAGCTGGTACAACAATCATGTCATCCCAACAAGCGATGAAATGCTCTATTCACGTGAAAGCCCGCAAAGCACAGAGCATACCGTCATTCAGCAAGATGAGGACGCCCGCTTAGCGCAGGCAGTCATGCACCTGCCCGTCAATTACCGGGAAGTAATTTACCTTCATTATTTTGAAGACAGGCCCATAAGGGAAGTCGCAGAGGTCCTTTCTTTGAAGGAGAATACTGTGAAGACAAGGATGCGCCGCGGGAAAGCAATCCTAAAGAAAAGCTTAGGAGGGATCAGTGAATGGAGAAACGGCTGAGGGGACTTAAGAAGGCGATGGAGAATACATATATGCAAGAGCTTGAGTTCACAAGCATGATGAAGAAACGCATTCATGATTCTATCGCGAAAGAAGCGATTAGCGAACAGGATGTTCTCACTAGTCTGCTTGAGCTGCTTGCCAAGGAACGAACAGGCTTTGAATTGACTGGGCTGCTGCAAGCAAGAGGCATACGAAAATATGAAGACGACGAAGGCTCTTTATATAGCCTTCTGCATGAACAGGAGCACAGGGGTATTATTGCATCGTCCTGGGGCTCTTCTGGAGAAAAATATTATCGACTGACAGATAAAGGGAGACGTGTTCTTGAAAAAACGAGTAAACGGGCTTCGCGTGCCCGCTTTTCCTTCAAGGAACAGTCAGAGGGGTGAGCGATATGAAGTATAAGGAACGGTTCTTAGCTGTTGTTACCGGGCAAATACGTTCAAGGGAAGCGCGTATCCATGTTGAAAAAGAATTGAATTATCATCTGAAGGAAACCAAAAAGTATTGGATGGATAAAGGAATGACGGAAATAGAGGCGGAGGAGAAGGCCGTTAAGCAAATGGGTGACCCGCAGAAGCTTGGTGTGAAAATGAACAAGCTTCACCGGCCAAAGGTCGATTGGCTGCTGCTCTCTCTTTTAGCGGCTGTGATGGCTTTAGGGATTCTTCCTATCTTGGCGTTGGATGCTGTAGCATATGGAGAAATGCGCGATTCATTTTTACAGAAGAAGAGTATTTTTGGGTTAGCAGGATTAGCATTAGCTGTTGGTATCATGTTTTTCGATTACCGGAAGCTGCAAAAATGGGGCTGGGCATTTTTCTTAATGGGAACGGCCATTTTGTATGGTCTGCGATGGTTTCCTAACACATTCTCTAACGGAGAGCCAAAATTTTATCTACCAGGGTTAGGAGCATTAGACTGTTGGGCAGCATTGCCATTCTTTTTCCTGGCCTGGGCGCAATTTTTTCGGGATAAAAGAATAAAAGCTTGGAAGCTTATCTTGCTGTTTATCTATTCTCTTTATCTGTTCCTAATGATTCCGAACCTGTCAATCACATTTATCTATGGAATGATGGTCATGATTATGCTTTGGTGGAGCCATTTGAGCAAAAGAATCGTTTTCTCTTTAACTGCAGGAATATTCACTCTAGGAACGGCAGGGATTGCTTCCTTGTATCTTCTTGGGAGGCAATATCAAATTCAGCGTGTGGAGGCATTTATTGATCCTAAGCAATATGCTAATGGAGCTGGATATATGTATGTGCAATTACGTGAGAGAATGCTTGAGGCTAGCTGGTTCGGTGAGACTGTTAAACAAGTGAACCCAATACCAGATCTGCACACTGATTATGCATTGGTTGGCCTGACCTCCCATTTTGGATATGCAGCGTCCATTACAGTCATGATTGTTTTGCTCCTGTTTGTGATACGCATGGGCGCCATGACTGTTGGAGTGAAAAGCCAATATGCAAAATTGCTCGTAGTGGGAGCTGTGGCTCTCTTCTCCTTGCAATTCTTCTACAATATCGCCATGATATTCGGGCTTGTTCCGATTATCTCCATGTCCTTGCCGTTTATCAGCTATGGCGGGGTGCCGACGATATTTAATGCTTTCTTAATAGGGGTTGTGCTAAGTGTGTATCGGCGAAAACAATTTGCGGTCTTGAATGAGGAAGGATGCAAGGCTAAATAGGCCTTGCATCCTTTTTGCGATATTTTTTATCATTCACCATCATTTTTCCGTTTATGCTGTTTCATATATTGAGAAGGGGTCATGGAAGTAAACTTCTTAAACACGCGACTGAAATAATTGACGTCATTAAACCCCACGATAAAGGCAACATCAGTAATGGAATTTTGCTTGTTATGGAGATAGATCTTCGCCGATTCTACGCGTTTGTGATTAATGAAGTCGATGACGCTTTGTCCGGTCTCCTGCTTGAACTTTCTGGATAGATGCGAAGGGTTGGCATGAATGGCATCAGCTATTCCATGCAAGGTTAAGGGGCTGTCAATATTTAAGCGGATATAATCAACGGCTTTTTTGACCAGCTCACTATAATGGAGAGTGGAATATTCCTTTACGAGATCACAATACTCATCCAGCATGACTTCGACCACCTTGTTTAAATGAGGCATATTTGGTGCACGCTCAATTAAGATGGCATATTTATCGGATATTTCATGTATATAGACAGGATGAACACCGCCATATTTGGCCGCTACACGGCAGAGCGTGTTCACTACAAGTATCAAATTTTTTGAAGCTCGGATTGGGCTTTCAGGTACTCGGTTTTCTAAATAAGTATCATGGATATTAACTTTAATATTTTGGATCTTCTCCTTGTCGCCAGTCATAATGGCTTGCATGAATTCCTGCTCTTGGCGATAAACCGTTTCAATGATGTGTTTATTTTCATCGATGAGGGTTTTAATGGATTCCTTACTTTGCGAGGATGGCGGCGGATCTGAGGTAATTAATTTTGCCTCAATGAAGATATTCGAGCATAAATTAACCAGTAATTCACCAATACTATTACTGGCACTATTATGAACGACCGAAAGGGATTCATAAAATTCCTGCAGGGCTGTTTGTTCACTAATTGGTATTTTGTTTTCTGAAATAATACTGCTTAAAAAATCTGTTCCGGGTACGCTTGATAAAAAAGGACCGGCCATTATGAAGCCATTGTAAGTTGTTTGATTCCAAATACCGACAGCGATATATTGCTGTCGAAAACAATTTATATAGTAGTAAAAAGAATTTGTAGGATGTCTTTTAAGATAATCGTTTATTTGTCTAAAATCATCCTCGAAGTTCTGCAAGACAGCGGGGATATTTTGCTTAACCTTCTGGATAAGCGCCGTATCTTCCTCATTAATATATCTTACGTCAATCTTGCTAATGGAAAAGACGATTTGACAGATTTTGTTTAAGTCCTTTAGGCGGTCTGCTGCTAACATTTCATCATCTCTTTTTGTTTTTTATTTAGTTTATCGTAAAAGATGCAATAATTATACTACTATAAGCAAAAATGTGCGATTAATATTTAGGAATCTATACTATACTAGGATTATCAATTTGTGAAAGAAAACACAAATTTTATTTGCTCATTTTTTCACAAATTATTATTTTAATAATTTTATTTCCTAAGGAGAGTAAATCATGAGAAAGATCGTAAACATCAATGATTCATGGAAATTTATTAAACAAGATGAAGTTAACGCTTACAATAAAAGCTTTGATGATACTAGCTGGGAAACTGTGAGTGTTCCGCATACTTGGAATGCGATTGATGGAGCGAATGGGTTCGATTTCCACAAAGGTGCGTGCTGGTACCGCAAGGAAGTAATGGTTGATACACTAGAGCAAGGAAACCGTGTATACATTGAGTTCAACGGCTCTAACAGCATTACGGACGTATATGTAAACGGTCACCATATGGGACAGCACCGCGGCGGATATTCTACTTTCCGTTTTGATATTACAGATGTGGTTGAGTTTGGAAAAGCAAACACAGTAGCGGTAAAAGTGGATAACACAGTTGTGGAAGATGTATATCCGCAAATGGCTGACTTTACATTCTATGGCGGTATCTATCGTGACGTTAACTTGGTTATCACAAACCATGTTCACTTTGACTTGATGGATTACGGTTCACAAGGTATTTACATCATCCAGGACGAAGTAAACGAAGAGAAGGCAGCTTTGACGATTAAATCCAAACTCGTCAACGAGCTTGACACAGAAAAGAAAGTACGCCTTTGGGCAGATCTATTTGACGCTGAAGGTAATGTGGTTGCTTATGCAGCGAAAGATGTTGTTCTTGCAGCTGGTGAAAATAAAGAAGTAGAAATGCCTGCTGTTATTAAAAACCCAACTCTTTGGAACGGCAGAAAAAATGCTTACATGTATAAAGCAAACGTGAGCTTAACAAGCTTCAATGACACAATTGATGAAATTTCCATTCCATTCGGTGTAAGATACTTCGAAGTGGACCCGGACAAAGGATTCATCCTTAATGGACAGCCTTTACGCCTAAATGGTGTTTCTCGTCACCAAGATAGAAAAGACATGGGCTGGGCAATTACGAAGAAAGAACATAAAGAAGATATGGAATTGATCAAAGAGGTTGGCGCGACTTCTATCCGTCTGGCTCACTACCAGCATG
The DNA here is from genome assembly GCF_002946355.1 of Pradoshia eiseniae. NCBI lineage: Bacteria > Bacillati > Bacillota > Bacilli > Caryophanales > Bacillaceae > Pradoshia > Pradoshia eiseniae. Next base: position 465,853 of record NZ_PKOZ01000001.1, read on the forward strand.
ACCAATATTTCTATGATCTCTGTGACCAAGAGGGTATGGTTGTATGGGCTGAAATTCCGTTCATCTCAATTATGTCTAAAACTGAACTAGAAGGTATCAACGCGAAACAGCAAATGATCGAGTTGATCAGACAAAACTTCAACCACCCATGCATTATGTTCTGGGGCGTGCAAAATGAGATCCAAATCGGCGGTAACCGTCCAGAAGTTAGAAAGTTAGTAAGAGAGCTTGCTGAATTAACGAAAAAAGAAGATCCAACACGCTTAACAACACAAGCGAACGTTATGTTTGTACCAGATAATGATGAGTATAACTATATGACTGATATTATTGGATACAATAAATATTATGGCTGGTACCAAGGGGAAGCAGAAGATTTTGGTCCTTGGATTGATGGGTACCATGCAACAAACCCTACTGTTCCTTTAGGTATTTCTGAATACGGTGCAGAAGGAATTATCGAATATCACACAGATGATGCAAAGGTAAAAGACTACACAGAAGAATATCATGCACTATACCACGAAAAAGTGTGGAAAATCTTCTCTGAGCGCCCATTCCTTTGGTCAACATATGTATGGAACATGTTTGACTTCGGTGCGAACATCCGTGATGAAGGCGGCGTAAAGGGAAGAAACAACAAAGGCTTAATCACTTATGACCGCAAAATTAAGAAAGATGCTTTCTTCATGTACAAAGCAAACTGGTCAGAAGAAAAAGTTCTTCATATCACAAGCAAACGCTATATTGACCGTGCGGATGAGGCAATCACGGTGAAAATCTATTCCAACTGTGATGAAGTAACGCTTTATGTGAACGGAACAGAAGTAGCGACACAAAAAGGCGAGGATAAAGTCTTCATCTTTGAAAATGTTGCGCTGCAGCCAGGTTTGAATGAAGTAAGAGCTGTATCTGGCGATGTAGAAGACACAGCATTCTTCAATAAAGTAGAAGAAGCTAACCCAAGCTATGTCCTTCCTGAGACTGAGGCTGGCGGAGTAGTAGATAACTGGTTCGAAATGCCTGAAGACATGGGCGAGGTTGAAATTGAAGAGCTGGAAATCACAGATGATGTGTACTCTACACGCTGCACATTTGGGGAACTATTTGCGAACCCAGAAGCAAAAGCAGTATTGCAAAAATACCTAAATGGCTTCTCAGAAGAGCATCCAATGTATGGTATGGCAGAAGGCATGCAAATCGACATGCTGGCTAGCTTGGCACCAGAGATATTCTCAGAACAATTGCTGTTCATGCTAAACAAAGAGCTGACAAAAATCAAAAAAGCCTAATAGCAGTGTGCAGACTGCACGAACCTGATATACCTTTATCGAAGAGCGGCTAGATTCTTGATCTAGTCGTTCTTTGGACAAATTCGAAAGATGGTGTAATGATGAAGTCAATCATGTTGTTTGGAGAAATGCTGTTGCGTCTTACTCCCTCCAATCATCAATTATTTATTCAGGCCAGCCAATTGAACATGGTTTACGGCGGCTCTGAGGCGAATATCGCAGTCGCTTTAAGCAATTGGGGCGAAAAAACGTCTTATGCTACCTGTGTTCCGGATAATAACATTGGATTGGCAGCGATTATGCAATTGCGTCAATTTGGAGTTAATACGGATTATGTGATTCAGCAGGGTCATAAAATGGGCCTTTATTTCGTGGAGGAAGGGCACTCCATCCGTCCGACAGAGGTTACCTATGACCGTCAAAATTCAGCATTTGTCGATGCTGTGCCTAATGATTATCAGCTTGAAGAGATGCTTGGACAAGCGAAATGGCTGCATGTCAGCGGAATCAGCTTAGGCGTGAGCAAACAAGCGCGTGAAACAACAATGGCACTTGTGAAATTGGCCCGCCAAAAAGGAATCAAAGTAAGCTTTGATTTCAATTACCGTGCAAAACTATGGAGTATTGAAGAAGCTAGAGAAGCATTCATTGAAATCCTGCCTTACGTAAATGTTTGCTTCGGCAGCTACATGGATGTTCTCACTCTTCGCCAAGAGAAAAGAAAGGTAAAATCCTTTGATGAGAAGATCGAATTGCTCAAGGAGCTTCAAAAGGAATATAACTTCGACCAAATCTTTACGACTGAACGCGAGATTCTTGATGATAATGTCCAGAATTTAAGCTGTGCAGTCATCACTGCTACGGAGCATCATAAACTTGGCCCGGTTAGAGTCAATGTCCTTGATCGAATCGGAACAGGCGATTCATTTGTTGCCGGAGCATTATTCGGTCTTGCGAATTCCTACAGTCTGCAAGAGACATTGGATTTTGCTCTATCATCATTTGCTTTGAAGCACACTATTGTTGGCGACTTCCAGGTTGCGAGCAAAGAAGCGGTTCAAGGGTTCGACTTGAATGGCGAGAAGGTTATTATTAAAAGATAAATTAAGTATGTAAACGCTTGGGATTACCCAAGCGTTTTTTGTATATGCATGAGAGAAGGATTCAACCTGGAACTTTTGGTATGAGGGCAAATGAAACATCCAAGTTTTCACTCATTTATCTGTATGTTTCCGGATTTAGTTTGAATTATCATTTTATTGCCGGCGTCCCCGGCGGAGCCATGTAATCCTTTTTTTGATTGTGATTGTTTATCTAAAGAGAGGTTGATTGATTGCCTCCCGCTGTTTGTATCAATCGCTAAATTAACATTGGGCTGTTCTTCATCAAATACAACAGAGGCGTTTCCGCTTGTGGTTTTGATTTCAACTTTATTATTTAATTCGCTAAAATGAAGATTAACATTTCCGCTGCTGGAACGTATATCAAGTTGATGATGGTCAAGGTTATGTCCAGAAACATTACCCGAAGCTCCATCCAGAATGACTTTGCCTCTAAATTGGCGCGGAATTCTAACCTCTAAAGCCGGTTTTTTTTCGAGGTTTAATAAGCGCGTCATATCACTGCCTAAAGAAATTGATAATTGTCGTGAGGACCGATCCGCAATTACACCGGGGCCGTCATCATAAACAGTTAGATAAGCTTCTAGTTCACCTTCATCGCTTGGCTGGAAAGTCACATCAGTACTGGCAAAATCGATAACAATTTCCCGCACACCTTCAATTGACTCTGTATGGCCGATTACGTTCTCCTGAACAGGGGAACAGCCTGTAATGATAATCATGATAAAGAAAGAAAAAACGAAGAATATATGTTTACTCATTAACCTAGCCTCCTTCCATTTAACAATAAAGGATGACGTAAGGTCACTTGCAAATCTTATGATGAAGTATTTGGAAATGACTTGAAAGTGACCTTACGTCATCTTTTATACTGTGAGTAATCATGTTATATAAGGGCATTTACAGGAGGAGAGTTAACATTGAAATTAGGGGATATGATCATTTATGGATGCGTCATCATTGGTGCAGGAATTGGACTTCTTTTTGACAAGGCTATTCCAGGGGTATTAATCGGATTGGGGATTGGTTACGTATGTAAGTCTCTATTATTCACAAATTCCAATAAAGAATAAGGAAGTAGGAATTCTATTGTTGCATATTAATGAAATGAAAAAGATTAGCGGAGTGTCTGTTAGGACTCTACGATATTATGACCAGATTGACCTGCTTAAGCCTGCCTCCAAAACGGAGGGCGGCCATCGATTATATTCGAACAATGAGTTGAAAAAACTGCAGCAAATCCAATTCTTGAAGAAGATAGGGTTCCCATTAAGTGAAATCAAAAGTATGTTAGAGGACGAGCAATGGGATTGGTCAATCAGTCTCATGAAGCAGCTATCCTATGTATTGAGTGAAAAGAATCGCCTCTCAAAGCTAGAGGTTCATTTAAGAGAATTGATCAATGGCATAGCCATTGAGGGAGAAGAATATAAAATCAAGAATATTATAAGTTTATTTACGAAAGATTCACGAGATATGTTAACCTATGACCTTAATAAATTGGAAATGAATAATAAAGAAGTTTTAGATAAGCTTCCAAATATGGCTAGTACTGATCCGGATTCATTAGAGTGGATCGCTCTAATAGGGCAGCTAAAAAAGTATATGCACCTGGGCTATCGTAATTCACGCATACAAACTATCATTAGCAGAATGAGCGACAAAATAGAGGAGGATTTCAGTGAGGAGGAGGCCTTTTTAGACAAACTCTGGGATATAAGGATGTCACCAGAGGAGTCAGAAAAGTATAGCCTTTATCCCATCGATCAAGAGGTTCTTACGTTTATGGAGAAAGCCTATGATTATTACCAGACGGAAAAACAGTGAGAATACGAAAACACGGGAGGAATAAATGGGAGCAGAGCTGTTGCTTTATTTGAGCGGATTAGCGTTATTGGATACGTTAAGTCCGGCCATTATTGGTGTAACGCTATATTTGTTATTGACGGATAGCCAAAATGTAACCGCAAGATTGTTTGCCTTTGTATTCACTGTATTTATTTTGTATTTCTCCTTAGGGCTATCCATGATGCTAGGGCTCACCTACATTATGGATACCTTCTCAAGCCTGTTTCAAAACAAACTATTCAGCTGGATTATTTTTGTTATTGGAATGATTCTATTTGTGGCTAGCTTCTTTATCACCACCAACAAAAAAAGTGCGATTCCCATCCCACGGACACATAGCATTGCCTCAATGGTAATGATCGGGGTGCTAACGTTTCTGATAGAGGCTGGTACTGCCTTGCCATACTTTGCTGCTATAGGATTATTTATCACAAACGATATGCCCATGATTCAGTGGTTACCCTTGCTTGCAGCATATAATATGATGATGATCCTGCCAGCTATCGTTCTCTTTTTGGGCAATAAGCTGTTTAAGAAATGGATAACGCCAATCTTGGTTAATCTTCACAATAAACTGTCAAGCAGCTCGAATTCAGTCCTTTCATGGGTCATGTGCATCGTTGGGCTGATACTGATCGTTAATACGCTTGATTATTTATGAGATTATGGGAACCTAAGATATTTTGTACAGCCACTAGTTGCTTAATGGTGGCTGTTTTTATTTGGTGAAAAGAGGTTTTACGCAATCCTCTATCGAAATAACATAAAAGCAAATTGGTTAAGAAGAGGTGGAGCATGCGGGAAGTGCACAGAATGCAGCCAATCGAAGCGGCAAATGAGTTTTGGAAAAAGTATTTCCCTGATTGCCAAGGGGCGATATTAGCAGGAAGTGTCGTGAGAGGAGAAGCAACCGAAACATCTGATTTAGATATCATCATATTTGACAATGTTATGTCTTCATCTTACCGGGAGTCATTAGTAGACTTTGAATGGCCGATTGAACTTTTTGTCCATAATCTAACCTCCTATAAGGAGTACTTTGAAAAGGATTGTCAAAGGGCAAGACCTACATTGCCTAGAATGGTCGCTGAGGGTATCATCCTGAAAGGGGAAAAAACCATCAGTCCAATCAAGAAAGAGGCTTGGGAGCTGCTGAATGGAGGTCCTTCAAAATGGACAGCAGAAACAATTCGGATAAAGCGCTATTTTCTAACAGATGCACTTGATGATTTTCGGGGGAGTACTAATCGGGAGGAAGAGCTATTTATCGCCAATACATTAGCTGAATTGGCAAGTGAATTTGTTCTTAGGATAAACAGTCAATGGATTGGTTCCTCAAAGTGGGTCGTACGCTCATTAAAGCAGTATGATGAATCATTTGCCAATCGATTTGTGAATGCGTTTGATCATTTTTACCAGACAGGCGAGAAAAAGAAAATCATACAATTAGTTGAAGATATTTTACAGCCATACGGCGGAACGCTATTTGCAGGTTTTTCCTTGGGGAAGGAGAAGGGATGAATGGGTGGAAACAGGGTGAGGCTTAATGATTCCATATCGAAGTTTATAGACTTAACATCAACCCTAGATTATTTTATGGCTGAATTTTTATGAAGTATGCAGGAGGGAAAAGAATAGTGATTAATTATAACGGACGAACCTTTGTTTCTGCAGAAAACACAGCAAATGGAGAAGTATCCTCACAGACTGTTTTTGAATATAAACAAACCAATCATATCATTTCAGCTACCTATCATGGGGGAAATATCGTGCAGGGGATGTTAATCGGCCTCATCATGGAAGATGGCTGCCTGCAATTCAGGTACAATCACATCAATCGCCGGAATGAGATTAGGGGCGGGGAGTGTGTTTCAACCCCTGAAATCCTGCCTGATGGAAGAGTAAGATTGCATGAGCAATGGAAATGGCTTGATGCGGAGAATACGGAAGGAAGCTCTATTATAGAAGAAGTTGAATTTTGAGTCAGGCGTAGCGAAAGAAGGCAGCTTTTGAGCAAGACTGGAATACCTTAATTTTAAAAGAGGTGTGTAAATGGATTTCTTCATTATCCTTATCATCTTCTTTACCGTTACAGCCAATTTGATAGGGTTTCTCATCTTCAAAAAGAGTGGAAATCTATACTTGGCAGCTTTAGCTATCCTAATATTGGCTGGTGTATTCGGGGCGATTGAAGGCTTTTGGGCTGTGGCGGTCATAGAGGATGGATTTGCTTTTTTTTTTACGGATTTCACCTTGCTACCATCTTGCTATACAACAGTATAATCATCATTCTTATAGCCATGTTAGGGTGGATCATTAAGAAAATCAAAAAGCATTGGTAGGGAATTATATCTAATAAATGGGGCGGTTCTTTCTATGCGGCGAAAGGGCTGGTCAACTAAAAGGGAGCTAACTGAATTGTTTGATGAATTAAAGGGTTTAGTAGAAAGATCAAGTGAAGAGGAAGTGAAGTCACTTTTATTTCATATCCTGCTTAATATCAATATGGTTGAAGAGTCAAATATGCCGGAGGAGGAATTAACCCAAAATTTGAAAAAGATTTATAAGGATTTCTTGAACTATAAATCTGCGCAAACAGTTAATATGGATGAAAAAGATTATAAGGCTGCCCATATTGTTTTTGGTGATTCGGCTTCAGGTAGTTTGAGAATGGTCTTAAAAGATATGAAATTACAAGACAGTGAAGAGATTATCCATTTTTCGGATTTATTTTCGATTGGTCCAATTTGGAGATTGCACGAGGAGACAGGTCTGATTAACAGGGCAGAATGGCTCCGAAATCACATCAATTTAGATGAGGAATATATTGATAAGTACCAAGATCATTTTACTCAGACAATCTTAAAGATCCAATCTATTGACCCAAATATACCAATTTACATTTGGACAGGAGATAACTCTCACGAACAAACGGCCCTAAGATTTGTTTTATATTTATTAAGAGAACAAACAAATCATATTATTTTAATGAAGACAACAGCAAGTTATAAAAAAATGGTTAATAGACCAGATATCGAACACTATCCTTTACATACGGGTGAAATTATACCCGAGAAGTTGAGAATGATTTATGAGGATAATAGGATGGCACATTCTTTGTCCTCAATGGAACGTAAAAGGTTCGAGGCTGAATGGGGAAAGAGATCTGGTGAACAAGAGGTTCTTAGAATATGGGAAAAAGGAGAAATACAACATGTGGATGAAGACTATTATGATGACGATATCATTGATATTGCCCGAAGATTACATAATGAACAACCGGTTAAAGGATTTTTAAAGTCAGCCCGCGTAATTGGAGAAGCTATCGGGAATTTGAATCAATACATTGGTGATCTTTATATTGAGTATAGAGTCAGACATTTAATAATGAATGGCGTTTTTGAGATACAAGGCATCCCAAAAGCAATGAGGTTTTATAGCGTGAAATTACGGTAGTTTTCCAGTATTCTCAAACCAAGGATGGCATCTAGCAGAACAGGGAGGCAGTGAAAGCTGCCTCTCATTTTTTTAGAAAGAATTGTATATAAAAAGAAAAATAATACAATAAAATGGTAAAATAAGAGATGTATGAACTGAAAACATATTTTTTTCAAGCTATGTGTATATCCGTCCTGTACAGCAGGATAAAGGAGGCTAATTTATGCCTATGTATAAGGACAAAGAGCTGGTTATCCGCCCAATAGGAGAAGAAGATTTATATTCATTATGGGAACTAACCTATAAGGAGGAGAATCCTGAATGGAAAAAATGGGATGCCCCTTATTTCGAGCATCAATCACTTTCCTATAAAGAATACATGGATAAAAAGAAGACAATCGTCAATCAAGATAATATTTGGGGAATTGAGGTAGATGGGAAGTTAATTGGAACCGTCAGTTATTATTGGGAGCATAAACCGTCAAATTGGTTGGAAATGGGCATTGGCATTTATGACCCGGATTATTGGAGCGACGGTTATGGCACGAAAGCGTTAAAGCTTTGGATTACCCATTTGTTTAACACGTTGCCTTTAGTGCGAGTGGGATTCACAACCTGGTCAGGAAATCATCGAATGATAAAGGTTGGGGAGAAATTAGGCATGCAAATGGAAGCGAGACTAAGGAAATGCCGTTACTATAATAATGAGTATTATGATTCTATTAGAATGGGATTACTGAGAGAGGAATGGGAATTTATTTAAATTTGCACTATCAATGAATATTAGCTAGGAGATGATCATTTGAAAAATTGGCTGCTCTCCTTTGGGATTAGCACCACTATGATTTTGGGCGGGGGATTTTTGATTCGGTTTGTGCGTGATGGAGATTTTTATATAGCAGAATTTATCGGGGGCATAGTAGGGATTATTTTAATAATCATCAGTTTTCTCCTTAAAGGCTCAATGAAACAGGATAATTCCTTCTGAGTAATAGTTGAATTTGCTGATCATCAGTTAAGAAGCTTTATTCATAAAAGGAAGGGAAGACATAAATGTCCGAGATTACAATCTTGCCCTCATCTAAGCCATTTAACATTCCCGATGAAATAGAAGAATACATTAACCGCCATGCATTTAATCGAGAAGAGGACATAATCTTTTTCTCTGTTCAAGAGATTGATGATTAGGAGAAGAAAAGATGAAGGGCTTATTTTCCATGCCTTATGTTTATGAGGCAGAGGGGGTTGGACACAGATTGTATTTAGCATGCATAGAAAAGTATATGGAATTAGGCGAGGTACTCGAAATCTATTATGTTCCGAGCCAAAATGATTTTGATGAAGACAAGCAACGATTGCTCGAGCATCCTGAACCGATTGAAATCAATATTGGGAAGTACATATACCAGACTTTTAATGGGCTTTATCAGTTAAGTCCAAAAAAAGCGGGTTGAGAAGATTAGTCATCGCAAATATCTTTCACCGTATGGGATAACAACCTTTGTAAACTATTAACTATATTGCGTTTCTAGCACGATGTAGAAATTTAAGGTAAGGGCGGGGGATGCTATGTTTTTAGGACTCTGGTTACTCATCATTTTCACTATTATATATGAGCCTATTATCGGCTATTTCGGGTATCAACGGTTTAAGCATGATGTGAAAGAAAAAGCGGATGCGAGATTAAATTATTACAAAAACATCATGATTGGTCTTTGGCTGCCGACTCTTTTCATCTTCCTATTAGTTTCTTTGACGGGGATGAATTTAATGGATATCGGCATTGCGCTGCCAAACATCAATCTAGATACGTTAGGAACAGAGTTTACCTATACGATTATCATCGCAGCAGTCATATATATGTTGATTTTCTCCTATTATTTAATTGGCTACCGTTTCAGCAGCAAGCTGAGAATGAAATTTATCGAAGCGAAAGAAAAAGAATTAAATGCGGCTCCATATGCAGATATTCTTCCGGTCACGAATAAGGAAAAGAAGTTATGGGATTATGTCTCGCTAACCGCCGGCGTCACGGAGGAGATCATCTATAGAGGGTTTCTGATTTTTGCTTTCTCAACTTTATTTCCCGATTTATCTATCTGGCTAGTCATCCTTTTATCCTCCATGCTGTTTGGGCTGGCACATACTTACCAGGGATTCACTGGCGTAATTCGGACATCCATTATCGGGATATTTTTCTCTTGTATATACATTGGATTGAATTCAATTTTACCGCTCATCCTTATTCATTTTTTAATGGATTATGTCGCCAAGTTAGGGGATTCTCCAATGGATCAGGAAACAAATATAAAAACGAGCTGAGAGGTTATACTCTTAGCTCGTTTTTTAATAGGAATGATAGATGTTTTTGTTTTACGTGTATACATTTTATTTTGCTCATTCGTTGTATAAGTGCAGGAGGGTTGAAAGATGAAAAAAGATGATGTATTTGCCTCCTATCTTATCAATTTAGGAGAGGAAGTGTATAAGTTATTATTGGCGAAAGGAGCAAAAAAAGAAGATGCGGAAGATATTATTCAAAATACGTTCTACAAGGTGTATACCCTTTTGGATGATTTAACAGAGAATAATCTACGTCCATGGTTTTTTAGAGTATCACTTAACCAATACATTGATGTGAAGCGGAAGAAAGAGCAGAAAAATATCCATTTGACGGAGAAAATATATGCAAAACTTTCACAGCCAGATTTCGAGCTCGAGGCAATTTTCCATAAAAATGAGATATTATCACTCTTAAAAGATGTAAAAAAAGAGTACAGAGAAATTTTCTTCTTGAAGTATTACTATGATTTTTCTTATGAGGAAATTGCACTTCTTCTCGATATTCAAACAATCAGTGTAAAACAAAGATTATATCGTGCGCGTAAATCGATTCATTCCAAAGTAGGAGGGAAGCAAAGATGGACATTTCACTGAAAAAAGCCTTAAGAAAGGCGAAATTCAAACAATTGTTAGTAATGATCATAACTTCGATTATTATCTTGATGGTCTTATTATTTATCTTTAATAGGGTTGGCAATTACTTTGCTGCCAAAAGCACTTTTAAGCTCCATGACATTTTATTTCTTCATAACGCTATTATGGAGCCGAATATTCAAATTGACTCACAAGTGACGAGTAATTCGTCTATGTTCGGCGGAAATATTGTGACAAATCGCTCGAAAAATATTAATGGCTATCTAGTTCGATGGAGCACGCTCACAAGTTCATATAATTGGTTTGGGGTAAAGATTGATCATAACGAGTTAGTCCCTGGCTTTCATTGGTCTGATAGAGAATTTTATGAGTATGACAAACAAACCAAAACTAAAGCTGCCACTTTTTATCACCCCTTGATTCAAAAATATTATGAAGATGTTCCGAACGAGCTTAAAGGACTTTCAGAGTTAAAGAATCATGTCGCGGAAGTGGCGATATCATTTGATCAGCCTTATACTTTTGGCGAAATCAGAAATAAATTGCCCGCTAATGTAAACGTCGTATGGTTCTATATGACTTCGTCCATTGGAGATGAAAGCCACGGGCCTTCGGGTATGCCGGTATACGGGTTTGCTGATTCAACGGATGAACCGGCATCGGGATATGAGAACTTTATTGCTAACCTGGAAAAATATGATGTCGATGGCGATGATGAAACTATTCAAGAGTTTTTAAAGATTAATAAGAGTAAATCTTTTAATGATGTGGAAATATTGGGAGTAATGCTCACTGGCAAGACAGAAAGCTTTAAACCATTAGAAAATGAGGGTTTTATTCGTGGGGCTTCTGTTGGTGCTACTGCGCAAATCGTACCTTATATCAAGCCTGATAAATAATGAATATGAACTGTCATTATACGTCAGGTGACTGAATAGAAGGGATAAAAACCAAGTAAGCTATAGAAAAGGATGCGTTGGCTTAAGGCCGCTGCATCCTTTTTCTATATTGGAATCAAAAATCAATCGTATCCGGATTCAATCCAGAACCGCCAAAGTACTCCATTTGATTAATCGTTTTCATATCTTCTTCAGAAATCTCAAAGTCAAATACCTCTAGATTATCCGCGATTCGGGAAGGGGTGATGGACTTTGGAAGCGGGAGGGTTCCATTTTGCATGCACCAGCGGATACACAGATGGGCTACCGATTTATTGTACTTCTCGGCAATAGCCATCAGTGTTTCATTGGACAGCATTTTGCCGGTGCCGAGCGGGCTCCATGCCTCGATGAGGATGCCGTTTTCCTTGCAATAGCTAACAGTTTCCTCCTGCATTTGGCCAGGGTGGTACTCAATCTGGTTCACCATTGGCTTCACTTCTGTCTCCATCAATGGTGCAAGATGCTTTGGCAAAAAGTTCGATACCCCAATTGCGCGGATGCGCCCAGCCTTATATAAATCGGTCATGGCGCGCCATGTTTCAAGGTTAATATGTGCCCAGTCTTCAAATTGGGTCGGATTAGCCGGCCAGTGAATCAAATAAAGGTCGAGGTAATCGGTGCCTAATTTCTCAAGTGTCTTCTCGAATGCTTGGAGCGTGCTTTCATAGCCGCGGTCTGTGTTCCATACCTTGCTTGTGATAAAGAGCTCTGCGCGCGGGATGCCGGATTCTCGGATGGCTTTGCCGACGCTTTCCTCATTGCCGTAGGCAGCTGCTGTGTCAATATGGCGATAACCGGCTTCAATGGCAGCTTTCACAGACGTGACAGCTGTCTCGCCATCAGGTGTCTGCCATGTACCAAAGCCGATGCAAGGAATTTCAATGCTATTATATAAACGTAAAGCGGATGTTTTCTCTAACATTTAATCATCTCCTGTTTCTTTATTCATCTTAAGGAAGGATATGACCGCTGCTCATATAGAGGCGATACCATTCCTCACGGCTGAGTTGAATCTCGCTTCCGTTCACGATCTCTTCCATCCGTCCTTGGTTGGTCGTGCCGGCAATCATCTGGATCTTAGCTGGATGTCTCAAAATCCAGGCAGTCGCTATCGCGGTAGGCGTTGTATCATATTTCTCAGCTAGCTCAGTGAGCGTTTGATTCAGTTCAGGGAATTTATCCTGATTGCCGATAAAGACCCCTTCAAAGAAACCGTACTGGAATGGTGACCAAGCCTGAATCGTCATATCATTTAGCCTGCTATAATCCAGTACGCTGCCATCGCGGTCGACCGCGCCGTCTGTCTGCATATTCACTTCCAGCCCATTGGCAATCATGGTGGAGAAGGGAAGGCTTAATTGCAGCTGGTTGACGAGGAGGGGCTGCTTCACAGCCTTCTTCAATAATTCGATTTGCATCGGCTTATGGTTGGAGACGCCGAAATGCCGCACTTTACCGGAATCCTCCAAGCTATTGAATGCCTCTGCTACTTCTTCTGGCTCTGCCAATGCATCTGGACGGTGAAGAACGAGAACGTCTAAGTATTCGGTACCAAGACGTTTAAGAATGTCATCAACGGACTTGAGGATATGCTCTTTCGAAAAATCATACATAATCCCTGGTACGATGCCGCATTTTGATTGCAGAATGAGGTCTTCTCGTTGAATTCCCATACGTTTTACCGCTTGTCCAAACTTCGTTTCACATAACCCTTTGCCGTAAATATCAGCATGGTCAAAGAAGTTCAGCCCGTTTTCCAGACAAAAGGCAAGGTATGAATCTAATTGGCGATCTTCCATCGCATCGATTCTCATGCATCCAACTGCGATTGATGGCACCATTAATTCACTTTTGCCAAGGCTTTGTTTTTTCATGCTCATTCCTCCTAGCTGATTATTAATAAAGCGTGACATGAGTACGAACTTAGTAGTTTGCTAGCGTAAAGTCCATTCTCCAAGCCATGATATGTAAGCAGGCACCTGGATTAGGTGTGCATATTTATTTTACTATACTTCGAGTGAATGCGCTTGCATAAGGGAGGAGGTATTTTTCTGCATCATGGTTTTCAAATAAAGGAGAAGGGTAGGAGGATTAGGAACGAGAATGGAGGAATGCTTAAGATGTATTCATTTAAAGAGACGGATCAGCGTCCATATCCGCTGCCGCGAAGGCCATGGGTGATGACCCAGGTTTGGAATGATTTGCTCTTCTTGCATTATTCAATAGATCCTCACATCCTTCGTGCCCATGTACCGAAGGAGCTTGAAATTGATACATTTAACGGGAAAGCCTGGATTAGCATCATTCCGTTAAGAATAACGGGAAGCAGGGTTCGGAAAATGCCGTCGCTTCCTGGGATTAGTACCTATATTGAGCTTAATGTGCGTACCTATGTTGTCTACAAGGGGGTGCCAGGTATTTATTTCTTTAGCCTTGATGCCAATAGTCTCGCAAATGTGCTTGGGGCAAGGGCGGCATCGGCCCTTCCGTATAAATTAGCTTCCATGGAATTTAAGCAAAGGAATCATGAGTTTTACATGAAGAGCGTGCGGACAGGTGCGAAAGATGCCTATCAATTTGAGGCAAGCTATGAGCGCGCAGAGAGGATGACAGAGCTGTGGCCGGACACAATTGACTTCTGGCTCCTTGAACGGTATTGCATGTATAGCTATTACGGGAAATATATTCTCAGAGGGGATATTCATCATGATGCCTGGAAAGTATCAGATGTGAAGGCAGAAATATATCAGAATACGATGCTAGCCTTTCTTCCTGACAATCCATCTATGAACGAACCGGACCTTCTTCATTACGCGAGAATGAAAAGATTTCTTTTCTATCCATTGAAAAAGGTCGGGGAGGCAAAAGTTTCATAGAGAATGGGGGTGTTTTATAAGGCTGTCCGGCCGTCTGCCTGACTGTTATGATTCAGTTTTGGTGCGATTATCATGATGAAATAAAAATTTGAATTAAAATATCTTGACTTCGAGATAAAAGAGGATTATAGTTAGCTATATAAATGATTAACAAACAGAATAAACGAATGAAGAATTCTTTTATTCTTATATATCTCAAATTCGAGATAAAAAACAAAGGGGAGAAGAAAAATGGCAAAATACACAGTTGACAATTCACATTCACACATCGGTTTTCAGGTAAAACACATGATGGTATCTAAGGTCAAAGGGAGCTTCGAGAACTATACGGCGGAAGTCGAGGCAGCAGACCTTGCTGACTTAACAACAGCGAAAATTGCTTTCACGATTGATGTCGCAAGCATCAACACGAAAAGCGAGGACCGCGACAACCATTTGAAATCACCAGACTTCTTTGATGCAGAGAACTACGAGAAAATTACATTCCAATCCACATCTGTAACAGGATCAGGTTCTGACTATGAGGTGACAGGTGATTTGACAATCAAAGATGTGACAAAGCCGGTCACATTTGATGTTACCTACAATGGAAAAGGAACAAACCCATGGGGTGTGGAAGTATACGGCTTTGAAGGGGAAACAACGCTTAACCGCGAAGATTTCGGATTAACCTGGAACGCAGCGCTCGAAACCGGCGGCGTATTGGTTGGCAAGGATATCAAAATCAATGTTGAGCTTGAATTGAATCCGCAGGCGTAATAGAAAATTAGAAAGAGGGCTGTCCGGAGACGGATGGCCCTCTTTTCACTTATTTTCCCTGATTCGCAATCGTATGGATTAACGGTTCTAGCCACTCATCCAGATGACTGAAGCGGAAGCCATGATTGACCGCTTTTTCATTCGTCATATACCAGGAGGCCGGGATGGCATAGGGGGAGCGGATTTCATCATTTCCTAAGAGGGATATCCTGGCCTTTTCCCCAGTCGCTTTTTCGATTAGCTGAACGAGCTTGTTTAAGGAGATTTTCCCGTTCGCCGTGGCATTGATCGGGCCTTCGATGTCAGGCATACCAGCCCATCTCAGGAATTCAGCTGCCTCTGTCGCCTGGATGTAGGACATTTCTGCCTCCATATTGACAAACCCGATAGGCTCTCGATTGGCTATGCGCTCAATATGGAAATGCAGCCGGCGTGTATAATCATCCTCTCCCATCACGATTGGGAAACGGACCGCGACAACCGGGAACTTGGCGTATTTGAAAAACACGGTTTCAGCCTGACGCTTTCCTTCCCCATAAGTGAATTCAAGCTTATCGCCCATCTGTATTTCGTAATGATACGGGTCAAAATCCTCCTCGCTCTTTTCTTTCCCGTCCATTTCATAGGTTGAGAGAGTGGAGGTGAATACAAGTTTATTGATTTTGCCGTTAAAAATCTCACAAAACTCATATGCATCTATCGGGGAGTAACAAATATTATCATAGACGATGTCAAACTTCCGTCCTTCAACAGCTTGAGCCAATTCTTCTTTGTTTGAGCGGTCGGCAATCAGATGCTCGACTTTGTCTCCAAAGGGATTGCCCGATTGGCCTCTTGTCAAAATGCTAACCTTATTTCCGTCTTCTATTAGGCGTTCGACTAATTTGCGACCGAAGAAACGTGTACCGCCTAGCACGAGTATCGTTTTCATGGCAATGTTCCTCTCCAATATTGTAGGTTTTATTTTTATCTTTTACCCGTTCCGGAATAGACATAACTATTGATACTATAAAGATATTGATCTTTCCCCGCTAACTCTTCAATCTCTGTTTTGAAAGTTCCATAGTCATCCTCTGAAATAAAGCCTTTTTCAATCATATCTTGAAAATCCTGCACACGGTTATAGCCGAAATACCCCGGCTTATAGGTTGTCTCGATTAAAACAAAGGAATCCATGCTGCCGGAAAATAAGCCTGTACCATGGATATATCGCCAAAGCCTTCTGCCAATCCAGCCATCACTATCATCCATCCAAGCTTGCTCCCAATCGCTGTAGGCCTGTACCATCTTTCTGACCAAGGCTTTATTGCTTCCGTCAAATACCTGGGTATCGAAATCATAATGAGCCATGACGATTTGTCCGCCAGGTTTTAAGACTCGGTGGATCTCTTCAAGGAAGCCCCTTTTATCTACGATGCACTCCAGTACATCCTTTGAGAAAATAAGGTCAAAGGTATCGTCCTCGAAAGGGAGCTGCTGGGCTAAATCAGCGGCCATAAACGTATATCGCTCATCCTTCTTCACTGCAGCTTTAGCCTGTTCGATGCACCGTTCTGCTTTATCCACTCCAACTAATTTGGCCTTGTCACCAGCTAATTCGCCCATTTTGATCAATTCACGCCCAGTGCCGCATCCCACGTCCAAAATTGAAGAAGCTGGCTGGATGTCTGCTTTTGAGAGCAGAAACTCGGTCAGATTACTGTAAGACATGATTTCGCCCCTTTCTTATTGACTAATAAACAAGTCCTTCATGTCATTTTAACAGGTAATTTGTGCAAGGGTATGTTTAATTTACTGAAAATACCGAATAATGTCCTTGTTAGTAGGAAACTCGTCAAAAAGCAAGGAAAACAACCAGCGTTTGCCGAATGTAATAGCATAAAAGGGGGCAGTGTGATGAAGATTAATAAGTTTGTCATGCCTGAGGTCATTTTTGGCAACGGAGCTATTCACCAGGTCGGCGAGAGCTGCTCGAGGCTCGGTGCGAAGCGAGTGCTCATTGTGAGCGATAAGGGGGTGCTGCATGCCGGGTGGCTCGATATTGTCTTGGATAGCTGTCAAAAAGCAGGCCTGAGAACTTCGGTTTTCTTTGACTTGACGACAAATCCTAAGGATTACGAGGTGGCGGCAGGGAGCAGGGTTTATGTTGAGAATGAGTGTGATGCGGTCATAGGGGTTGGCGGCGGGAGTGCGATTGATACGGCGAAAGCGATTGCTGTTCTTGTCACAAACGGAGGGAGTATCCATGATTTTGAAGGGGTCGATAAGATCATGGAGCCATTGCCTCCACTTGTCATGATCTCAACGACTGCTGGTTCCGGCTCGGAGGTCTCCCAGTTCTCTGTCATTGTCGATTCCGAGCGGAAGAAAAAGATGACCATCGTATCGAAGTCCCTTGTCCCTGATATCGCTATCATAGACCCTCACACACTCACCACGAAAAGTCCGCAATTGACGGCGTCTACCGGCTTGGATGTCCTGACCCATGCGATTGAAGCCTATGTCAGCATTGCCGCCACGCCTCTGACCGATGTACAAGCGAAGAATGCCATCTATCTGACAGCGAATTATCTCCGTCCATCTGTCGCTTCCACCATGAATGAAGAGGCCAAAGCCCAAATGGCCATGGCGAGCCTGCAGGCAGGACTGGCTTTCTCCAATGCGATATTAGGAGCGGTACATGCGATGTCTCATGCGATAGGCGGACGATTTCCGCTGTTTCATGGAGAGGTGAATGCGGCTCTGCTTCCGTATGTGATGGAATTCAATTTTTTGGCCGTCCCGAGAAAATATAAAGAAATTGCTGAATTATGTGGAATTGCCACAGAAGGGCTGACACAGGTTGAAGCAGGAGAGAAAGCTATTGAATTTGTGAAAAAGCTTTCGCATGATATCGGTGCACCGCAGCGATTATCGGATATGGGATGGAATGGAGACATGATTGAGGAGATGAGCCAAATCGCGCTTGAGGATGCATGCATGATCACGAACCCGCGCGATATTACCCTGCAGGATGTGAAGAACTTGTTTCGGCGGGCTTTATAAGGAGTGATTCAGTGTTAGAGAGACAAATCATGATTGAACGGCTGACAGGTGTACAGTCATCAAAGCGCAGTTACTATACGGAGCTGAAAAATACAGTAGCCCAATTGCAGAAGAAGAACATGCAGCTAGAGATTATTCATGAAGTGATGAAGAACTTAAATGTGGAAATGTCCATGGATGATATGCTGAAGAATATCATGGACAAGCTCATAACCATCTTTCCCTTTGACCGAATCAGCCTCTCGGTTCGGAATGGTGAAGAATTAATCCTATCAAATGTGTACCCAAAGAAACTTGGCTATTTGCCGCGGAATGTTACCTTAAGCAAGGAACACTCCTTATATTGGCAGGTAATCGAGAAGGGAAAAATGCATTATCACAAGGTTCCTCAAGAGGCAGCCGAAAATGAATATATCGAGAATCAGATTTTCAGAGTAAATGGGATTCAAAGTGCGCTTCTTTTCCCCCTCCATAGCAAAGGGATAATCACGGGAATCGTCAGCATCGGCAGTCTAGGCATTCTCAGCTATGATGAATCTGACCTTACATTTCTCCAGCAATTAGCGGATCAGTTTGCTGTCTGCCTGGAAAATGTCCGTTTGTACAATGAAGTATTAAGCAGGAAGAAGGAATGGGAGGACACCTTTCGTGCTGTGGTCGATATGATTTTTGTCGTGGATTTAGAAGGCGACATCGTTAAGGTGAACGAACAGGCCATCCAGTATTTTCGCTCCTATGGCAACCAGCTTGTCGGGAAGAAAATAGACGAAGTGTTCCATGAAGCTAAAGACATCTCAGCACTCTTAAGCGAAAGCCTTCAGACGAAGCAGGCCTCTCATCGTGAAATCCGGCTGTCTGATCACCGGATTTTTGAAACCTTCTCCAATCCGGTCTTTAATGAAGAACAGCAAATGTATGGCTTTATTCTATATATGAAGGATGTATCAGAGAAAAAGCGGATAGAATCTCAGCTGATCCATTCTGGTAAACTTGCCGCCATTGGCGAACTTGCGGCAGGTGTCGCTCATGAGCTCAACAATCCGCTGACGGCGATTCTCGGAAACTCTCAAATCTTGGTGAGGGATGCTAAGCTCGAACCTGCCGCTCACAATCTATTAGTCGGTATCACGAATTGCGGGAAGCGATGCAGGAATATCGTTCAGAATCTGCTCACCTTCTCCAGGCAAGAGGAGTATCTCTTCCAGGAATGCTCATTGAATGAGGCAGTTGACCAGGTCGTGAGCCTTGTCGGATACCAGATTGAGATGCAAAACATCACTATTGCTGTAAAGAAGGATGAATCGCTGCCAAGGATCAACGGCAGTCTGCAGCAATTGGGACAAATCGTTCTCAATTTCCTACTGAATGCCAAGGATGCACTTGAGCCCGACATCGTTCGGGAGAAACAAATCCTGATTAAAACGAGCCATAATCATGAATGGGTGCAGCTGACCGTCTCCGATACGGGGGTCGGCATTAGTGCAAGTCATCAATCAGAGGTCTTTCACCCATTTTTCACAACGAAGCCTGCCGGGCAGGGAACGGGGCTTGGCTTATCCGTCAGCCTTGGCATTGCCCAGGCACATGGAGGGTTGATTGAAATGACGAGCCTGGAAGGGGAAGGAAGTACCTTCATGCTAAGATTGCCGAAAAATCAAGCGGAAAGGAGATAGGATGAAAGAAATCGTAATCATTGATGACGAGCCGGAAATCAGACATTTCTTATCATATTTATTATCCCAAAAGGGCTATCGAGTGACACTATGCGAGAGCGGGCAAGACTTCGAGCGGCTGCTGCCTGAGTTGGACGCTGACTTGGCGCTGATTGATGTTAAGCTGCCTGATGCGAGCGGCCTGGATATTCTGAAACAGCTAAAGCAAGCAGTGCCTCACTGCATAGCGATTATCATGACCGGTTACAGTACCGTCAAAACCGCGGTAGAGGCGATCAAACTTGGAGCTAATGATTATATTGAGAAGCCTTTTGACAGCATTGATGAACTAGAGGCCCTGCTTGATCATTTATTGAATCATCATCATGCGCCGTATGCTCATGAAATCAGCCTTCTCGCTGATGAGCTCGGAATAATGGTCGGAGAATGCGAGGATATGCATCATTTGCTTACCTTGGCTCACAAGATTGCGAAAAAGAGCCTGAATGTGCTGATTGAAGGGGAAACGGGGAGCGGGAAAGATGTGCTTGCCAGGTTCATCCATCATGCGAGCCATCGCTCGAACTATCCTTTCATCGCCATAAACTGCGGTGCTTTATCGGTGTCCTTATTGGAGAGTGAATTATTCGGGCATGAAAAAGGGGCGTTTACAGGCGCGTTTAAGGAACGCAAGGGTGTTTTTGAAATCGCTGATAGAGGAACGCTGTTTTTGGATGAAATTGCCGAAGCCTCTCCGGCGACACAGGTGAAGCTCCTTAGGACCATTGAAACAGGGGAGTATAGGAGAATAGGGGATGAAGCGCTCAGAAGAACGAATACGCGCATCATTGCTGCCTCTCATGCGGATTTGGCTGCGGCCGTCAAAGCAAATACCTTCAGGGAAGACCTGCTCTATCGCCTGGATGTCGTCAAGCTGACGATTCCTCCCCTTAGGGAAAGAAAGCAGGATATTCCTCTATTTTTAAAGCATTTTCTCAAGCAGCATAATACATCCCTGTCCTTCTCAGATGAAGCAATTGAGCAGCTGATGAAATATCCTTGGCCGGGTAATATTCGAGAGCTGGCCAATGTCGTCAAGCGGGCCGTCACCTTAGCCGAGGATGAGACGGCTATGATTACGCCCCATTACTTGCCGGAGAAAATACGGCTTCACTCACCGGAACCGTCCGTCATATCTACTGATAAATGCGAGGGCTCTGTTTTGGAGTCCTATCTGGAAGAATGGACAGAAGAAATGCTCCGCTTATGGGATCACGATTGTGAGGTCAACTTAGAGGATGTGCTTTTGCATGTAAAAGCACTTGAGGTAGAGGTCGGGAAAGCCTTTGTCTCCAAAACCATCAATGAAACCATGGGCAATCGTAAAGCGGCAGCTGATAAATTGAAGATCTCGACTCGGCAGCTTCGTTATTTGCTGAGTGAAAAAAATTAGGGCACGGCCAAAAAGCCGCGCCCCAATGATTCAATCCATCTTATCTTTACATTGTCAGAACAATACGGCCATTGATTTGGCCTTTTTCCATCTTATCAAATACTTCGTTGACGGAATCCATCGGAGCGGATTCAATGATGGTTTTTACTTTGCCTTGAGCTGCAAAATCAAGTGCCTCCTGCATATCTTTTCGTGTGCCGACAATGGAACCGCGGACCGTTACACCGTTCAAGACCGTGTTGAAAATAGGAATTGGCAGGTCATCGTGCGGCAGCCCGACGACAACGAGTGTTCCGCCGCGCTTGACGGATTGATAGGCTTGTTCGAATGCCGCTTTGGTTACCGCAACGCTGACGGCCGCTTGTACGCCGCCGACCTGCTCCATGATTGCCTGGGCAGGGTCGGTGTTTTTGCCATTGATCGTGATATCGGAGCCTAAACGCTTGGCGAGCTCGAGCTTTTCATCGGCAATATCAACCGCGACGACATTAAAGCCCATTGCCTTGGCGTATTGAAGTGCGACATGGCCGAGTCCGCCGATCCCATAGATGGCGACCCAATCGCCAGGCTTAGCTTCAGATACCTTCAATGCTTTATAGGTTGTCACACCAGCGCAAAGAATCGGGGCAACTTCAACAGGGTCTAAACCGTCTGGAATTTTGGCCACATATGCCGCAGGCGCCTTGCAATATTCCGCATATCCCCCGTCAACCGAATACCCGCCGTTCAATTGGTCTGGACATAAGGTTTCCCTGCCTGTCAGACAATACTCGCATTCCCCGCACGCTGAATATAGCCAAGGAATCCCGACCCGGTCACCGACCTTGACGGAGGTTACCCCATCGGCTACTTCTTCGACGATGCCGACTCCTTCATGCCCCGGAATTAAAGGGAGCTTCGGCTTTACCGGCCAATCTCCATGTGCGGCATGCAAATCTGTATGGCAGACCCCACATGCTTCAATCTTTACTAATACTTCCCCAAATTCAAGCGTCGGTTTTGGAACTTCCTTGATTTCGAGCTTATTCTTAAATTCATTGACAACAGCTGCTTTCATACTAATCATTCCTCCTAAAAGTAGATTTCACCTTTATAGATTGCAAGTATCGTGCCAAACGAAAAGATGAGATTCTATCGTGCTTTGCGAATCTCGGGAAGGCATGATTGCCGTTTTTTCGGCATGATTCTCCCGATATTTTGTCAGATTGGACAATTTTACGGAAAAAATGCTTGCCGCAAAGTTTAAAGTAAACGCGGAATGTACCTGGCGACAGTCTCTCTTATTAGTGTAAAAAGGATTGAGCATTTCAATTGACCGCATTACCCTAAGGGGTATATGATAGCTCTAACAAACGAACACGGAGGGAGGGCAACTATCCATGACCTATGATGATAAAGTTAAGAATCGTCTAAGCAGGATGGAGGGGCAGCTTCGCGGGATTCAGCGCATGATGGAGGAAGGAAAGGATTGTCAAGATGTGATTACACAGCTGTCAGCCGTCCGTTCTGGAGTCGAGCGTGCAATTGGGCTGATCGTCAGCGAGAACTTGGTAGAATGCGTACGGGCAGCCGATGGCAACGAGGATCAGGTGAATGAGTCGATTGCTGAGGCAGTCAAATTATTAGTAAAGAGTCGATAGTTTGACAATCTTAATTTTTTTGTTTATTTTAGTACCCATAGGGGTATAAGTATTTTAGTTATTTCAAGGAGGAAACATGGAACAGAAATCAACCAATATTATTTTATTCAGCGGAGATTATGACAAGGCGATGGCTGCCTATATTATTGCAAACGGAGCGGCTGCCTATGATCATAAGGTAACGATCTTCCACACATTCTGGGGAATTAACGCTTTGCGCAAGCAGGAGTCAATTGAAGTGAAGAAAGGCTTCTTGGAGGGTATGTTCGGCAAAATGATGCCGCGTGGCGCAGAAAAGCTTGCCTTATCCAATATGAACATGGCCGGCATGGGTCCGAAGATGATCAAGCATGTCATGAAGAAACATAATGCACTCACATTGACTCAGCTCATTGAAATGGCACAGGAGCAAGAAATCAATCTCGTCTCTTGTACGATGACAATGGACCTTTTGGGACTGCAGAAGGAAGAATTGCTTGATGGCGTTCAATATGCAGGCGTTGCCGCATACTTGGCGGATGCCGAGAATGGCGCGGTAAACCTGTTCATCTAAGGAGGAGCCTATGGAGTGGATTGTTGTGGCGGCCGCACTTGTTATCTTTTATATCCTCAGAATGAGGGGCGCAAAGGGAGTCAATGCGATTACGACCGCAGAGCTTAAAGATCGGTTGAATGATAAGAATGCATTCTTCCTCGATGTACGTACACAAGGCGAATTCAAAGGGCGGAACATTCGCGGATTTAAGAATATCCCGCTTGGCAGCGATTTTTCCAAGCTTCCGCGTGATAAGGAAATCATCGTCATTTGCCAAAGCGGCATGAGAAGCCAGACAGCCTGCAAGCAATTGAAGAAATTAGGATATGCCAATGTCACCAATGTGCGCGGCGGCATGAATAGCTGGAGAGGATGATGGATATGACAGCAATGACAGCAAAAGAAGTACAGCAAAAACTAGAAGCAGGGGAAACCCTTCATATGATAGATGTGCGTGAACAGTTCGAGGTGGAAGAGGGCCATATCAAAGGGATTACGCATATTCCCCTAGGTGAATTGGAAGAGCGGATTGGTGAACTCGACAAGAATACGGAATATATCATGATTTGCCGTTCTGGAGCACGCAGCGGGAGGGCAACAGCCTATTTGGAAGAGAAGGGCTATAAGGTCATCAACATGACAGGCGGAATGATGTCATGGGAAGGAGAAACCATCTAAAAAATTTTTAATCAAAAATATACCCTATGGTGTATAGGAGGATCATGAATGGCAATAAAAGCAGATGTACAATTAGACGCAAAAGGCTTGGCATGCCCAATGCCTATCGTCAAAACGAGGAAAGCAATCAAGGATATTGAGGAAGGTCAAGTCCTTGAGATTCAAGCGACTGACAAAGGATCAAAGGCCGATCTTGCGGCATGGGCGCAATCAACCGGCCATCAATATATCGGCACGAACGAGGAAGGCGGCGTTCTCTATCATTACATCCGTAAGTGCTCGGATGGAGACGTGGCAGAGAAATCCTTTGAGCCAACCATATCTACTGAGGAAATCTTGAATAAAGACGGCCTCATCCTGGATGTTCGTGAAGAGGCGGAATATGCATTCGGCCATATCGAGAATGCGAAGTCCATCCCAATGGGTGACTTAGAGGCACGTCTTGACGAGCTGGATCCGGAACAAGAGATCTACGTGATTTGCCGCACCGGCAAACGCAGTGATTTAGCCGCCCAAAAGCTTGCAGCTAAGGGATTCAAAAAGGTGTATAATGTCCTGCCTGGCATGAAGGATTGGAACGGCCCAGTTGTGAAGGAAACAGAATAATCACCAAATACGGAGGGTAAATCCATGCCCTCCTTTCAAAAAAACAATAATATACCTACGGGGGTAATGGTAATATGACAGTATCTAAGTGGACAGCGGCAGATGTTGCTCGCTACGTAATCGAAGATAAGAAATTATTCATCCTGGACGTTCGTAACAAGGACGCATTCGAGGATTGGAAAATTGACGGCCATCAATTTGAGTATCTAAATATACCATACTTTGATTTGCTTGACGGTGTAGAAGAGATCCTTCCGCAAATTCCGGCAGACAAAGAGCTTCTCGTTGTCTGTGCGAAAGAAGGCTCATCCATCATGGTAGCGGATATGCTCTCTGAGGCAGGACGTGATGCAGCGTACCTTGTAGGCGGCATGAAATCATGGAGCATGTACCTTGAGCCGGTTAAGGTTGGCGACTTGAAGAATGGCGGAGAATTGTATCAGTTTGTCCGTCTTGGTAAAGGATGTCTCTCTTATATGGCCATCTCTGGCGGAGAAGCAGCCATCATCGATGCGATCCGTTTCGCAGATATTTTCGTTGATTTCGCCAAAGAAAAGGGCGTAGAGATCAAGCATGTATTTGATACGCATTTGCATGCAGACCATATTTCTGGTGGACGCCATATCGCGGCGCAAACCGGCGCGACTTACTACCTGCCGCCTAAGGATGCAGAAGAGGTCGTATTCGAGTACACAGCGCTTGAAGACGGGCTCACGGTAAACCTTGGTGATTCCAAGATTGAAGTGGGAGCCTTGTATTCTCCTGGACACACGATTGGCTCAACATCCTTCGTGATCGATTCAAGCTACTTGCTGACAGGGGATATCCTCTTCATCGACTCCATCGGAAGACCGGACTTGGCTGGCCTAGCGGAGGATTGGGTGTCTGACCTACGCGTCACGCTCTACAAGCGCTACCGCGAATTGGCTGATGACCTGATTGTGCTTCCGGCACATTTCATGATCATCGACGAGCTGAATGAGAATGGCTCTGTTGCTAAGCGCTTAGGAGATTTGTTCGCAGAAAACCACGGCTTGAATATTACGGACGAGGAAGAGTTCCGCAAGACAGTTACAGAGAACCTGCCTCCGCAGCCAAATGCTTATCAGCAAATCCGCCAAGTCAATATGGGCAAAATCACGCCTGATAATGACGAGCAAACCGAAATGGAAATCGGCCCGAACCGCTGTGCCGTACGCTAATCAACCGATAAAATTAATTTAACCATAAAGGAGAATGAATCATGAATATCACAAAAACATTAGATGCTAAAGGCTTGGCTTGCCCAATGCCAATCGTAAGAACAAAAAAGACAATCGAAATGATTAACTCAGGCGAGGTATTGGAAGTACTAGCAACTGATAAGGGTGCCCTTAATGACTTCAAAGCATGGGCAGGATCTGCTGGCCACACTATTCTTGATCAAAAAGAAGAAGACGGCGTCCTTAAATTCTATATTCAAAAAGCGTAATGGATGAGGCGGGTCTTCGAACATTGTTCGAAGCCCGCTGTCTTTCCTAAAAAGGAGGAATGGAGATGGATTTGACGTTTATCGTCGTCATCTTTCTAATCGGTTTTATCGGATCGTTTGTCTCAGGTATGCTTGGGGTCGGCGGTTCCATCATCAAATACCCTATGCTCTTATACATCCCGCCATTATTCGGGCTGGCCGCCTTCTCGGCACATGAGGTATCCGGCATCAGTGCGGTACAGGTCCTGTTCGCCTCCATTGCCGGCGTCTGGGCTTTCCGGAAGGGCGGATATTTAAATAAATCACTGATTGCTTATATGGGGGTCTCCATCTTAATCGGGAGCTTCATCGGAAGCTACGGATCATCGTTCCTGTCTGAACAAGGCGTGAACATCGTTTACGGTGTGCTTGCTGTCATTGCAGCTGTGATGATGTTCATTCCTAAGAAGAAGGTTGATGACATCCCGCTTGATGCAGTGACATTCAATAAGCCGCTTGCGGCGGTTCTTGCCTTAGTCGTCGGGATTGGCTCCGGCATTGTTGGCGCAGCAGGCGGATTCATGCTCGTTCCGATCATGCTCACCGTCCTCGGGATTCCGACAAGAATGACCATCGCGACAAGCCTTGCCGTTACGTTCATCTCATCGATTGGGGGAACAGCAGGCAAGCTGCTCACAGGGCAAGTCGATTATTGGCCGGCGCTGATCATGATTATCGCGAGCGTATTAGCCGCTCCGCTCGGGGCAAAGGTTTCGAAGAACATGAACACGAAAATGCTTCAAATGATTTTAGCCTTGCTGATTGCGGCAACAGCCGTCAAAATCTGGCTCGATATATTGTAAGAGGAATGACGCGCATCCACACGAGGATGCCATCATTTTCTTTTTATTTGAGGATGTGTAAGCGTTTTAGTTTCCAGATAAATAGTTTACTGTTAAAATATAGTTAGATAATGATATAAAGGGGAGTTTACAATGGGAAAATTAGACGGCAAAATCATCATCATCACTGGCGGTGCAGGAGGAATCGGACTTGGCATGGCGAAAGCCATGGCAAAGGAAGGCGCTGTACTAGCAATTGTCGATGTGAATGAAGAAGCGGGGAAAAAGAGTGAGAAACTATTGCAGGAAATCTCTCCTGAATCATCCTTTGTTCAAGCCAACTTGCTTGAGCGCGACAAATTGCCGAACATCATCCAAACGGTTGTCGAGAAATACGGGAAGCTCGATGTTCTAGTGAACAATGCGCATGCATGTAAGCAAAAATTAATTGAAGATACGACACAGGAGGATCTTGATCTTTCATTCGGAACAGGCTTCTACCCAACCTTCTATTTAATGCAGGCAGCCCTTCCGTATTTGAAAGAAACGAAAGGCAATATCATTAACTTCGCCTCTGGCGCGGGTATCAATGGCGATGTCACGCAAGCAGCCTATGCGGCGGCAAAAGAAGCGATTCGCGGCATTACGCGTGTGGCCGCCAATGAGTGGGGACAATACGGCATTAATGTCAACATTATCAGCCCAATTGCTGATTCAGAGGGCGTTAGGGCTTGGGCGAAAGCACAGCCGGAATACTACCAAGCTGTCGTCAATAAAATTCCGCTCGGCCGCTTCGGTGATGTAGAAGAGGATATCGGCCGTGTCGCTGTTTTCCTTGCGAGCGCTGATTCACAGTATATCACTGGGCAAACGATTATGGTGGACGGCGGAGCCACGAAGCTTCGCTAAGAGGGCAGAAGATGGAGCGGGATAATCTATTTGACTTGATCCACTCAATCGAGCTCATCTCGAATGAGCATATCGTCCGGTTCACCTCCCAGTTCTCGTATCCGGTCGGTGTATCGGCCATCCTCGTGCTTGCAGAGCTCCAATCGAGAGGACCTCTCAGGGCGAGTGAGCTGGCTGAGATGCTCCGCTATACGAAGGGAGCGGTGACCCATATATCCAACAAGCTCGTCAATCATGGACTTGCCAGACGGCAGTATAGTCCAGAAGACAGGCGAACGGTCTATTTGCAGATCACGGATAAAGGAAGCCTGGCTTTAGCGGAAGCGCAAAAGCTCGGCCGGGAGATCTACCTCGAATTATTTGAGGAACTGACAGAGGACGAGCTGCAGGAGTATTTGCGCATCCAGCGCAAAATGATAGAAGGAATGAAGAACAGGCGCTTATCCAAGCCTGGGGGGAAACTACTATAAATAGAGATAGAAAGCCGATTTGTCGATTCAGCAGACGAATCGGCTTTTTTGATGGGATGAAAGGGAGTTGATAGGCGGACCGCCATTCCATGAAAGGCTCAGGGGGATGCAAGTTCCCTCATAAGCATAACCAGTTGCACAGACACCATCTTAATCCAATTTTTCAATGGTATCCTGTGCTTTTGCCCAATCATCTGCCTGTACTCAGCATTGTCATTTGAACAACCTTCATACCTTGTTGTAATAGATGAAGCAGGTATCTACTGAACTTATGCTCATATATGATAAACAAATGAAGCGATTAAATGAAAGTTTAACATGGATAAATTTGTAATATAATGATAAAGTAAATGATTGGAAAGACAGAAGAGGGGGAAAACATGAGAGTTCTATTGTACTTGCTATCGATTACCACGGCCAATGTCGTGACCGCAGCATTTGCGCCATTGATGATGGGCATTTTCATCGTGCCGATGGGGACGTTTCTTATCGGGGCAACGTTTATCCTGCGTGATCTTGTCCAAAACAAATATGGCAGGAGGAAGACGTATTATTTCATCGCTTTGGCACTTCTGATGTCTGCAATTGTTTCTTATTCGCTAGGCGACACGCTCATCATCGTCCTCGCTTCAGCCATCTCTTTTGCGGTGGCGGAAACAACCGACACGGAAATTTATACACGTCTAAGGCTTCCGATGAGCTGGCGCGTGTTTTATAGCGGAATCGTCGGCGGACTTCTCGATTCAGCGATTTTTGTCATCATTGGCTTAAGCCCGATTGGAGCCGGAGTGCTGCCATGGGAGGCGGTTCCCGCCGCGATTGTCGGACAGGTGATTGTCAAGACGGTCATCCAGGGGATCGGTGCGATGCTCATCAACCCGATTGGTGCGCTCGTGAACCGGAACACAGTATCAAATGGGTAAAGGACTCAAGAAATATGAGTTCTTTTTATTATGCAAAAATAGTATTTCCATCTTAATTGAGCCCCCGGTTTTTATCAATCTTCTGCATAGTTATGCATGTTTTATCCGTAAAAAAACTTGACAACCATAAATTTTCATGCGGTTGAAAATGCTGGAAAAATACCTCTATCCCAATAAGGACGGGCATTATCTGCTTTTTACAAACATAAAATTCCTTGCTTATTCCAGATTGACAATTTTTAGCCATTCCCATTTAAAAACATCGGTTGTATAATAAATAAAAATTATCTTAAAATAACAAAATAGTTAGAAATGGAGAGATAACTCAGATGGAATTAATCGGAATCCTTATTATCATCATTGGATTCGCAATGAAGCTGGATACAATCGCAGTAGTCGTTGTAGCTGGTATTTCGACTGGATTAGTCGCAAATATGAATATTGCTGAAATCCTCACTACGCTAGGAGAGGCATTCGTAGCCAATCGCGTAACCTGCCTATTCTTGATCACCATTCCGGTCATTGGATTGTGCGAGCGTTACGGCTTGAAAGAGAAAGCGGTTATGCTTATCAAGAAAGCTAGCAAACTATCTGCAGGGAAGCTTCTCAGCGGATATACACTCATTCGTGAAACGACAATCGGTATGGGTGTGACACTAGGCGGACATCCGCAATTCGTTCGCCCGCTCGTAAGCCCAATGGCAGAAGGGGCAATCGTTGCTAAGTACGGTGACAAAGTGGAAGAGAAAGATATCGAAAAAATCAAAGCTTATTCAGCGGCATCTGATAATGTCGGGAACTTCTTTGCTCAAAACGTCTTTATCGCCAATGCCGGTGTATTGCTGATTGCCTCTACCTTAGAGGGAATGGGAATGCCGGTTGACACACTTCAAGTGTCGAAAGTGGCTTTTCCAGTAGCCATCATCGCCTTTATCCTTTGGACCATTCAAAATACGCTATTGGATAAGAGAATGCAATCCAAATACGCGGATAATCGCAAGAATGCAAGAGGTGAGCAATAATGGACATCACACAACTGTCTAATCTATTATTAGAAATATTTTATATTATGATTGGTTTATTCATGGGAATTACCATGGTGTTTACGTTAAAGGATAAACAACATAAAACGAGAATTGGAACGGCCCTATTCTGGGGAATCCTCGCTGTCATCTTCATGGCAGGCAACTATATTCCAAGTATGATAGTCGGTATATTGGTCGTGATCATCGCGATCCTATCCGCAACGAAGCAAATCAATATCGGTACATTGAAGCAATTGGATGAAACATTTACAACGCTTAAGGCAGAGAAACTAGGATTAAAAATCTTCATTCCTTCCTTATCTATCGCGATCATCGCGATGCTGGTTGCCCAGTTCACTCCTTTTTCGGGAACGGTCGCAATCGGAATTTCCGCTATATGTGCATTAATCATCGCATTTGTGATTACGAAAGCAAAACCGAAGGAATTGCTTGAGGATACAAACAGAACGTATCAATCAATCGGTTCATTCGCTATCCTGCCTCAATTATTGGCATCCTTGGGTGTATTATTCACGAGCGCGGGTGTAGGCGATAAAATCGCTTCCATTATCTCGAATGTTATCCCGTCAGGTAACGCGTTGATCGGTGTTATTACCTACTGTGTCGGTATGGCCTTGTTCACGATGATCATGGGGAATGCCTTCGCTGCATTTGCTGTCATCACAGTTGGTATCGGTGCGCCTTTCGTATTTGCTGTCGGCGGGGACCCAATCATCTGCGGTACGCTTGCATTGACAGCAGGATATTGCGGTACATTGCTAACGCCAATGGCAGCGAACTTCAACATGCTCCCTGCAGCGTTACTAGAGATGAAAGACAAGAACGGTGTCATCAAGGCACAAGCGCCAATCGCGCTGATGCTTTTGGCCGCTCATATCGTCCTCATGTACTTCTGGGGATTTTAAGATAGTAAGCGTATAAAGGAGACAAGACGATGAAAGTATTACTTACAGGCTTTGATGCATTCGGCGGAGAGCCCGTCAACCCAGCTGAAGAAGCCGTTAAACGAGTCAGCGATAACATCCGTGGCGCTGAAATCATCAAGGTCATCATCCCGACCGTGCAAACGAAATCCGTCCAAGCAATCGAGCGTGCCATCGAAGAGCACAGCCCTGACATTGTCATCTCAATCGGCCAAGCGGGCGGAAGATTCGATATCACCCCTGAGCGCGTTGCCATCAACATCGATGACTACCGCATCAAGGACAATGAAGGCAATCAGCCAATCGATGCCGTCATTCAGGAAGACGGTCAAGCGGCTTACTTCTCTAATCTGCCAGTGAAGGCGATGGTCAAGCATATGAACGAAAATCAAATGCCAGCGACCCTGTCCAACACAGCCGGCACATTCGTGTGCAACCATGTCATGTACGGAATCCTCTACATGATCGACAAGAAATACCCGAACATGAAAGGCGGATTCATCCACATCCCTTACATGACTTCCCAAGTAATGGACAAGAAGAACACACCGTTTATGTCCCTTGAGGAAATCGTGCGCGGACTAGAGCTCGCAATCGAGGCATGCGTCATCTATGACAAGGACATCGAAGCGATCGGCGGAGAAATCTGCTGATGAAACGCATCAACCTCTTTGTCTACGGATCTCTGAGAGAAGGCTTCTTCAACTACGAGAAATACCTCAAAGGCAATGTCGCCGAAAAGGCACCGGCCAGGCTCACTAACATGAAGCTGTACCATATGCCCTACAAAGGCTACCCAGCCATCATGTTCGGCAAGGACACCGTCATGGGTGAGATCATGGTTCTGAATGAAGAAACCTATGAGGAAACAATGCGCGCCATGGATGAAATGGAAGGCTTCATCAGTGAGGGCAACCCAGAGAACGAATACCATAAAGTCGTCCTCGAAGCCGAAAACCTAGAGACAAACGAAAAAGAACCTTGCTTTGTTTATTTCTACAACAAGGATAAGGATGAACTCTTTGATCGCAGTGCTGTCTATATCCCGCATGGGGATTGGAAGGAGCATATGCTTACTGGCGATGTGGATGAGGAATCTATCGCCCAATAACAAGATATATAGAAGTCATAAGAAATCACTTCTTATTACAGCTTCCTGGAATAGGCAATCTTCATAGAAGGCCGCCTATTTGGGAGGCTGTTTTTTTATTTGGGATAGTTGAAGAATCAGAGAGATGATTCAGTGTGGAGAATTCTGTTGAAATTAAAAGTATTTTACAATAAACTGGAATTTCTGCTAATGCCAATTCATAATTAAGAAAGTTACCAAAGTTCGGGTTCATCTATACTTTACTCGAATCACTTACACGTATTGAATAGAAAAGATACTTTCTCAGATACTTGCTATTTACTTTAGAGCGATTATCCGGACATATATTTGGAAAGCTGGCAGAATGCTGTAAGTTGGAGGGGTGGTTATGTTTAATAAAACCTACTGGGGAAAAGTCATTGTTGTAGTTCTGATCTCTAGTTTACTAAATACGTGGATTTTCACGTTTTTTACACCTATGAATACAATGTCCTTTGTTATATTCTATATGGTTTTTTACTTTGTCATTCTAGGGATGACCTTGTTTTTCTGTGTACCATTAATGATCCTCACAGACTTGATTGGAAGGGAATGGGGGGGTACTGTTACCTGGATATTAAAAATAGCCAACTACCATTTGCCTGTCTTTATTACTAGCTTAGTAATTATCGCGCAGGAAGGCTGGAATTTAACCATCTTGTCTGAGATAGCGGTTTTTGTATTATTTTTTACAGAAATAATCATTAAGAGGATAAGTAAGACAAAAATCTCCTTGTTTGTTACATTAGGTATGTATACAGTACATGTTTTACTATTTCTTATTGGATTAATGTTGATTTCTAATGCTTAGATTCTTTAGTACTACAGTGACTGATGTGTATCTTATGATAAAAATGAAAGACTCTTTGATAGATACTGGACCTTTTACGGCAGACATGAACTTTTATTTAAGGGAGTGTCTGCTTTTTTTTGTCTAAATAAGCCATCCTCATAAAATGAACTAGTGAAAGACTTTATGTAGAAAGATGTTGAACTTGTATCCTAATTAAGCAAAGGAAATGATAAAATCTATATAGTTATATTTCGAAGGGAGTACCATTTACATGCCAGTACATAACAAGCTAGTACGTGACTTAATACCAAATATAATAGAAGGAACAGGGAAAGCATTCACAACAAGAATCTTGGATGAAGAAGAATACGTGAAAGAGCTGCGCATCAAAAGCAAGGAAGAGCTGCAGGAATATCTGGATGCCAAGGATGAAGAGAGTGCTATTGAGGAATTGGCTGATCTATTGGAAATTATCCATGCATTAAGCAAGGTTCATGGAGCGGATTTCAATAAGGTGGAGGAAGTGCGGCGGCAGAAAGCGAAGAAACGCGGGGGCTTTGATGAAAGAGTATTCTTGATCGAGGTCGAGGATGACTAAGGTTCAGTTAATAACGCATGATTTGCTCCATCACTTGAAGGAGAATATCAAGGGAGCTAAATCCTGTTATATCCTGACGTCATTTGTAATGAAATCAGGGGTAAAGTTGCTTGAACCCATTCTTAAAGAGGCTGCTAAGCAGGGGACGGAGATTAAAATCTGCACGGGTGATTATTTGTTCATCACCCAGCCAGACGCCCTGCAGCTTTTGTATGACATTCATAAGAACATCGAAATCCGCCTATGGAAAAGTAATGGCGTATCTTTTCATCCAAAGGCCTATCTGCTGGAATCAGATTCAACGAATATCCTGTATGTAGGCAGCTCCAATATGTCGAATTCGGCGTTGACGTCAGGAATCGAGTGGAATGTTGAAGTGAAGGATAAAGAAGGTGTTGAAATCTTTGAACAGGCTTTAATGGAGTACTTCTCCATCTTCCATCATGAGTCTACCATTCCGGTAAATGCGGTCACGATAGAGGGCTATCGAAAAGAATACGAGAGCTTCCATCATAAGTATCCTGTCTTGCATAACAAGTGGACAAAGCAAGAGGAGATTCATCTTACCATATCTGATGAAGAGAAAGCTGGCATTCCAGGGAAGGTCATTGAAAAACAAACTGATTATGGCATCATACAGCCTAGATTTGCCCAAGTGCCAGCGCTAGAAGAACTGCAAAACAGCAGGGAAGAAGGGTATAACAAGGCAATGGTCGTTATGGCTACTGGACTTGGTAAAACCTATTTGGCCGCATTCTTTGCAAAATCCTTTAAGCGCATCTTATTCATCGCCCATTTAGAAGAGATATTGCATCAGTCAGAAAAATCCTTCAAGCGTGTTTTACCGAATATGAGCACAGGCATCTATAATGGCAAGGAAAAAAATCCTTCAGCAGATATCATTTTTGCCTCCATTCAAACATTGAGCAGGAAAACCCATCTGGAGAGATTCTCTCCAGATGCCTTTGATTTGATTATCGTAGATGAATTTCACCATGCAGCTGCCAATTCCTATCAAAAGGTGCTGGAGCATTTCAATCCAGAGTTTTTGTTAGGGATTACAGCCACACCTGACCGAAACGATTACCGAGATATTTATGCTATTTGCGAGGGGAATGTCGCCTATCGAATCGAATTTATCGAGGCGGTCAATAAGAAATGGCTTGCCCCGTTCTCTTATTATGGGGTGTATGATGAGACGGATTATTCAACCATCAGATGGCTCGGTACAAGATATGATGCGGACGAGTTAGCTGCGGCACAGTTGAAAATGAGTCTTGCGAAGAAAATACTCACTGCTTGGGAGGCACGCAAGCAAACGAGGACGCTTGTCTTTTGTTCAAGCATTCTGCAGGCAGACTTCCTTTCCGATTATTTCAATCAGAAGGGACATCGGACTGTCAGCCTTCATTCACAATCTGCTCCCGGTCTGCGAGAAAAGGCAATCTCGCAGCTAAAGAAGGGAGAAATTGATGCCATCATGACAGTCAATCTCTTCAACGAAGGGGTAGACATACCTGAAGCGGATACGCTTCTCTTCGTGAGACCGACCGAATCCTTGACGGTCTTTACCCAGCAAATCGGCCGCGGCCTCCGACTGGCGGAAGGGAAAAGTCATTGTGTCATCATCGACTTGATCGCCAATTACCGCAATGCTGACGTGAAGCAATCCTTGTTCTACCTCCATGAAAAACAAAAAGGCGCGAAGAGAACCATTCCTGTCTTACCTGATGGATGTGAGGTGGATTTCGACCTTGAAGCTAAGAATGTGCTAATTGAGATGAGCAAGAAGAAAATGCCCCGTAAAGAGCTGCTGCTACAGAGCTATAACCAAGTTAAAGCCGACCTTGGCAGAAGGCCGACTTATTTGGAGATGCACATGCACGGCTCAGAAGACAGCAAGCTCTTTAAACATCCTACTTCAGTTTTCTTGATTGGGCTGATGAATTGTCAGCTGATGAGAAAAGAGTTGTGGAGACCTATGCGGATTGGTTATATGAAGTTGAGAAAACCGGCATGGCGAAAAGCTATAAAATGGTTCTCTTGCTGACGATGCTTGAGAGGGGACCAAAACACTGGTCAGATCCTATTACAGCTGAAGAAGCAGCTCCATTCTTCCATAATTACCTCACTGAAAAACCGTATCGCAAACGGATTGATTTCAGTGACAAGACGACGAAAGCTATGTGGGAATATGATGAGAGAAAGGTAGCAGGTCTGATAGTGAGGATGCCGATGATGAAGTGGAGCGGGAGTTCGAATGGGCTGTTGCTGCTTGATGGGACGGAATTGAGATTGAGTATGGATATTCAAGAATACGATAAAGAAAGCCTTTATTATATGACTAAAGAGATATGTGAATATCGATTGCAGGTTTATTTTGAGAGAAAAAATACAGTTAATTAAGGATAATGTACCATTTAGAGAAAGATTGCACTGGGTATAATAAATAAAATCTTAGCGACTTAAGGTTATAAAAATGTGTTTTTGGTGATTTGGAGACTTTTTTATAAATAAATATAGATTAGGTTGGTGGTACTTTGTCAAACTATCAAGTCAATAATACAACTGTTAATGCGCTATTGAGTTGGATAGATCAAGGTATTGTAGCTATTCCGGAGATTCAACGCCCATTTGTTTGGAAACCATCAAAAGTAAGGGATTTGTTAGATTCCTTATATAATGATTATCCAGTAGGCTATATAATTACGTGGCAAAATCCTGATGCACGGCTTAAAGATGGGTCTATTTCACATGGTAAAAGAATCTTGATTGATGGCCAGCAACGAATCACAGCCCTTATGGCAGCCATTTCAGGTAAAGAGATTGTGACGAAAGAATATAGTAAAAGACGAATCATAATTTCATTTAACCCGATAGATGAAATCTTTGAAGTCCAAAATCCGGCAATCATGAAAGATAAAAGGTGGATACCAGATATATCAGATGTATTTAACAATGGTTTTGATACATTTGGTTTCATTAATAGTTTTTGTTCCAAAAACCCAGATATAAGTCATAATAAGTTAAATGAAGTTTTACAAAAGCTTATTGGTATTAGATATAGTTCGATTGGGGTAATTGAATTATCCTATACACTTGATATAGAGACGGTTACCGAGATATTTATAAGGATAAATTCAGCGGGTGTTAATCTTAGTCAAGCAGATTTTGCTATGTCAAAGATATCGGTAAATGATCAATATAACGGTCCACTAATACGGAAAACCATTGATTATTTTTGTCATTTAATTAAAAGTCCAATTGTTTATGAAAATATTATCAATAATGACAGTGACTATGTTCAATCAGCTGATTTTAACAAAATAAAATGGGTTAAAGATTATAACACAAATATTTATGAGCCTAGCTATTCAGATTTATTAAGAGTCGCTTTTACATTTAAGTTCCTCCGAGGGAAATTAGCTAACTTAGTTAGTTTATTATCTGGAAGGGATTTTGATACGAGGGAATATCGAGAAGAAATAATTGAGGAGTCCTTTGAGAAATTACATGATGGCGTATTAAAATTTGTTAATGAAACCAATTTCAAAAGGTTCATCATGATATTAAAATCTGCTGGGGTTATTAACCAAAAAATTGTTCGTTCTCAGAACGCTTTAAACTTTGCTTATGCATTATTTTTGTTACTACGAGAGAAAAATGTAAATGACTCACTAATCAATCAAATTGTACGAAAATGGCTTGTAGCATCTATACTAACGGAACGTTATTCAGGATCACCAGAATCAATGTTTGATTTTGATATAAAACGGTTTGCAATGCATGAAAATCCATTTGAATATGTACGTAATGTAGAAGCTGGTGAACTATCTGAAGCGTTTTGGGAGAATATCATGATAACTAATTTAAACACTTCAGTCTCAAGCAGCCCGTACTTCAATTTGTTTGTGATGTCTCAAATATACGATAAAGATAATGCCTTCTTATCGAAATCAATTACTGTACAACAGTTAATTGAAGAACGAGGAGATGTTCACCACGTCTTTCCAAAAAAATACTTGCAGTCAAATGGTTATAACAGTAGAGGGCAATATAATCAGATAGCAAACTATGCCTATACAGAACAGGTGGTTAACTTGGCGATTAGAGCCAAATCACCTAAAGAGTATATGGGGCTGGTAAAGCAACAGATAAATGGAGAGAAATTGTGCATTGGTGAAATTAATAACTTGGATGAACTTAAAGAAAATCTAAAAATGAACTGTATCCCAGAATCAATTTTTGAGATGGAATCAGCCGATTACAGCCATTTCTTGGAGGAAAGAAGAAGGTTCATCGTTGAAAAGATAAGACATTATTATAACAGATTGTAGCTCTGATAATAGATGGGTTATCGTGAATCTATGCATAGTAAATGGACATGTCTCCTTGCCCTTGAGTGGAAAGGAGACATGTCCATTATTTAATATTAAAGTTTAATAAAAAGAGTAAGAGAGTAAACGTAATCAATATAATTTGTATCTAAGTACCTCTTATAGAGAGGTGTACTCATTGCTAGCTTATTATGTGAATTTTGCCATAAGGCTTAATGTGTTAAGATTTCAGCAATAAAAGTATTATTCAACCAAAAACACTGCTTCGTAATCCTTTCCCCTGTTGGAAGTTCCACCTTATCTTGCCCATCCCTAGCTTTAGGCCTTATATGGGCAACTCCATTGAAATTACTTTTTGGAAGGTTGTTATGTTCAACGTATTTAGTTCCATTTTTCTTACATTCAATCTGTATGCCTTCCTTAATAACCTTATTAACTTCATCCCATACCTGCCTAATTTCCTTATCAATTGTCTGCAAGGGCATATTCCATAACTTTATTCCTTTTAAATATAGGTCTCTGTTTGGATTTTGCTTTTTTGTTTCTTTATATTCGAAAACAACGAACAAGAATTTTGTCTCTAAAAATTTATGACGAATAAAACTGTCTTCCCATGTTTCCGTTGTCCATTGATGGAAATCAATTTGCTCAAATGACATACTTTCCTGCGGCTTTCCAGATGGCTCTAAACGAACCGTTTTAAACTGTATATTCGCCTTAGCGAACTCTTCTATAGAATCTAGTCTAGTACCTTTAACTCCAAGCAGGGCACTGACAAGGTTAGCGTTGAAATGTTTCGCTTTTGGCTTGAATTCAATATTGAGTCTTTTTGCTAATTCTTTAACAGTCATCCCTGTATATGGAGAGAAACGGTTTTCTAGCAATTCCTCTAATGATTTTTCTTTTAATTCATGCGCAGCAGCGAATCCAACGAGATCTTCCTGCAAGATATATTTCCGCATGATAGCAGTCATGTACGAAGATTTTAGTGAAAAAGCCCTCTGCATAGCTAATATGTCAGAGTAGGGCTGTTTTCTTAAGGAGGATTTGTTTGCTCCTTTTGGACATGCGCCTAGGTAGTTCGTGTCTCCTTCTGATAGTTCGTGGGCTTTGCCGGCGCGTATTTTATTGATGATGGTTTCCCAATCTTTCTTGATGATTTCAAGATCTGCTTCTGAGAATCGGTGCAGTATATTCTTATAGATATAGAAGTCTTTCTGATTCGTGTTTGGAAGCCATTCATATATCATCAGTAAGATGGTTTCATTCTTCTTCCAGAAGCTAGACGTTTCAAAAGTTGTCTTAACTTCTTCCATATAATTGATGATATTTAGCACTAGACGTTCTTTGGCTGAGATGGTTCCATTCTTATTCCGCTTGAAGGCTGTGACCTTCAGTTCCACTCCAGCTTCCTCGAAGTCTGCACGAGCATCTGAATTAACTTTGTATTCAAAGAGGCTTTCCTCTATGACTTGACCGAGTCCGCCTTTATTTCCTTTTTTCAATCGATTGGTCTTGTCGATTTCACCGAATGTTTTACCAATAGCTTCATTTGCTTTTTCTAAAACTTCATCTGCTGTATAATAAATCAATATGGTCAACTCCCGTGATTACTATAATATAGAAGGCTTTGTTATAAAACTATTTTATGAATAATGTAATAATCTAGCATTAAAATTGTCTTTATTTTAGAGTTGATCTTTTGGCTAATTTTTATTATAATATGAGATATGCACGAAAAATACCGAAAGGATGTTCGGTTTATGATGAAAGCAATAGAGTTATTTGCAGGGGTCGGAGGGTTTCGTCTCGGACTTGAAGCAACAAAAGGTTTTGATGTAATTTGGGGTAATCAGTGGGAACCATCTAAGAAAGCTCAGGATGCTTTTGACTGTTATGCACGCCAATTTCATAATAAAGGTACTCATTCTAATGAAGATATTGCGACCGTTGATGAGAAACAGTTTACGGATAAGGGAATCAATCTCATCGTAGGGGGATTTCCGTGCCAGGACTATTCTGTTGCCCGGTCATTATCTGGAGAGAAGGGAATCCAGGGCAAGAAGGGTGTTCTCTTCTGGGAAATCATGCGACTGGTCAGAGAAATACGCCCGAAGTATGTTTTGCTAGAGAACGTCGATCGGTTATTGAAATCCCCTTCTAAACAGAGAGGTCGAGACTTCTCCATCATGCTGGCGAGTTTTAGGGATGAGAACTATTCCGTAGAGTGGCGCGTCATCAATGCGGCTGAATATGGACAAGCCCAAAGACGAAGAAGGATTTTCATCTTCGCGATTCGGAACGACACTCCTTATATCAAGCATAGAGAAAAAGTGGACGGTAAGACCATGTTGCATGAGAAGGGCTTTTTCGCCAACGCTTTTCCCGTGCTTGAAGAAATAGCCGAAAAGCATCGCCCGGCAACAATCCTTCTTAAGGAAGATATAGTAGAAGTATCAGATAACTTCTCCATGAATTATCGTAATGCAGGAATCATGAGAAATGGGGTTATCTATACAGAGGAACTTCTCCCTGATGTTGAAGAACCAATTACATTAGGCGATATTTTGGAAGCAGGTGTCGATGAAAAATATTATCTTCATGATGCCGCTTTGGAAAAGTTTAAATATCTTAAAGGCCCAAAGAAAATCAATCGTATCTCTGCAAGTGGCCATCAGTATGTATTTTCTGAGGGTGGTATGGCTTTTCCTGATCCATTGGACAGGCCAGGAAGAACGATGCTCACTAGCGAGGGGACGACTAACAGAAGTACCCATGTCGTGGAGGATCCAGAGACAGGACGCTTGAGACTTCTGACACCTGTAGAGTGTGAGAGGTTGAATGGTTTCCCTGATAATTGGACAAGCGGCATGACGGATCGGATGCGTTACTTCTGTATGGGTAATGCCTTAGTCGTAGGGCTGATTGAAAGAATGGCCAATCGAATATTGGATATTGAAGAGGAAGATCAGGTTTCCATCCAAGAGAATCCTCAACAATTAGAGTTGTTTTAATAAAGCAGGCTTAGGTAGCCTGCTTTTTAATTTTCATTATTAATCATGGAGATATGTATATCCTATAATGACATAATTAGTACATATGGTAAAATATTATTAGATTGTAATAGTGTCGATTTTACTAGAGAATAGGCAGGTGCTAGATTTGCAAAAGTATGCATTTGAATTTATAGAACCATATAAAAGCGGATGGGGTATTCTTGCTGAGGAATTCGAGAATACCTTATTTTCTGATATAGATTCTTCCTTGATTAAGGCACGCAAATTGTGTGAATTGATTGTAGAGGATATTTTTCGTAAAGAGAAAATTGAGTATAGTCGTTTCCTGAAACATGTGGAAGCCTTGGCCGCACTTCGTAATACTGAAGTACTGGATGAGACATTGTTTAAATCCTTTGATCGTATCCGTCGTCTTGGGAATACGGCTGCGCACGAACATGGGAAAATAGCCATTATAGATGGTCTGCATGCTCATAGGAATTTATATGAAATCCTAAAGTGGTATGTGGAGGTATACGAGAGTTATGAGGCGAAGATACCAGAATATCAAGAGGCAAAACCTCATAATCCTCAAGATTTATCAGAGCAAGTAAAACAAATTATCTCAGAGATGGTTCCTCAATACATGGGTCAATTTAAGGAAGAAAAAAGCGAACAATTACAGACGGAGGTTATGATAAATGAGATGTCTACTATCCAAGGGTCGCATCTTCTGTACCAATTAAGTAAATTAAGAGAATCATCTCAGGATGCGGTGGAAGGATATAAAGGCTTAAGTGAATTCAAGCGTTATCTGCATGTGAAGAGGCCCCTTGAAGAGATTCTGGAGAGACATATCAATGAAGCAGTTGAATCATCTGTCAGTCAAATTATCTTCGTATGTGGAAGTGTAGGGGATGGGAAATCCCACTTGTTAAGTCACTTATCCTCAACAATCCCTGAAAAGTTGGCGCAATTTGAGATACACAATGATGCGACAGAAAGCTTTGATCCTAAGAAGAATTCATTAGATACGCTAGCAGAGGTATTAAAACCGTTTTCTGATTCTCGTATTGAACATTCCAATGAAAAGCTAATCCTTGCGATAAATTTAGGGGTTTTAAATAACTTTTTAGAATCCGAGTATGCTACCAATGATTTTACGAGAATTAGAAATTATATAGTAGAAGCAAATGTGTTTGATTCCAACTCCATTTCAGTAACCAAAAACCATCCTCACTTTCGCCTTGTAAATTTTGGTGATTATAATATGTACGAGCTAACTCCCAATGGACCTGTGTCTAGCTATATTTCGGATTTGTTCTCTCGTATAACAAATCCAGTGGCTCAAAATCCATTCTATCAGGCGTATAAAAAAGATAAACAAACAAATGAAATCAATACTTTGCTTGTGAATTATGAGATGTTTTCATCAAAGACTGTTCAAGAACAGATTATTAAACTGATTATCAAAACAATTATTAAGGATAAAATCATTCTATCATCAAGGATTCTCTTAAATTATATTTATGATATTTTGGTCCCTATTACAACCGAGGAAATGATGACTTCGGACTTTTTGGACATGCTTCCTAACTTACTGCCAAACCTGGTCTTTGAAGGGTTTGATAAATCCCCATTCTTAAAAATGATGGCAAGACAAGATCCAATTCATCAACGTTCTATTGACGTGGATAGAAGTCTAATTGACCTTCATAATAATGGGAGTTATTATATCGCCTATCGAAATGTAATTCACGATTCCTCGGCACAGGAGTGGATTAGTTATCTTGAGTCAATTGAGGATATTGCTTATTTAGATAAGGACACTAAAAGAGAATTGAGTGAATTATTTATTCGTTCTTGTTATTTATATGAATCTTCCTTGCAAGATGCCTTTTTAGATAAGGTTTATATGAATTACACCAAATATTTATATGCCTATAACACAGGACAGAAAAGGATGCTCCAAAATCTATACTTTGATATAGATAAATCCATTTATCTTTGGAAGGGAGCACCGAAGACAAACTATCTTTACATCGATGAAGAGGGACATCAATATCGCATTGCCGAGCGGCTACAATTGAGGAATGCACCCAAGGCCTTGCCTACAAACAATCTTGAAGTAGTTGAAAGATTCACATCCTCGTTAGTATTAGGATTTCGCTGTGACCCATTTGAAGAAATCCATGAAGTTGAGATTGATTTATCGTTATATAGCTTGATTGTGCGTGTGAACAATGGATATCGATTAAATAAGAAGGATCGCGATGATTCTATAAAATTCATCGAATTTATTGAGAATCTCCTTCCGTTCGGTAGACAAATGGAGGAGATCCTCATTACTGACACGGAAAATGGTCATGCATTCTTACTTGAATATGATCCTGATTTTGAAACGTATTCATTCAGGAGGGAGAATTGAATAGATGGACAGAATAAAAGAATTAAGGACAGCATTGAATGTTAAGAATAGCAATGGAAAGAAGTCTCTGAAGCATTCAGTGAAGCATGCTAATTTCCTCCCATTCCAGACTCGTAATCCCGAAAGAGCCAAGTTCGGAAATGGCTTTGACCCTATACTGGGTGAAGTTTTTCGTAAGTTAGAGGGTAGTCAGCTCAATGACAACTTGGATGTTGAAAGTTTGATTGAGGAGATAACCAGTAAAGTTGAAATCAATACGGAAGATAAGCCATCCTTACAAGGAATTCTGGCATCATACCTTGGTCAATCTTCCTCGATGCGTATGTTCCATCCACTCATTTTCAACTATATTTCTCTATCCTCTAATAAGGAAGCTGTGGGTGAAAAGGATATCGCCCAGTATATAGTTGATTCCTTGCTGGGAGATAGTGAGGACCTTCGAGGTATTATGG
This sequence comes from Pradoshia eiseniae, assembly GCF_002946355.1. Lineage (NCBI taxonomy): Bacteria > Bacillati > Bacillota > Bacilli > Caryophanales > Bacillaceae > Pradoshia > Pradoshia eiseniae. The sequence goes on from NZ_PKOZ01000001.1 coordinate 509,970, forward strand.
CGTTGACGGATAAAGAGCACGTGTTAACACGACTAATTTGTACTAATTTGCCTGAATTACCGAAGGGTGAGACCAGTAATAAATATGCCCCTACTTTTACCTATGTTGAATCGGTATTCAAGGAAGATTTGGCCTTCCTTGTAGGAAATCGAGAGTTTTTTATTTCTCATATTAATCTCTTTATCGCTTATTATTATTTTTACTCAGTAACCCAATTTACCCTTAAGTTAAATCAGTTTGAGAATATGGAACCGACAACTCCTACACCTTTATACTATAATGTCGACTGGGAAAATTCTAATCGAAGCAGGCTTGCAGTCACGAAAGGATTTAAAACAATCCTTGAATCAGCCCGAAGATTATTAATCCATATCAATACATTAGAGCAATTAAATATTTTAATGGGTACCAAGAATCTACACTATGCAGAGTTGATGGATAAATTTAAAGAGTTAGATGAAGTAGAGCAGAAAGAAATCATAGTGTCTTTTAATGAATGGATAGTGGAGTATTCGGATGTGGCCATCGGTTCAACTGAGGGAATAGATGAGGCAGCGACCTTAGAACAATGCACGCATATCCTACACCATCAAATTGTAAAGGCCTATGAAAAAGGATCGATGCAAGGGCCGAAAAGCAGATATGCACTAGCATTGACAGAAATCGGTCGTTTGTATTTCTTGAAGACACGGGGCTCTTTAGGGCATACATTGAATGTCACACAAGATTTCTTATTGCTATTAACGGCCATTTCTGTAAAGTATGAAAAGATATCACTGAAGCAATTATTCATTGAGTATGAAAAACGAGGTGTATACTTCGATCGTTATTCTCGTGAGTCAATCATTGAATTGTTGAACAAATTAAACTTAATTGAGAAAAAAAGTGATAGTGGAGATGCTCAATATGTTAAACCAATTCTATAACTATATGGCAAAAAAACTCATAAATTATTTAAAGCAAGAGAAAGTGAAGGCTGGAGAAAGGTATTTTTTGCAGTTTGATGAATTGGACAATGTTCGGGATTTTTATTCCGTTCTTAAATCATCTGAAATTGCCCACCCTTTTATATACCAGCACAAACAGGGGTCTCCCTATGAGACTTTCTATCTTGATATCCATGGTATCCGGGTTATTATTGCAGCTACCATTAATGGAGTGACACCAGATTATTTAGTGACGATTCGAAATCTAGTCAGTGAACAGTCTGGTGAAGGGGTTAATACAGCTCTAATTAGTATGTCGCATCTTTCCTTAGATAGTATCCAAGGGGGAAGTAAAGACCTGCAAAGCAAAGGGATGCCATTTAACATCAGGATGGTAACGCAATATATTAAAGATGAATTGAACGATGGAGATTCTTTCTCAATAGCTGAAAAAGAAATTATCCACTTTCATCTGGATAAGAAGTTGGAAGACCTTGTCGTGCAGACGACCATATGGGATTATGCCGAGGTGATCTCCCTATTCTATAAAGGGAAAATTGAGCAATCTGATTTTAAGACACTCAATCTTTTCCCAGATCCTGAGCTAAATAAGGGAACCTATATTAAACCAGCGGAAATCCAAGCAAGGTTGCAGGAGAATTCTAAGCTGTATGAGCTAGTTCAAAGAATCCATGACTATGAAACATTGGATACGGAATTAGATAAATACTTTGATGATAAGATGGTTGTGAAACTTAAGAAGGATGATTGGTACACTAATGATTTAATGCCAGTGAAAACTTCTTTTGATAATAATCAAAAAATCCACCTAAGCTATCTAGATGCACAAACGAAAAAATTAAATAAAGAGGTCGACTTCTGGGAAAGAGCCCATGCTAAAACGAAGACAGGAATGAGAAAACGTCATATCATCGTCTTCAATGAGCCATTTCAATCATCTGTAGAAATGGAATTCGAGTTTGATGATCATCTCAAGAAACAGTATATCCACAAGAAGAGCGAACCTTATTGTGAGACAAGTGGCAGAAAACTGAAAGTAACCTTACCAGTTGAAGATGGAAAAGTACAGTTTCACCAAATTAAATATAGGCATAATAATGAATCGAAATCCAGCTATGAATTCAATTTTTGCATAGTCCCTTTTTCTCCAGACATATTATCCGGAATAGAAACAAAGTACGAGGTGAAATATGTCGCTGCCAATTCATCCATTTTCCTTCATTATACCGGGGAAGAATTTGTCATTGGTTCGGGTGAAGCTAGCGTTCATCATCTAATTAGGGAAGCCTATGAAACCATAGAAAAGGATGAAGGAGTGTCCGTTGCATTAGAGATGGATCAAGGGGCATGGGAGGACGATCGTTTAGCGTTTAACATGAAAGTTCACCAAAGCTTTTTGCCATTTGAGATAAGAGATTCGGATGTACGCTCAACCCCAATAGAAGCGAGACGGGTAGCTAAACTTAAGCGTGAAAAAAGAGCTCACTTCGTATTGGAACATGATACCATTCGACAAGAAACATCGACGTATTATCCACATGATGACTTTAAAACAAAATTGTTAATCGAACAAAAATGGGTGAACTCTTTTGCCAAGCAAATGGTACGTGACAGCCTAATAACGGATATGGAGTTACCAGAAAATGTCCTTCAGGCATATGAGGCCTATTTAGCTTATTTCTCAACTAAACAACTTTTACCAAGCTTAAGTTATATGGATGATGAGCTGAAAAAGCTTGCAAAATCATATATCACTCATGTATCTGAGCATATAGCTATGATTGAAGAAGACACTCTGTTAACGGAAAGGCAGTTAAATCTGTTCAAGCTAGGAACCTTTATTGACAATGAACGACTATGGTTGACACCAGTTCATCCGTTGAATGTGGCTTACCAATTATACTTGGAAGAGCAACTTCAGGACGAAGAGTTGGATTATGTCATTCTGAACCGCTTGCATCCGAATAATCTACTGCCATTTATCTATGCTCCTAATGATGAACTATACAGGCCGACATTAACGAATAAATTTGCAGAATGGCATGAATATGAGCCGGAGAAGCAAATATCTATCGGTACGGCAAACGAGTTCTTGGCAAAGGTTGTGGAAGAGAAGATAAAACAATTCGTGACCCACTTTGATTACTTATTCCTGAGTAGTTCTAAATCTCCATTATTATTAAACGTTGTAGAGATTAACAATGATAAAGAAGTGGTACGTGGAATCTTCAACTTCATGAAGGAACAGCTTGAGACAGTAGGGCCAGATAATATCCTGCCAATCGAGGTGGCTCTTTATAGAAGTCATGACTCTCAAAGCTCCTTTGAATTATTGTCTGCAATCGAGACAGCAGCTGACTTAAAAGAGGAATTCAATATCGACATTAATTCAAAGGATTTAGATGCCGCTGACGTATTAAGGTTAATAAGGGAGAATATACGCTATTATCAGAATGAGACAAAGGACAATATGGAATTCCATTACAGTCATATTTCCTTCTTTAAGCTCCCTACTCAGGACATTGAGGTATCTCATCCAATGAATCAAATGGATACGGGTATATCGCTTAATGGATTGCTTTCATCTGTAGCGGCGATTTCCAGTGAGTCTGATTACCGTACGGGTTTTGGTCTACTTAATGGACCTGAAAGGCCTAGTTATTTGGTTGAGATAGCGAGCGGATATAATGAACTTGCTTTTAATATGAAAAATGAAGGCAAGAGTTCGTATAGTAAGAATAAATCAATCGTGATGAGCACATCTTCTCATAACCAAGAGTTGCTTAAAAATCTCTATAAGGCATCCTTTTGGGTAACCTTTATTGAACCTGGTGTTGATTTGGATTTCTTCCAAGACTCGACCAATGAGTTGTTGGTCATCCACTATAATGACCAACATACCTCCTCAGATCGATATGACGCTATAACGGTAACGGACAAATCAAATCAATATAAAAAGGTCATCAAGGAATATATTCATGACCACTCATCTACGATTTCCGACTATAATATCGATCAAGCCATCAAGGCGTTTAATTCGATTAATGGAGAATGGCTATTACGTATCATTGGGAGTAAGGGACACTTTGCTAGGGAGAAGATAAGCATCGTATCAGCGATGAAGTATTTGGAGTGTTATCTTTATCATCCATCAATTACATGGGTACCAGTATCCTTGGAAGAGATTCTTCGCGTAGCGGCTGCGGTTAACCTGACGAAACGAGATGGAATCTTTTCAACAAAGAATTTAAAATCATTCGGCAAGCATAGTGATGATATTTTAATGATGGGAATTGAGGAGCGGGAAGGGCGACTGATGCTGTACCTTTATCCTGTTGAGGTTAAGATAGGCCGACTTCAGACAAGCAAAGCTCATATTCAAATTGAGAAGACAGCAGCATTATTTAAGGAGTTTCTCATTGATAAGCCTGGAGAACATTGCTTTAGAAAGAAATTTTATCGCAATTTCTTCGCTCAAATCCTACTGTCGAATGCGAAAAAGATATATTCCAATGGATTATGGACAAAAGAAAAATATGATCAAATACATGAGTTGAAGGCATTGTTGCTAAATGATGATTTCACCATTGGAGAGCATTTAGAAGCCTATATAGGTAAGGGAGCTGTCCTTCACTTTAGGAATAACAGTGGATTCCGTACCGCTGAATTGAATAATGAAATCCTGAACCTGATGTTTATTGAGGAGGATGCCTATGCCGGGCTTTCTACTTCAATGGAAACCATTGTAGATAAGATGAAGACGGGATATATGGATTTTATTCCAAGGAAGCTCCTCGCCAATCAATATCATCCTGATAGTCATGTATACGTATCCCCAGATTATCAGGATTCTTATCTTGTAGATATGAGTGAGGATAATTATGCTGATTCTGTAACGAAAGAAGAGGATGAAAATCAGTCTATCCAGCATGATGAGGTAGCGGAGGACCAATCGGGAAATGAGTATAAGGCATCTGTAGATAACCATGATGAGGTTTATGAAGTAGAAAGTGCAAATGATGATGTCTACATTGAACAAATAGAGGATGTTGTTATTAACGAGGAAGAGAATCAACCGAGTGACCTAGAAACCCAAGTATCTTTAGAAGATATCAGGGTTCCTATTGGAGTCATCCAGGGCTCTAATCAGGTCGTGAATTGGGAATTTGGACATAAGAACCTTGCCAATCGCCATCTATTCATCACTGGAGGGTCTGGCCAAGGGAAGACATACTTCATTCAATGCCTGTTATGGGAGTTAGCCAAACATGATATATCCAGTATTATCATTGACTATACGGATGGCTTCAAGAAGTCCCAGCTCGAGGAGGAATTCAAGGAGAACTTAGGTGACAGATTGGAGCAATTTATTGTCCTTGCGAAGAAGTTCCCGATTAATCCTTTTAAGAGGAACAAGAAAGAATTGGATGAAGACCTATTTATCGATGAAGATGATTCAGATGTTGCAGAAAGAATGAAGAATGTCATCGGTTCCATCTATACTACCCTGGGGCCGCAACAGCTAAATTCTATCTATCAAGCCGTCATGAAAGGTATGTCCATTTATGATGAAAAGATGAACTTTGAGATTCTCCGTGAATTGTTGGAGGAGGATGGATCAGGACCTGCTAAAACGGCCCTTTCACAAATGAATCTGCTCATAGATAAGAATCCATTTGATTCAAGTCAGGATATGGACTGGTCCTTCCTTGAGAAAGAAAAAGGAAAGGTATTCATCATTCAACTGACAGGATATTCGCCTGATGTCCAAAAACTAATCACTGAATTTATCCTTTGGGACTTATGGTACTACAAGCTACAACATGGGAATAAACGGACTCCATTCCCAGCAGTGCTTGATGAATCTCAGCGTCTTGATTTCAGCAATAACTCTCCAAGTGCCAAAATCTTAACAGAAGGCCGGAAATTCGGCTGGTCTGGTTGGTTCGCTACCCAATCAACAAAAGGATTCTCTGGAGATCAAATCAGCCGATTGCAAAATTCAGCCGTGAAGATTTACTTCTCGCCTGTGGAAAACGAAATATCTACGATAGCAGCGAATATAGCGGCAGACCATAGAGAAAGAAAAGAGTGGGAAACAAAGCTAACCAACCTTCAGAAAGGGCAATGTATTGTATATGGCCCTGTGTTGGATCGGAATGGTAAGCTCCTTCCTTCTAGACCTTATGTTGTGAATATCTCTCCGTTTAGTGAAAGATAATTATACAAAAACAAGCCCCTTCATGATATGGAGGGGCTTGTGTCATTTTGGAAAATAGCGGGTATAGGATAGTAAAACCAGACAGTGATGTGATTCTTTATGAATACACAAATGTCAGATGAAACAAGAAGAAAAATAATGGGCTCCATTCATGGGAAGGGAACAAAGCTTGAGAATAGAGTTTCCCGAGAACTTTGGAGAAGGGGATACCGTTTTCGGAAAAATGTCAAATCATTATACGGAACTCCTGATATAGCCATCAAAAAATATAAGGTAGTCATCTTTATTGACTCTTGCTTTTGGCATGCCTGTGAGCTACATGGAACCTTACCGAATAAGAATCAGTTATTCTGGTTAAACAAGTTTAATCGGAATAAAGAGCATGATCAGGAAGTTACTGACTATTACGAAAGGAATGGTTGGCATATTTATCGGGTGTGGGAGCATGATTTGAAGAGGGATTTTTATGGGACTGTGGATAAATTAGATGGAGTAATATTGGATGCCAAGCGAAGATATCATTTAAAGGTATTACAATGATTATGAGAGGAGAAAATCAAAACGCTATATTTTCTCCTCTTCTATTATTTTTGAAGTTATCTTAATCTATATTTTCAATTCTATTCTTTAGTAAAGAATTTCTGTGAAATTCCATATATTCTTGTTGTTCAGGGAGTAATATAATCTTCATATCATCTTGAATGTTTAAAGTTTCATGGTAGGAAGATGGTAACACATCAGAGATGATGATTTTTCCGTTTTTATCAAAGCTAATATATCCTTTATCAAATAAAGCGTCATGATTTATACATAATAGTAAACCATTATTTACGTCATTTTTTTGTGCTTCATCAGCAACAGCCCAAGGGATAATATGGCTGGCAATCAATAAAGGTTCCAAAGAAAGATTGCAAAGTTGGCAACGATTTTCTCGTTTTAATAATTTTGCTCTGAAATTTGTTTGTGTTTTCCGGTATGCGGTCATGCGATAACCAGTATTAGAATGAGTATCCTTAATCGTTATTTGAAAGTCAATATCCTGTTCATTTTTTATTTCTATTATGTTTCGATTCTCCAAAAACTCATACCAAGCAGTTGGAGCATATTTACTGTGAGTGTTTCCTATTTTTAAATCATATAGCCACTGTCTAGGGGCAGGGACCTCAAGAATTGAAAATAATGCTTCATAATTATAATATTCTTCACCATTCTTGGTGAATTTTTTTAATTTTAACGCTGAATCATGGTCCAAATCTTGTACATATGGGACTGCAATCCCAATATATCGAACATCCTTTGAATTCACTCTTTCAAAATAAAAGAATGGGGCAATATACTCTTCATTAGAGTTATAACTTCTATAAAAATATTTTTTAAATGCTAAATTTCCACGCTGTTTTGTATCTAAATAATCTTTACTTGGATCTTGGTTGTCACCAAAATATTTTAATATTCTCGTAGACTTATTATATTCATTGGGCCATTCTGGATCTTGATGTGTGTTGAGAATTACTACAAAAGCATCTTCGGCCTTTAATTGCTTGTTTTTCTCTATCTTTGTCCGTCGTATGCCAGCTTGATTGCCAATCCCTTTCAAGTTATCAAATTTGAAGATGTTACTGATTACTTCATCTGTAAAATAATTATTACTTGAACCCGCTTGGTAAATTTCCCCTGGAAGTAAATCCGAGTTTTTTAAATCAGAGAAAGCTATCATAGTGAACACCTCGTTTATTATATTATTTGTTATTTAAAATATACTAAACAAGGAAGTTCATTATCAAAGGTAATGGTCGAATATTACGAAAACCACTCCAGGTAACGAATTGGAATCCATTGCTGCTATGGCAGCATAGGGATACAAAAGGAATTAACTATATCCAATTCGGCGATTTAGAGACTAAAAGAAGGACTAAACTATCAAGGCAGCGAAATCCATAGTCAGGAAGAATGAAGTAAAAGGAGATGAGTGCCATCAACATCCGTAGAATGCCGGCCAGATTGAATATTACTGTTGCAGAAGAATCAATGCATATCCCGGCATCAATCCAAGAATCTATTGATTCCTATTGGACCTCCCTTGAAGAAAGCGGTCATTCCTTTTACAGGGGCGATATCTTTTCCATCAAAGAGATGAAGGAGACAGGAGATGAACTGAGCGTGGTCTTGGAGCGGACAGATTTCGCTCATTTCATCTATTGCAAGCATTGCGGCCTTCCTGATCGCTATAAATGCCGCGTGGCAGCGGTGAACGGGCTGATTCTAACGGCGGATAACCAATTTGTCATGGGAGAGATGAATGGGCAGACTGCTAATCCGGGCTATGTCCAGTTCGTCGCGGGCGGGATTGACAGAAGGGACATCAGGGGAAATAAGGTGGATGTCCGTGGGAGCCTGTTTCGGGAGATGGAAGAAGAGATTGGAATCGATGGCAATGACACGAGCCTAGTGCTCCAGGTGGAACCGCGTTACATCGTTTATTGGGGAAATATCTCCCTCGTTTATGTGATAATGCTTAAAGAGCGGGCAGCCGAATTTCAGGAGCGGTATCGCCGGTTTGAGCGTTCTTTGTGTGAGCGTGACTTGACGCCGGAATTCGCCTCCATGGTGTATGTGCCGGCAGATGAACAGTCGGTATCGGATTTCCTGGAGTTAGATGGGCGCCCGAAATGGCCGTTTTTAAGACTTGTTTTAGAGGAAGAGTTGAAAGACAGAGAATGGTAAGGAAGATGGAGGGGAGCAGGTATGGAATATTTCATCGGCATTGTTCCGCCGGATGTGTATCGGGAGCGGATTGAGCAATTCCAGAACCGGTGGATCGCGAAGTCAGGGGTGGAGCCTCATATTACCTTGAAGGCGCAAGGCGGCCTCACGGAAGACTTAGCCTGGCTCGAACGGGTTCGAGAGGTCTGTCAGCGGTTCAAGCCTTTTCGCGTGTCTCTGGATGGTCCGGCTTATTTCGGTGAGACCATTCTCTATTTGGGTGTGCAATCACAGGAGTTAGTCGAACTGCATCGGCAGATTGTCCATGCGGTTTCGTCTTCAAGCGAATCGATCAGGCGCTATTTCGAGCTGGATGATTTCGTCCCTCACCTGACGCTTGGCAAGGAGAGGTATGGTGGCGAAATCTCAAGAGGGGTGACGAAAGAAGGCTTGAGAGAGATGAAGCGGGAGGTTCATGAGAGCTTGAGTCCTTATCCGGCTTTTGAGGTGAGCTTTATCCGGGTCTATGCCCTCAATGACAAATTTGTTAGATACGAAGGGTTCGAGGATATCGCTTTAGGAGATTAATTATTTTAATGAGGCTTGAAAACTAGTTGTATCAAGGATTAGGCGCGTTTTTAGATGGACTGTTATCTACTAAATACTCGTTTTAAAACGACAAAAATCTTCTATCTTTTGCGAAAAGTGACGAAATATTTCCTTTGATTTGGAAGCGTATTCAACATATACTTAGAGAGTATTATTTTTTGTTCTTTTGTATTAGATTCACATGATCTAAAGCGCCTGAGCAGGAATAGTAACACTTTATGTGCTATGGCACTAGGAGGAAAGAAAGATATGGAACAAGGTAAAGTAAAATGGTTTAATGCAGAAAAAGGTTTTGGATTCATCGAGCGCGAAGCAGGTTCTGACGTATTCGTGCACTATTCTGCGATTCAAGGCGAGGGCTTCAAGTCTTTAGAAGAAGGCCAGTCTGTTAGCTTCCAAGTAGAAGAAGGCCAACGCGGTCCTCAAGCTGCTAATGTAGAAAAACTATAAGAAACGATGAAAAAGCCAGATTCTCTTCATGAGGGAATCTGGCTTTTGTTCGTTATTTAAGGATTCTGCAGGATGTGCTCCTCAATTTTCTTCGCAATCCGTTCGCTTGTCGTCCCAAGGCTCAGGGCCAGCTCTGCATAGAGGATAGGTGATACCTTCAGCAAATTCTGCGCATCCAGGCTCGGCATTTTCTTGTCTGCGCGTGCCAGCTCGTATTTCTTGCGCAGCATCGTGTTGAGCATTTGGGCGATTTCGAAGTGGTCGCTTGAGTTAATGGCTTCGCGGTATTGATAGTTCCTGGATGTCGGACGATCTTGCCACTCGCTCGCCGGATCCTTGAAGACTTCGAGAATCTCTGCAGCCGTCTCTGCTGAAATGACCGGCTCAATCTTTGAATTCTCGCATTCTACCGGATGATATAATTGCATGGACTCATTCTGGTAGGAACGGAGGGTGTAGTAGGGCGTCTTTTTACCCGTGAAGTTCTGCTCCTGGATATCCTCGATGATGCAAACCCCGTGTACGCCGTAAAAGACCTTTTCCCCAATCGAATACATAGCATTTCCTCCTTGTGGTTAACTCTCTGCTTACTAGATTTTAAAATCTGCCATCCTAGCCGTACGTTGTTAGTTATTCCTTTTGTCAATTCCTTAATAGTTTGGGTAATACATCAGAGACAGTGCGCAGCGGTTCGGAAGACTTCTGGGCGAGACAAAGCATCATGCCGCCCTCGACTAGCGCACTTAAGCTGACCGCAATTGACTGGGCGCTTGACTCGGTGAATCCTTCAGCCATTAATTTCTTTGAGTAGATGGCCTGCGTATTATAATACAGCTCGGCGCAGGCTGTGCGCACTGGGGCGCTCAGTGTGGCCATCTCGCTGACCATGCTGCTGACGGTATAGCCAATAATCGTGCCGGTCTTCTCATATTGGCCGATCAGCATATCAATCATGGCCTCTGTCGCCTCTAGCGTAGTCGGATAATGAGCGAAGATGCCCTCAATCTGGGCCGTGATAGACTCATTCAATGAATGGAGGCATGCAATGAGAAGCTCCTCCTTGCCGTTCGGAAAATGGTGGTATAGTGAGCCTTTTGTAATCTTGCATTCTCTAAGAAGTTCATTTAACCCAACGCCCTTATAGCCCTTTAACTGAAAAAGAGCTGTCGCGGTTTCAATGATTCGTGATTTCGTTTCCATTTCTCTTGCACCTCTCCATACCAACCGGTCTGTTTTTATTATACCAATAAAATCTGGTATATCCAAATAATTGAACTGAAGGGTATTTATAGTAACTGACTATAATGAAGAAAAAGAACAAGTAAGATATCAAGGGATGTGTATGATTTTGGTAGGTATGCAAGAGCGATTAGGTGGAGGGGAAATTCTACTGTTGTGCGAATTCCTCGGTATTTATACACGACTGAATGTCCGTGAAAAAAGGGAGAGTGGGAATCGCTGGTAACGATTAACCACCGGTCAAATAGATTCTGACTGGTTTAGATGCTAAAGATATTAGAAAGGTCTATTAACCGTATGATAGAGATTAGCCTAAATATAGGTTAGTGTATTCGAACATAAAAGAATATGGTGGCTAAGGAGAGTATGGAACAGGCTGTTTCATGCTTTTTTTATTGCGGAAATGTATGTATAAGGTAAGGGAAATATTTATATTAAAAAAATAATTACCAATATTTATATAATTTAAGATTCTGAAATAGTGGGTATTTAGAATATATAGACTGAAAGAGATACTAAAAACCTATATTTAGAAATTATTATCAGTCTATTGTTATAGCAAAGGAGGCGATGCGGAAAATGAAGATTAATAGCTTTAGAGTTAGCGGTAAAATACCATAATAAAGGAAGTGTATGTTATGGACTTGATTGGTACGAGGACTTATACGAAGAAACGTCGGCAAAAGAGAGCGTTCTCCATGCTGGCACTGATTGTTCTTCTTGTCCAAACGCTTCTGACCCCATTTGCACAATATGTGAGTGCAGATGGCGGTTCTGTCAGCGTGAAGTTTAACCAAGACGAAGTTCAAGTAGGGGATGCGCTAACAGCGACCATTACAGGTACAGAAGAAGACGCTGGCTTGCTTAAGCTCGCCGTAAACGACTGCTTAAGTATTAAGGGAATTGCTGAGGGGCATGAAAGTGTGGGAAACATAGATAAGCAATCCCAAATCTTGAGCTTTACGTGGAATGAAGGCAGCAGCAAGACGCTAACTGTTAACCTTGCTGCAAATAAGGCGGGAAGCGGCACAGCAAACATCACCTCTGAGAATGGAGGTCATTCATCTGCTATGGTTCAGATCAACGCCCCAGTAGAAGTAGGGTCTGAAGAATCAGCAGATGAACCGGCAGCAACGGAGAAAGAAGAACCAGTTGTAGAGCAGAAGGAAGAACAAAAACAAGAAGAGCCCGCTGAAGTACAGAAAGAAGAACAAGAACCAGCGGACGAGCAAAACAGTGAAGAAGCTATTTCAGAAGAAAAAACAGTAGTGAAAAAAAACGAGACTGAGAACAATCAAAGTCAAGAAAAAACAGTAAAGAAATCAGTGACAAAATCTGCTCCTAAAGTCGAGACAGTTTCAGAAGGTAACACAGAGGAAACAAGTGCGGTTCCCTTCAATGTCGGCACAAAAGCAGCCTCTGATGCAGCCCTTTATGCTGATGGTAATCTAGACATGCCTATCATTATACGTGATTTCAAATCAGACGGTACGATGTTCGAAATGAATTTTAATAAAGGTGCAGGCCCTGGTCTGAAGACAGGATTGGTAGAAAGCAAGATTGGTCCAGATAGAAAACCTGTTTTCACCAAAGAAGCTCTAAGCTATCATAGAGGGATGTCAACGGAGGAACATACTATTACTGATTCAGAGATCATCAAAAGGCAAAATCAGCTATTCAATGACACGAGCGGAGTTAATATGTCCGTCGAAAGGACCCTGCCATTAACATTAAATAATGGCATGTATGAATACTCTAGTAGTGCTTTCTTCCCGATTGACGGGCAGCTATATGGAAATCAAAATAGAAATCACAATTTTCATTTTACGTTAGAAATGCATACGACGTTTACCTATACAGGTGGTGAAGTCTTCAACTTTACTGGTGATGATGATGTCTGGGTATTCATTAATGATAAATTGGCATTAGACTTAGGCGGTGTCCACGGGCAACTAAGCGGAACGATTAACCTGGATGAGATGGCAACTACCCTGGGGATTGAACCAGGAAAGGATTATACGTTTGACTTTTTCTATATGGAACGGCATACAACGGAATCCAACTTGAAAATCACCACATCCATTTGTTTTCAGCCTGAAGTCAGCGCCACTAAAACGGTTGATAAGAAGGAAGCAAGCAATGGTGATGTGCTGGAGTATACCTTTACTGCGAGAAATGCAGGGAAGAAGGATGCGGACAATCTTACATTGACAGATGTTCTTGATGAGGGATTATCATTTGTTGAGAATTCTGTCACAATTGATGGCGTTGCTGTGACAGATGCGACCTATAATCCAAATACTAGAAAGCTAACGATTCCGATTAGTGAGCTTAATCACGGTGATTCAATCGTAATCTCCTTTAAAGCGACAGTGGAGGTAGATAGCTCGTTGTTTGGTGATAATAGTCACTACACAATTAAGAATAACGGGGTCATAGATTCTTATACAACCAATACTGTCCAAACCGTTATTGCTAAGGCCTCCGTAACCGTCAAGAAAGAATGGGGAGACAATGGGAATCAAGACGGAATACGCCCCGAATCTGTACGTGTTCAGCTAAAGGCTAACGGCAATGCCGAAGGAAATCCAATAGAGCTAAACGCCGAGAATGATTGGAGCTATACTTGGGCAAATATTGATCTGAAGTCAAATGGCCAAGAGATTACTTATGATGTCGAAGAAGTTAAAGTGCCGGAAGGCTATGCTGCAAAGGTCAGCGGTAATCTCAAAGATGGATTCACCATCACCAATACCCACACGCCTGAGAAGATTTCGGTCTCTGGTGAGAAGGTTTGGGAAGATGCGGACAACCAGGACGGCAAGCGACCTGGCTCCATCACGGTGAACCTACTGGCTAACGGTGAGAAAGTCGCCGATAAGACGGTAACAGCTGAGAACGGCTGGAAGTTCTCCTTTGAAGGCTTTGACAAGTATCAAAATGGTAAGGAAATCATATACACCTTTACTGAGGAGCCGGTCGAAGGTTATGAATCAGATGTTGAGGGGCGCATTATTACCAACATTCACGAGCCAGAGAAGACCCTGGTAACTGGAACAAAAACGTGGAATGATGCAAACAACCAGGACGGCAAGCGCCCTGCATCCATTACGGTGAGACTGTTGGCTGATGGCAAAGAGGTAGACCATCAGACCGTGACGGACGAAAATGGTTGGAATTTTACCTTCGGTGACCTTGACATGTACAAGGCTGGTGAGAAGGTAACCTACACCATCACCGAAGATGAAGTAGCGGAGTATGAGACAATGATTGACGGTACGACCATCACTAACACTCATGAGCCTGAGATGATTGAAGTCATTGGCGGCAAGAAAGTGTGGGACGACAAAGACAACCAGGACGGCAAGCGTCCAGCATCGATCACAGTGAGATTATGGGCAAACGACGAAGAGGTAGCCGATCAAACCGTGACGGCCAAGGACAACTGGGAATACCGCTTCGAAAACCTTCCTAAGTACAAGGAAGGTAAGGAAATTGCTTACACGGTGACAGAGGATTCAGTCGAGCATTACAGTACCAAGGTTGACGGTACGACCATCACCAACTCTTATACACCTGAGAAAACTTCTGTCATGGTGACTAAGGTTTGGGAGGACGCAAACGACCAGGACGGCAAACGCCCTGAATCCGTAACGGTTAGTCTTCTGGCTAATGGGAAGGACACAGGAAAGACCGTTACGTTAAACGCCGATAACGATTGGGCTGACACATTTACCGAACTCGATATGTACCAGAAAGGTGAGAAAATTGCCTATAGCGTTGCTGAGCCTAAGGTTGCCTCTGACTATGAAGTAGCTATCACTGGCGATGCGGAAAAGGGCTATGTTGTCACCAACACCCATCAAGTTGAGAAAACCGAGATTTCCGGTGAGAAGGTCTGGGAAGACGCTGACAACCAGGACGGTAAGCGCCCAGCATCGATCACAGTGAGACTATTAGCTGATGGCAAAGAGGTAGCCTATCAGGTCGTGACTGTCGATGATGGTTGGAAATTCACCTTCGATAATCTTGACGTGTACAAGGCTGGCAAGAAGGTCGAGTATACGATAACCGAGGATGAAGTAGCGGAGTATAAGACAACGATTGACGGTACGACCATCACTAACACCCATGAGCCTGAAATGATCGAAGTCATTGGTGGCAAGAAGGTCTGGGATGACAAGGACAACCAGGATGGCAAACGTCCAGCATCGATTACAGTGAGATTGTTGGCAAACAACGAAGAAGCAGCGTATCAGACCGTAACAGCTGAGGACAATTGGGAGTACAGCTTCGAAAACCTTCCTAAGTATAAGGCTGGCGCGGAGATCGCTTACAAGGTAACAGAGGATACAGTCGAGCATTACAGTGCCAAGGTTGACGGCACGACCATCACCAACGCTTATACACCTAAGCAAACTTCTGTCATGGTGACTAAGGTTTGGGAGGACGCAAACGATCAGGATGGCAAACGCCCTGAATCCGTAACTGTGAGCCTACTGGCAAACGGGGAGGACACAGGCAAAACCGTTACATTGAATGCGGATAACAATTGGGCTGGTACATTCACCGAACTTGATATGTACCAAAAAGGTAAGGAAATCGCCTACACGGTTACTGAACCTAAGGTGGCATCAGGCTATGAAGTAGCTATCGATGGTGAAGCGGATGTGGGGTATGTTATCACCAATACACATCAAGTTGAGAAGACCAAGATCTCTGGTGAGAAGGTTTGGGAAGACGCAAACAACCAGGACGGCAAGCGCCCCGCGTCCATCACGGTGAGACTGTTGGCTGATGGTAAAGAGGTAGCCCATCAGAACGTGACAGCCGATAATGGTTGGAAGTACACCTTCGATGATCTTGACGTTTACGAGGCTGGTGAAAAAATTGAATACATCATCACCGAGGATGGAGTGGCGGAGTACACGACAACGATTGACGGTACGACCATCACTAACACCCATGAGCCTGAGATGATCGAAGTCATTGGCGGCAAGAAAGTGTGGGATGACAAGGACAACCAGGATGGCAAGCGTCCAAAATCCATCACAGTGAGATTGTTGGCAAACAGTAATGAAGTGGCGTATCAGACCGTAACAGTTGAGGATAATTGGGAGTACAGCTTCGAAAACCTTCCTAAGTACAAGGATGGTAAGGAAATCGCTTATACGGTGACAGAGGATGCAGTCGAGCATTACAGTGCCAAGGTTGAGGGCACGACCATCACCAACTCTTATACGCCTGAGAAAACTTCTGTGGCGGTGACTAAGGTTTGGGAGGACGCAAACGATCAGGACGGCAAACGCCCTGAATCTGTAACGGTTAGCCTACTGGCAAATGGGAAGGACACAGGAAAGACCGTTACGTTAAACGCCGATAACAATTGGAATGGCGCATTCACCGAACTCGATATGTACCAAGAAGGTGAAAAAATTGCCTACACGGTTACTGAGCCTAAGGTAGCTTCTGACTATGAAGTAGCCATCACTGGCAATGCGGAAAAGGGTTATGTTGTCACCAACAAGCATCAGGTTGAGAAGACCGAGATTTCCGGTAGAAAGATTTGGAAAGACGCAAACAACCAGGATGGCAAGCGCCCTGAGTCCATTACGGTGAGACTGTTGGCCGATGGCGAAGAGGTAGCCCATCGGGCTGTGACAGCCGATGATGATTGGGAGTACACCTTCGATAATCTTGACGTGTACGATGGTGGTGAAAAAATTAAATACACCATCACCGAGAATGGAGTGGCGGAGTACACGACAACGATCAACGGTACGACCATCACTAACACCCATGAGCCTGAGATGATTGAAGTCATTGGTGGTAAGAAGGTCTGGGATGACAAGGACAACCAGGATGGCAAACGTCCAGCATCCATCACAGTGAGATTGTTGGCAAATGGTGATGAGGTAGGCCATCAGACCGTGACAGCTGAGGACGATTGGGAGTACAGCTTCAAGGAACTTCCTAAATACAAGGATGGCACGGAGATTGTTTACACGGTGACAGAGGATGCGGTTAATGATTACGAGACTAAGATTTCTGGCTTCAACATTACCAATACTCACGAGGTGGAGAAAATCAATGTCGAAGGTGTGAAGACATGGGACGATGCGGATAACCAAGACGGCAAGCGTCCAGAATCCATCACAGTGAATCTGTTGGCCAACGGAACCAAGGTTGACAGCCGGATCGTGACGGCTAAGGACAACTGGAAGTATAGCTTCGAAACCCTCGATAAGTACGCAAGCGGAGAGGAAATCACTTACACCGTTAGTGAGGAAAAGGTTGATGATTACGAGACTAAGGTTTCTGGTTTCAACATCACCAACACGCACGAGGTAGAGAAAATCAAGGTCGAAGGTGTGAAGACATGGGACGATGCAGATAACCAAGACGGCAAGCGTCCAGAGTCCATCACGGTGAACTTGTTGGCAAATGGAACTAAGGTAGACAGTAAAACCGTAACGGCCAAGGACAACTGGAAGTACAGCTTCGATAACCTAGACAAGTATGCGAACGGTAAGGAAATCACCTACACCGTGAGCGAGGACGAGGTCGCGGGTTACGATGTTACGATTTCTGGCTTCAATATTACCAATAAGCATGAGGTAGAGAAAATTTCTGTCGAAGGTGCGAAGACATGGGAAGATGCGGACAACCAGGACGGCAAGCGTCCAGCGTCCATCACGGTGAACCTGTTGGCCAACGGAACCAAGGTCGACAGCAAAACCGTAACGGCCAAAGATGACTGGAAGTACAGCTTCGATAACCTGGATAAGTATGCGAACGGTAAGGAAATCACCTACACCGTGAGCGAGGACGAGGTCGCGGGTTACGATGTTACGATTTCTGGCTTCGACATTACTAACACACACGAGGTAGAGAAAATCTCTGTCGAAGGTGCGAAGACATGGGAAGATGAGGATAACCAGGACGGCAAGCGCCCAGCGTCCATCACGGTGAACCTGTTGGCCAACGGAACCAAGGTCGACAGCAAAACCGTAACGGCCAAAGATGACTGGAAGTACAGCTTCGATAACCTGGAC
>NZ_PKOZ01000001.1:528292-535254 GCF_002946355.1 Pradoshia eiseniae
TTGGCCAACGGAACCAAGGTCGACAGCAAAACCGTAACGGCCAAAGATGACTGGAAGTACAGCTTCGATAACCTGGACAAGTATGCGAACGGTAAGGTAATCACCTACACCGTGAGCGAGGACGAGATCGCTGGATACGAGACTACGATTGCTGGTTTCGACATCATCAACAAGCACGAGGTGGAGAAAATCTCCGTCCTTGGTACAAAAACATGGGATGACAAGGAGAACCAGGATGGTAAGCGCCCTTACACCATCACCGTGAACCTGTTGGCCGATGGCGTTAAGGTTGCTACTAAGCTTGTGAAAGCCGACGTAGATGGCAACTGGACCTACAGTTTCACTGATCTTGATAAGTTCGCAAACGGAAAAGAGATTGTGTATACCGTTACCGAGGATGCTGTAGAGGGTTACACAGGCATTATTAACGGCTTCGACATCACCAACAGCTACGAGCTTGGCAGCTTAACGGTGGAGAAAGAAGTTACCGGCGTGTCTGCTGGTGAGGTAAATACAGCAGGAGCCAAGTTTACGTTTACGATTACAGGCGAGGATTATGAACAAGTAATCACATTGCCTGCAGAAGGCACTACAAAACTCGTAGGCTTGAAACCTGGTAAATACACAATTAAAGAAGCTGATTCTGGTAAAGCCTATGCTGCTCAGAACTATAAATACAAAGAAACCAGCTACCAAGCAGGAGAAGAAGCTGTTCAGGGACTTGAAGGTGAAGTAGTTGTAAGCAAAAATAACACAACCAAAGTAATCTTCACCAACAGCTATGAGCCTGTAGGAAGCCTAGAAGTATTGAAAGTTGACTCCAAAGACGATAATACAGTCTTAGAAGGTGCAACATTTACTCTCACTGGTGAAGATGGTAATGTCAAAACTGCTAAATCTGATAAGAATGGGGTAGTGCAATTTGTTGAACTACAGTATGGAGAATATACATTAAAAGAAATGAATGCTCCAGCTGGCTACCTGCTTCCAGAGGAGAATGAATGGACCGTTACGATTGATAATAAAGACCAGCCAGTCGCGATGAAGATTGAAAACATCAAAGAAAACCCTAGCCTTAAAGTCGATAAAACAACCGACAAAGAAGAATACAAAAACGGGGAAATCATCCACTACACCATCAAGATAACGAATGATGGCAATGTGGAAATGGAAGGAATCACCCTGGAAGATGTATTCAGTAAAAATGACGACAGCAGCATCGATCAATTGACTGTGGAGGGATATGAAGGAGCCTTTAACTTGGCTGTTGGCAAGTCAGTGGAGTTCACTGCAACTTATAAGATTCCGGAAACAGACAAAGGTGGCACAACGTACATCAATGCTGTTACTGTCAGCGTGGGTGACAAAGTCTATGATGAGGATGAAGTGACAGTACCAGTCGCAAAAGAACCACACCTAGACGTTGAAAAGACTACCGATAAGGAAGAATACAAAAACAGGGAAACTGTTCACTACACCATTACGGTAACCAATGATGGCAATGTGGACATGAAAGATATTACCCTGGATGGTGTATTCTCCAAAGACGGCAACAGCGATATTGATCAGTTAACTGCTGAGGGCTATGATGGTCCATTCGACTTGGCTGTAGGGGATACAAGAGTGTTCGATGTTTACTTCAAGATTCCAGCAGCAGACAAAGGCGGTACAACATACACGAATGTTGTTACACTCGAAGTTGGGGATATGACGTTCGAAGATGATGTCACCGTCACTGTTGAGGATGACCCTAGCCTTAAAGTAGAAAAAACTGCTGATAAAACGCACTATGAACAAGGTGATACTGTCAACTACACCATCAAGGTGACGAATGATGGCAATGTTGATTTGACAGGATTGACTCTTGAAGATGTCTTCACGAAAGACGAGAAGATTGTAGATTTATCAGTGGAAGACTATGACGGTAGCGAGTTTAATTTAGCTGTTGGAGAAACCAAGGAATTCCATGCCACATACGTGATTCCGGAAAGCGATCTCGGTGACACAGCTTATACAAATACCGCCACTGTCAAAGATGGTGATACAGGGGTTACTGCTGGAGATGAAGTGACCATTATCGTCGATCCAACCTATGGTTTCGAAATCAACAAAACAGCCGACAAAGACGAAGTTGAAGTAGGTGAAACCATCACCTACACAATCGATGTCACCAACACAGGCAATAAAGCATTGACTGATGTGAAGGTCATCGATGAAATGGTTGGCCTTGATGAAACAATCAGCCAGCTTGATGTAGGGGAAACAAAAACATTGACAGTTACCCACGAAGCGACTAGTGATGATATCGGTGAATTAACCAATCTTGCAGTAGCGAAGGTAACGATTGATGGGGAAGAAATCGTCGAAGAAGCTACCGCAACGGTCATAGTCACAGATGTATTAGGAGTGGCTGTTGAGATGGAAGAGCCAACCACACCCGAAAAGGTAATGGCGACTGTGAAGGATATCGTCAATCCAAAAACTGGCGACGATGGATTGAACCTCTTCTTAGCATTAGTTATGTTCATGTTTGCTGGCATCGGTTTATATTATACTAGAGCAAAAAAATAAATAAATCAGATGGTCAGTAACGAGTAAGGAAGGCGGCACCGGATTTAGGTGCCGCCTTTTAAGATTTACATACGTTGCTTTTTTATAAATTTTATATATTAAAATAACAGTTTTATAATATTAAATGTAATGAAAACTTTTAGAATATTTTATATAATAGTGACTGAAAGTTAAAATATTATTCTAAAATACTATATTATGGAATAATTTTAGCTTATTAAATTTTAAGGGTGGTGCTAAAAAACAATTTAGGAGTTCTCAGTCAAAAACTTAATAAGGGTGTGTGAAGCATGAATGTGTCAAGAACGAAGACCTACAAGAAGAAACGTCAGCAAAAGAGAGTATTCTCCATTCTGACGCTCATCTTTCTTCTTGTCCAAACTATTCTAACTCCTGTCGCTCAGTACGTGAACGCTGAAGGATCATCCGTCAACGTGAGCTTTAACCAAACTGAAGCTAAAGTAGGCGACACGCTGACAGCAACACTGAGTGATACAGGAGGAGACTCTGGTATGCTTACATTCACTGTAAACGGTGGATTAAGCATTAAGGGAATTGCCGGTGGCCAAGGTAATGTGGACATCGCGACCCAACAAGACCAAACCATGAGTTTTACATGGAAGGAAGGCAGCAGCAAAACGCTTACAGTCAACGTTGCTGCTAATGAGGCGGGAAGCGGAACAGCAATCTTAACTTCTGAGAATGGAGGTACTTCATCTGCTGCAGTTCAGATCACAGCCCAAGAAGAAGTGGTGTCTGATGAAGCAACAGATACAGAAGATAATGTAGTCGCTTCTCAAGAAGTGGAGAAAGTAGAATCCGCAGAAGAACAGAAAGATCAAGAACAAGAGGACGAGCAAAATGACGAAGATATTGTAGAATATGGAAAATCTGTAGAAATTCAAGATGCTAAAGCGGTGACGATTTTAGTAGATGAAGAAGAAACTACAACTGAGGATGAGGAGTCAGAGGAGGCGACTTTTGCTACTGAAAGAGCAGTTTCAGGTACCGCCAATCATATCGACATCGGTATCACTGTGGAAGCAAAGCTGACCGTCGGAAATGAAACGCTTACGGAGAATCTTAAGCTAGTGAGTGGTGATTTCACAAGCTCTAACGTAACTATTACGGCAACGCAGGGTGGAGAAACTTTTAAGAACTTCAGCCCTGACTTTAAAGATATTTCGACCAGCACGGGTGCTTCGGGCATCCGACAGTTCCGTATTGGTGGCAGCTATCCGGTCGGTACGGCCTCTAATCCGGTCAAGTATACCGTTGTCCTAAAGAAAACTGTCACGTTCATTTCAGAATCCGGAACCAAGTACACGGTACCGATGTCCTTTACGGCTACTTTCAACTACTGGCAGGCTGAGAATGACTGCCCAGGTATTCGCGATCGTAACAGTGATGGAACGCCGAAACAGTTTGAAAAGAGCGCCGGTCTTGACTTTGTACTTGGAAGCTCTGCCGAAAACATGGGTATATTGACTATCCAAAAGAACCTGGTTGACGAAAATGGCAAACCGCTTGCTGTCACTAGCGGCACGTATACGTTCGACGTTTACAACAGCAATAACGAAAAGGTTGACACTGTTGTGGTGTCTACGGGTACGGGTAGCATGGGCCTTGCCTCGACAGATCTGCCATATGGCACGTACTACATCGTCGAAAATGTAAGCGCGGGCAATGCCGTTATTGATGGCTACAAGCTTGACGATGTGCTCATTAATGATGTCGACTCCACAACCTCGTCTGAATTCAAAATAGGCTCAAACGCCAAGACTGTCACCTTGCTCGTAGAAAATATCTACAAGGAAGCTTTCACATCCGTTAATGTGACCAAGGTGTGGGATGATGCCGGCAATCAAGATGGTATTCGTCCTGCTTCTGTTACCGTGCAGCTATATGCTGATAACGTGGCAGTCACAGGCAAGACCCTCACTCTGAGCAATGAAAATGGGTGGAGCGGAGCCTTTGTGAGTCTACCTGTTGAGGATAGCAACGGAAAAGACATCGCCTACACTGTAGCCGAGGCAGATGTGAATGGTTACAAGGCATCCGTCACAGGATCTGCGGAGGCTGGTTACACGATCACCAACTCCTATACTCCCAAGACCACGAGCATTTCGGCTAAGAAGGTATGGGTTGACAACAACAATCAAGACGGGATTCGCACCGATGTGACACTTAGGTTGATGAAGAAGGTCGAGGGCGATTCTTCCTTTATCGAGTTGGCTGGCAAGGAGAAGGTCATTTCCAAGTTTGCTGAAGAAAAGCACCTGGAAGTCAAATGGGATAATCTCCCGGTGTATGAGAATGGTAAGTTGATAACCTACACTGTTGCAGAGGACACAATCGAGGGCTATACGACTGAGATTACGGGTGACGCTGCCGTTGGCTTTACGGTCACTAACACCCATATACCTGTTACTACGAGCGTTTCCGGCATCAAAATGTGGAGCGACGCCGATAATCAGGACGGCAAGCGTCCAGAGTCCATCACGGTGAACTTGTTGGCGGATGGCACCAAGGTTGATAGCGTGACCGTAACGGCCGAAGAGAGTTGGGAGTACAGCTTTGAGAACCTTCCTAAGTACAAAAGTGGTCAGGAAATCAAGTATACGGTGACCGAGAATGCGGTAACAGATTATACGACCAATGTTGACGGCTTTAACATCACGAATACCCATACGCCTGACAAGACGAGCGTGAACGTGACCAAAGTTTGGGATGACAGCCGCAACCAAGACGGAATCCGTCCGGATTCCATCTCCGTGCAGCTTTATGCCGACGAATTAGCATATGGCGATCCGGTCGATCTGAGTGAGGCGAACAACTGGACCTACAGATGGAGTGATCTTTATGTGAATTCTGAAGGCGAGCCAATCACTTATACCGTTGAGGAAGTTGATGTGCCAGATGGCTACACTTCAAAGGTTACTGGTGATGCCACAACAGGCTTCACGATCACCAATACCCACGAGCGTGAGACCATTGAGGTTTCTGGCAAAAAGGTCTGGAATGACAAGAACGACCAGGACGGCATCCGTCCATCGTCCATCAGGATTTACCTGTACTCCACCATTATGGAGGGCGAGGTCGAGAGGACGGACCAGATTGGTTACACGGACGTGGAGGCCGACAAAGTTGGCAACTGGAAGTTCAGTTGGGGAACCGAAGGGCTTCGACCACTTCCTAAGTATTATAAAGGTCAGAAAGTCAAGTACACCATCAAGGAAGTAGCAATCGATGGTTATGATACTGATATTACGAGCAGCGTGAACGAAGATGGCGATATCGAATATACGGTCACTAACACCCACACACCTGAGACGGTAGACATCTCTGGTACAAAAACGTGGGAAGATGCGGATAACCAAGACGGCAAGCGTCCTATCAGTATTACGGTAAACCTATTGGCCAACGGTAAAAAGGTTAAAGAGATGGACGTAATGGCTGGTGAGAATGGTAATTGGACCTACAAATTTATCGACCTAGCCAAGTTTGAGAATGGCAAAGAAATCGTCTACACTGTGACTGAGGAAGCAGTTGATGATTATAGCACTGAGATTACTGGTACGAACATCAAAAACTCCTACACGCCAGAGCAGACTTCTGTGACGGTAACTAAGGCTTGGGATGATAAGGAAAACCAAGACGGAATCCGCCCTAACTTTGTAATTGTGAGCCTACTGGCTGACGGAGTAGACACTGGTAAGACGGTTACGTTGAGCGCTGATAATAACTGGAGTGACACCTTTACAGGGCTTGATAAATACAAGGACGCTGGTATGTATATTCTCTATACCGTTAAAGAGCAAATCAATACTAGTGAGTATACCTTTGAGGTTACCGGTAGCGTAAAAGATGGCTTTGTTGTAACCAATACTCATGAGGTCGAAAGGACTGCTATCTCCGTCGAGAAGAAATGGGAAGACCAAGATAACCAGGACGGCATCCGTCCTGACTCCGTAACAGTGCAGCTTATGGCTGATGGGGAATCCTATGGAGACCCGGTTAAGCTTAACGCGAAGAACGACTGGGCGTACACTTGGAAAGACCTCGACGTGAATAAAAATGGCGAGCAGATCAAGTACACGGTGGTTGAGGATGAGGTAAAAGGCTATACGCCAACTATCAGCGAAGCGGAAGGCGGCTACATCATCACCAACACCCATAAGATTGCGCAGACTAATGTCTCCGTCGAGAAGAAATGGGATGACCAAGATAACCAGGACGGCATTCGTCCTGACTCCGTAACAGTGCAGCTTATGGCTGATGGGGAGTCCTATGGAGACCCGGTTAAGCTTAACGCGCAGAATGACTGGGCGTACACTTGGAAAGACCTCGACGTGAATAAAAATGGCGAGCAGATCAAGTACACGGTGGTT
>NZ_PKOZ01000001.1:535262-605832 GCF_002946355.1 Pradoshia eiseniae
CGCGCAGAATGACTGGGCGTACACTTGGAAAGACCTCGACGTGAATAAAAATGGCGAGCAGATCAAGTACACGGTGGTTGAGGATGAGGTAAAAGGCTATACGCCAACTATCAGCGAAGCGGAAGGCGGCTACATCATCACCAACACCCATAAGGTTGCGCAGACTAATGTCTCCGTCGAGAAGAAATGGGAAGACCAAGATAACCAGGACGGCATCCGTCCTGACTCCGTAACAGTGCAGCTTATGGCTGATGGGGAATCCTATGGAGACCCGGTTAAGCTTAACGCGAAGAACGACTGGGCGTACACTTGGAAAGACCTCGACGTGAATAAAAATGGTGAGCAGATCAAGTACACGGTGGTCGAGGATGAGGTAAAAGGCTATACGCCAACTATCAGCGAAGCGGAAGGCGGCTACATCATCACCAACACCCATAAGGTTGCGCAGACTACCGTCTCCGTCGAGAAGAAATGGGATGACCAAGATAACCACGATGAAAAGCGCCCAGACTCCGTAACAGTGCAGCTTCAAGCCAATGGCGAAGCCTTTGGTGAACCAGTTAAGTTAAATGCAGAGAATGAGTGGGCGTACACTTGGACAAACCTCGACGTGAATAAAAATGGTAAGCGGATCGACTACACCGTGATAGAAGAAGAGGTGGAAGGCTACACCGCAGTTATCACTGGCGATGCGGCTAACGGCTACACCATCACCAATAACTACGAACGTGGTAGCTTGACGGTGAAAAAAGAGGTCGATTCTGAAGATGATGAGATGAATGTAGAGGGAGCTGAGTTCACCTTCATCATTACAGGTAAGGATTATAAACAAACTATTACCTTGCCTGCTGGAGAAAGTAAAACACTTACAGCCTTAACACCTGGTGAATATTCCATTGTGGAAATTGATCCAAGTGATGCATACGATGGATATATCCTTAATGGTGTCCATGTGAATGGAAAAGCTGCCAGTAAATCAGAAAACGACTATACTTCTGGTGTAATAGAAGTTAAGAAAAATAACACTTCTGAAGTCACGTTTGTTAACGTTTATGGGCCTGTAGGTAGCTTAGAAGTGAAGAAAGTTGATTCCAAAGACGATACTAAAGTCTTGGAAGGTGCAGAATTCACTCTTACTGACAAAGATGGTAATGAGCAAATCGTAAAAACTGATAAGAATGGATTTGCCGCATTTGATGAACTTAAATATGGTGAATACACATTAGTGGAAACGAAAGCTCCTGAAGGTTACCTATTTGGTAAACAAACAGAGTGGAAGGTAACAATCGATAAGGATCATAAAGTTGTTGCGAAAACTATCGAAAACATCAAAGAAAACCCTAGCCTTAAAGTCGTTAAAAAAGCCGATAAAGAAGTATACAAAAACGGAGACAAAGTCCACTATACTATTACGGTAACCAATGATGGCAACGTGGATTTGGCAGGCATCTCCCTAGAAGGTGTATTCTCCAAAGACGGCAATAGCGATATCGAGCAATTGACTGCTGTAGGCTATGATGGTCCATTTGATTTGAAGGCAGGTAAATCAGTAGTATTTGATGTCTACTACAAGATTCCTGAAGCTGACAAAGGCGGTACAACATATAAGAATGTTGTTGAAGTCAAAGTTAAAGTTGGCGACACTGAAATCATTGACGAAGATGAAGAAATCGTCATTGTGGAAAGTGAACCTAGCCTTAAAATCGATAAAACAGCCGATAAAGAGGAATACAAAAATGGGGACAAGGTCCACTATACTATTACGGTAACGAATGATGGTAATGTGGATTTAGAAGGTATCTCCCTAGAAGGTGTATTCTTGAGAAACGGCGAAAGATATATCGATTTGACTGCTGAGGGTTATGATGGTCCATTTGATTTGGCAGCTGGAGAAACAAGAACATTTGATGTTTACTTCGAGATTCCGATGACAGATGTGGCCGGTACAACATATAAGAATATTGCAACAGTCAAAGTTGGCGACAACGACACAGGTATCTTTGACGAAGATGATGCAATAATCGTTGTTGAAAGTGACCCAGGTCTTACAATCAACAAAACAGCCGACAAAGACGAAGTCGAAGTGGGTGAAACCATCACCTACACCATCGATGTCACTAACACAGGCAATACAGCATTGACTGATGTGAAGGTCATCGATGAAATGGTTGGCCTTGATGAAACAATCAGCCAGCTGGATGTAGGGGAAACTAAAACATTCACAGTTACCCATGAAGCGACTAGTGATGATATCGGTGAATTAACCAACCTTGCAGTAGCAACTGTAACGATTGATGGGGAAGAAATCGTCCAAAAAGCTACAGCAACGGTTATTGTCACAGATGTATTAGGAGTGGCTGTTGAGGTGGAAGAGCCAACCACAACCGAAAAGGTAGTGGCGACTGTGAAGGATATTGTGAATCCAAAAACAGGCGATGATGGATTGAACCTCTTCTTAGCATTAGTTATGTTCATGTTTGCTGGTATCGGTTTATATTATACGAGAACAAAAGATAAACATTAATCGAATGACCAGTAAGCAGTAAAGAAAGGATGGCGCCGAATTTAGGCAGCCATCCTTTTCTTCATATGTAAGCAAACAAAAAGGCGGAGTCATCTCCGCCTAGCGATTAAGTTGAATCCTGCTATTTATATAGATGGGAAAGAATTAGCTGAGCGTATTGCAGTTATTCAAATCTTGCTTGAAAGATTCGAATAGCTCATCATCCCCAAGAGAGAGGGCTAGGTTCATTAAGTCTAAATAGTCATCAGCTGTTAATTCTGTTTCGTCCATTGTACGCAAGGCTGTATAATGGAATTTTCTTGTTCTTAGGTTGTAGTAAGGTTTTTCGAAATAAACAGTTGCAATTCCATTGTCCATATCGACTTTGGCAACTGTGCCCTCAATCATTTCGGTACCCTCTTTTACATAGACTCGGTCACCAACTTTGAATGTTTTCATGGTTCTCAACATCCTTTATGTCGAATTTGGTCGAACTTTATACAATTATATTTACCCTTTTTTTAGCAAATGTAATCTTCTCTGCACACAACTTCTTAAATAGAATATACCTTTTTTTCTGCTTATGTTTAAAAATACGAAATGAATTATATTGATATATTAAGGTGAGGAGATTAATAGGTTGCTGGATGATGATTGTCTGTAGGGTTCTTTTGTTTGACTGCTCAGGGAAAAAGGGAAGCATCAGGACGGTGAAGCAGGCTGCTGAAGCAACGGAAGAGAAGGCGGAAACAGGAAGTCGATTTCAGATGTGTCAAAGAAAACGGAAACAGAGAATTATAAGAAGATTACCTCAAGAAAAATGGGGAATTAACGCAGAAGCAAGGTTAGCACCACTAACCTTGCTTTTTATATTTCCTGAACTTAAAGATTTTGGATGAAATTTATTGTATTTCAATATACTAATGACGAACAGGGAGGGCTGATGATGGGATCGAAAGTACAATATGCAGTCATCGGACTTGGCCGATTTGGCGGCGCGGTAACGAGAGAGCTATTCAATATGGGACGTGAGGTCTTAGCGATTGATGCCAATGAAGACTTGGTCCGGGAATACTCTGCTTACTCTACGCATGCGATGATTGCCAATACGACAGATGAAGCGACGATTAAGGCGCTTGGCATCAAGAACTTCAACTATGTCATCGTTGCGATCGGAGATGATATCCAGGCAAGTATCCTCACGACCTTGATATTAAAAGAAATCGGCGTGGAGAATGTATGGGTGAAGGCTCAGAATGAGTATCACCATAAGGTGCTTGAGAAGATTGGGGCTGACCGTATCATACACCCGGAGAAGGATATGGGCACGCGTATCGCACAGCATCTCGTCTCCCAGCATGTCATTGATTATATTTCACTAACAGAAGAGCATAGCATGATGGAAATTAAGGCGACGGATAAGCTTGCAGGGAAAACGCTGGTTGAGGTTAACATTCGCCAGCGGTACCGCTGCACGGTTGTGGCCATTTGGCGAAACGCTGAGTTAATTATGACGCCACTTCCGGGTGAAGTCATCCAAGAGGGGGATATCTTGATGATGATTGGCAAGAAATCAGATCTCACCCAATTTAGCGAAAAAGAATTATAGCATAGGGGGATGAGGATGAAGCAAAGAAAGCGGAAAATGATCAATCTCACACCCCCTCAAGTTCTGGCGCTGGGGTTTGCGCTCGTTATCCTCCTGGGAACCCTGCTTCTTAAGATGCCGATCTCGACCAAGGCGGAAATCACCTGGATGGAGGCGTTCTTCACGGCGGCATCAGCGACGACGGTGACTGGGCTTAGCGTGATAGATATAGGGACAACTCTCTCGGTCTTCGGGGAATGCGTGATGATTGTCATGATCCAAATCGGAGGCCTCGGCTTGATGACCTTTGCCATCTTTACGCTCATCCTGCTTGGGAAGAGGATTGGCCTGAAGGAGAGGCTCCTCATGCAGGAATCATTTAACCAAACCTCTATTGGCGGTGTCATCCGCCTCGTGAAAATCTTATTCATTTTTACGCTCGCAGTTGAGCTTGCCGGCACTGCCATTCTCTCGCTCAAATGGATTCCGGAATATGGGGCTGTGAGAGGTTTGTTCTATAGCTTGTTTCATTCGGTTTCGGCCTTTAATAATGCGGGTTTTGCCCTGTTTTCGGATAATTTAATTGGATTTTCGCATGATGGGCTCATCAATTTGGTCATATCTTTTCTTATTATTACCGGCGGTCTCGGGTTTACTGTATTCGTTGATCTGTCGAATAAGCGGAATTTTAAGAACCTGAAGCTCCATTCGAAAATCATGCTTATCGGGACATTGGTGCTGAATGTGACAGCGATTCTTTTGTTATTCCTGCTCGAATATTCAAACGAGGCGACGATTGGCTCGCTGCCGCTTGGAGAGAAGCTGTGGGTGTCATATTTCCAGGGAATTGCTCCGCGTACGGCTGGTTTCAATACAGTTGATATCGCCGATATGACAAACGGATCCCTGCTTTTGATTATGCTGCTCATGTTTATCGGTGCCGGCAGCGCTTCTACCGGGTCCGGGATTAAGGTAACAACCTTCGTCGTCATCGTCTGGTCTGTTTTGGGCTATATCCGGGGGCAGAAGAATCCGGCTATGTTTGAACGCAACATTCATCAAACCGTTGTCATCAAATCATTGGCAGTGACCATGATTGGACTTTTCTTTGTCTTTCTGACAGCGTTCCTGCTGACCATTACCGAGGAGGCACCAATGTCTGTCATCCTCTTTGAGTCATTCTCGGCCTTTGGGACCGTTGGGCTCTCGATGGGGTTTACACCTGATTTATCACTGGTTGGGCGGATACTGATTATTATTCTCATGTTCATCGGTCGTATTGGACCTTTGACATTGGCGTTCTCTTTTGCAAGATCAAAGGAATCGAAAATCCGCTATCCAGAGGAAGATATTTTTATCGGATAACGTTCTTCAGCCAAAGCCATTTGCTTGGCTGTTTTTTATATCGCTAGAAATGATTAAGAGGAATCTAGAAGGGTATCATACCTACAAAAGCTAAGGGAGGAAATAACAGGATGATGAATAACTATAACAAAGAAGAAATTGAAAAACTGCGTGATTTAATTAAAGATATTGATACAGCTATGCTGACAACGAGCACACCAGAAGGGCTGCTCTCACGCCCGATGATGACACAGGAGGTCGAATTTGATGGCGACCTCTGGTTCTTCACGATGAAGGATACGGATAAATACCGCGAGATCCTGCATGATAGTGAAGTGAACGTCTCCTATGCAGGCAAATCCTATGTCTCTGTCAGCGGGAAAGTAGAAATCGTTGAGGACATGGACAAGAAGCGTGAGTATTGGAATAAAGCGTATGAGAAGATGCTTGATACTTCCTATGATGATCCTAATTTAGTTTTGTTGAAGGTGAATGTCAGGTCTGCTGAGTATTGGGAAACGGGCAGCATGACGAAGAATGCGGTTAACCTGTTCAAGAAAATGACAGGCAGTGATGAAAAAGATCCTTCTGACATGAATAAAACCATCAAGTTTTAGTAAAGCAAAGGGGCTTGCTCAATTAGGGCAGGCTCCTTATTTAGGCAAAAAAATCCCCTCCTAACCAGCAGGAAGGAGGGTTTTAAGGAATTGAGAGCAGCTGCGATTACTCTTACATGATACTTATCGGTAAATACTAAAAGATATTTACCTTTTTTTGATGCAGATCCATCGCAAGAAAATGCTCTGCCCCAAAGGCGGCGGCTCCTAATGCGGCCGAATAGACGGATAGATTGGAGAAGCTGATTTGAAGATCGGTTTGACTGTTCTTTAGGCTTCTTTTCTTTACCGTTGACATGATGGAATCTGTCATCAAGTCCTTTGCCATAGCAAGCCGGTTGCCGATGATGATTTTCTCAGGATTGAACGTATTGGCGATATTGGTGATGCCGATGCCGAGAAAGGTTCCAACCTCACAAAATAGCGGTTTCAGATCATGAGCTTCTGGATTCATCAAATCCTCCAGGGAAAGATCATTCTGGTCAGGCAGAAGGGATTCGGCCTTCCTAAGCAATGCGCGTTCAGATGCGTATAACTCCCAGCAGCCTTTATTTCCGCATGGGCAAGGGAGTCCGTCATATTGGATGGACATATGCCCCATTTCACCGGATATCCCGTTAGACCCTTTAAAGAGCTGTCCGTTCAAGATAAAGCCGACGCCAATCCCGATGCCGGCACTGACATAGACCATATTGTCACATTCCTGGCCAGCACCGAGGGTTTTCTCCGCATAGGCGCCTGCATTTGCCTCATTTTCAATGATGACTGGGATAGAGAAAGCGTTCTCGATTTCCTGACGGAGATTCTTATGCTCCCATCCAAGGTTTGGGGCAAGTAAGATATCGCCTTCGTTATTGACAATACCGGGAATTCCGATGCCGATACCGACAACGCCATAAGGGCTTTCAGGAACGGATTGGTGAAGATCCTGAATCATGGAGATAATCTTGGCGACAGCAGCGGGATAATCCTTATTTTCGGTTCGTTGTTTTTTCTTGCGGATGATCGCTCCGTCCAAGGTGGCCAGTATGCCGAGTATGTAATTGACACCGACATCAATGCCGATGGTATATCCAGCGCTGTTATTGAATAGAAGCATGACAGGGCGTCTGCCGCCGCTTGATTCTCCGGGGCCTGATTCCAAGCAAAGATTCTCCTCAATCAGTTCACTCACTAGAGAGGAGATTGTTCCTTTAGTCAGTCCGAGCATTTGGGATAAGTCGGCACGTGAGATTGGCGCCTTATCGCGGATTGCCTGCAGGATGATTTGTTTATTGTTCAGTTTGACAACTTGCTGATTCCACTTCATTGTTTCCTCTCCTTCGTGTACTCCTATAATTAGTTATACCATAAGAATGATTAATTTAAAAACTTTGTTTATTCGTTAGACAAACAAAGTTTTCCATGCTACAATTTTCCTGTAGGTTGTAAACGATTACATAAAGGACCGAGGAGGAAGAAAAGATGAGCTATTTTTCAAATGTACAGCAGATTCAGTATGAAGGACCGAACAGCCAAAAGGATTTTTCATTCCGTTATTACAATCCGAAAGAGCAAGTGAATGGACAGACGATGGAAGAATTGCTGCGTTTCGCTGTGTCTTATTGGCATACTTTTACCGCAGAGGGTACGGATCCATTCGGACAAGGCACGATGCTAAGACCATACAACCACTTATCTGGATTGGATTTGGCGAAGGCACGTGTAGAGGCTTCATTTGAATTCTACGAAAAATTGCAAGTCCCATTCTTCTGCTTCCACGATGTCGATATTGCACCGGAAGGAACGAGCCTTGCTGAGACGAATAAAAATCTGGATGCTATTGTCGCGATGATTAAGGATTACATGAAAACAAGCAAGACAAAGCTTCTCTGGAACACGGCTAATATGTTCTCCCATCCGCGCTGGGTACATGGGGCAGGCACTAGCCCGAATGCTGATGTATTTGCTTACGCGGCAGCGAAGGTTAAGAAGGGGCTTGAAGTCGGCAAGGAGCTTGGCGCACAGAACTATGTGTTCTGGGGCGGACGTGAAGGCTATGAGACATTATTGAACACAGATATGAAGCTTGAGCTGGATAATCTGGCCCGTCTTTTCCATATGGCGGTTGACTATGCGAAGGAAATCGGTTTTGATGCCCAGTTCCTGATTGAACCGAAACCGAAGGAACCGACCAAGCACCAATATGATTATGATGTGGCGACTGCCCTATCATTCTTGCAAGCCTATGACTTGGCGGATTCCTTTAAGTTTAATATAGAAGCGAACCACGCGACACTTGCCGGCCATACATTTGAGCATGAACTACGCGTTGCCCGTATTCATGGTATGCTCGGCTCCGTTGATGCAAACCAAGGCGACCCGCTCCTTGGCTGGGATACGGATGAATTCCCGACAGACTTGTATTCTACGACATTAGCGATGTATGAAATTATCAAGAATGGCGGCCTTGGAAGAGGAGGGTTGAACTTTGACGCGAAAGTGAGAAGGGGCTCCTTTGAAGCGGAAGACTTATTCCACGCCCATATCGCTGGCATGGACAGCTTTGCGATTGGCGCGAAGGTCGCGCAGAAGTTAATCGATGACAAGGTGCTGGATGAGTTCGTTGAGGATCGCTACAGCAGCTTCAAGGATGGCATAGGGCTTGAAATCGTCGAAGGAAAAGCAGACTTGAAGTCATTGGAGCAATATGCGCTTGGGCTTGGAGAGATTGCTAATCAGTCTGGCAGACAGGAACGATTGAGAGCGATTGTGAATGCTTATTTACTAGATGTTCTTCGCTAATGGATGTGGAAGGAGCCGGTAGAGATGAAGTATGTGATTGGAATTGACCTTGGGACAAGCTCGGTCAAGGCTTTGCTTATGAATGAGCTGGGAGAGGTGTGCGGTGAGGCAACGAAACCTTATCCGCTCATCCAAAAGAAAGCAGGCTACAGTGAACAAGCACCGGAGGACTGGGTGGAGCAAACAACAGAGGTGCTGAAGGAGCTTGTCACGCGGTTTGAAGGGAAAGGGAACTTGGATGATATTGTCGGCATCAGCTTCTCTGGGCAAATGCATGGGCTTGTTCTCTTGGATGAGAGTCATGAAGTGCTGCGTCCGGCCATTCTCTGGAATGATACGCGAACGACAAAGCAATGTGAGGAAATCTATCAGACGGCAGGCAGGGAGCGTATTCTATCTATCACGAAAAACCCTGCCTTGGAAGGATTCACCCTGCCAAAGCTGTTATGGGTGAAGGAGCATGAGCCAGACCTTTTTGAGAGGGCGTCCGTATTCATGCTGCCGAAGGATTATGTACGTTTTAAGATGACAGGGGCGATTCATAGCGAATATTCGGATGCGGCCGGAACGCTCCTTTTAGATGTTCCGAATAAGAAGTGGAGCAAGGAGATATGTGATATCTTTGGGATAAAGGATAGCCTTTGTCCGCCGCTTCTTGAGTCACATGGCTTTGCCGGGACGCTGACGCCTGAATTTTCGAGGAACACAGGTCTTTTAGCAGAAACGAAGGTGTTTGCAGGCGGAGCGGATAATGCCTGCGGGGCGATTGGGGCGAATATACTAAGTGAGGGCGCTACTCTTTGCAGCATTGGCACCTCTGGAGTCATTCTATCCTATGAGGCAGAGGATGACCTTGATTTCGGCGGACTCGTTCATTATTTCAATCATGGGAAAGAAGATGCCTTCTATACGATGGGAGTCACACTTTCCGCCGGCTACTCGCTCAGCTGGTTTAAGGAACAGTTTGCGAAAGAGGAAACGATGGAGCAATTGCTTGCCGGAGTGGAGGATATTCACCCCGGCGCGAACGGTCTCCTCTTTACTCCTTATCTATCCGGGGAGCGCACACCGCATCCGGATGCGAAGATACGCGCAAGCTTCATCGGAGTGGATGCGACCCATACGAGAGCCCATTTCGCCCGGGCTGTCATGGAGGGCATTACATTTTCCTTGAATGAATCGATTGAGATTTTCCGGGAGAAGGGAAAAACGATTGATACGATTGTCTCAATAGGCGGCGGTGCGAAGAATCCGGCGTGGCTGCAAATGCAGGCCGATATCTTCTCAGCCCGTGTCGTCACATTAAATAAGGAGCAAGGTCCAGCTCTTGGGGCGGCTATTCTTGCGGCCTATGGCGCCGGCTTATTCGCAAGCTTAGCAGAATGCGCGAAAGTATTCACCGCCTATAAGGATGAATATATGCCAAATCAAGAGAATGTGGAGCACTATCGCAAGCTTTACGCACTTTATAAGAAGGTGTATCCGCAAACGAAGGAAATATGCGAGAGTTTGATGGAATACCGTTAAAGTGTGAAGAAGCGAAAGATTAGTATAGGGCTGAGGCCTTCATCAAAGCAGTAAGTACTGTTTTGATGAGGGTCTCTTTTTTATGCTCCAATCTAACAATTTTAATAGAAAAGCGGGAATAATATGATATTGTGATATAATTTTTGTGGTCGAAAATGAAGAGAAGAAATGGATGGAAAACCATGAAGAATAATTCAGGGAAAGGAAAAGAGTATATAGGCAAAAGCATGGGGATAGAAACTCCCATGAAACAGCTGTTTAGCATGCGGATGATCCAACGTTTCAGTCTATGCGGATTCATTGTTGCGAGAATCTGGGTGCGTTTGAGCATACCGGGTCTTCTGAAATTATTTCTCTCACGAATATGTTGAAAGGTTACGTGCATATAAAACGGCGGACAGAGAAAACTGTCCGCCGTTGTTTATTTATACGGAGTGATTGGCATTCATCTTATACTGAGCTATCCGTTTCTGTCTTTTAGCAAAGACGATATTGCTTGTTGTATAGATGATAAGGGCTATCCAAATGCTTAGGAAGGATATCCATTCAAAGGCAGTCAATGTCTCCCCGTATACGAATACCGCCACAATCAGCATGAGGGTTGGCGCCAAGTATTGCAGGAAGCCGAGCATGATATAACTGATCTGCTTGGCCGCCGATGAGAACAAGAGCAACGGCACGACCGTCACAAGACCGCCCCCGATGGCAACTGCATTCAAGCTTGCTCCATAGCCCATGAAGGCATGTTCGGCAAAGAAGAGCAAGTAAATAAGCGCCAATGGGGTTAGAAGCATGGTTTCAACCGTCAGTCCGGTCCATGTATTCACCTTGACCGTTTTTTTAATCAATCCATACAGGCTGAATGTAATCGCAAGGCTGATGGCAGTCCATGGAATGGCCCCTTGACTGATGGATAGGAGAATCACGCCAATTGCTGCGATTAAGACCGCGATTGTCTCGCTAGCTCTGAGTCTTTCTTTCAGAAGCAACATCGCAAAAACCACATTAACGAGCGGGTTTATGTAATAACCAAGACTAGCGGATAAAATATGATTGCCATTCACGGAAAAAATGAACAAGAACCAGTTCACGGAAATCAGCAGGGTTGCTGCTGTGATGGCGAATAGCGTCTTCGGCTGTCGGCTAATCTGCCTAAGCTCCGCCATGACACTGTTCCGTTTGCCGAAGATTCCAATCAATATCACCATAAAAACAAATGACCAAATCATACGATGGGCCAGTATTTCAATGGCATCAATCTCCCCCGCGAGCTTCCAATACATCGGCAGGATGCCCCAAATGAAATAAGAGCCTGCCCCAACCAAAATTCCTAATTTCTTCTCTCTTTCCATACCCACTCTTCTTTCTGTAAGTTCTGCATTTTGCTGTCCTTCATTATACTCCTGTATCCGGAATAAGGGAATATGGATGGATGATATCTGGAGAGTTCTTTTGACTAGGGAAGGCATGAGCTAGGGTTATGTGAGCTTCTTTTCCATGAGGATATCTGTTTCCGTATAGCCTATTTTTTCATATAAACCTCTGGCTGCCGCATTATGGCCAAAGACATGGAGTCCTATGCTTTTTAAACCAAGATTCTTTGCCTCTTTTTCTATTTCTTCCATGGCTTTCTTTCCGTAACCCTTGCCTTGATGTTCTTCTCTAATATAGATGTCATAAATAAACCCCTTTTCGGACGAGCGCTTGGCAAGCCAAATAATCCCGACCTCATGCTCTCCATCTCGAATGGTGAAAAGGTATTGATTGGCCGTTTTTTCACCGTCAGACAATAGTTTTTCATATTCTTGCGCCGCCTTGCCAACTGCCTCTGACTCGTCCCAATTTCCTGCTTTAACATGTTCAGCCGCATAGTTTTTGATGGCAAAACGGAGGTATCTTTGAAACTCACTTGAATTCATCTTTTCTAATTTAACCAAAGCATTCCCTCCTTGCTGGATAATGAATAAGCCGCTCTATTTATAACCTACCATAATAAGTATATGGGGCGGCGGAAATCTTTTCGACAAGGTAAAGAAATCAAAGCAGGAATAGCTCCAGGCACATCGACCTCTTGTCTATTTTAGTTTTTTGTGTCTCCAATAGCATAATATCCCTGCCATGGGAAATGTTAAGGACAAAAAGGAGGCTTATCTTATGAAGCGGAAAAGTATCATTCTCGCCTGCTTGCTTGTCCTTTGCCTGCCGGGTGGTGTATTGGCGGAAAAGAAAATTCCAATCCTGATGTATCATTCCATTGCTAAATTCGAAGGGAAAGGGGACAAAGATTTATATGTGTCTCCAGAGGATTTCGAGAAGCAGATTCTTTATTTGCGTGAACATGGATTTACCCCGCTTACCTTTGAGGAATGGGATAAGCGGGAGAAGGTCAATAAACCTGTATTCCTGACCTTCGATGATGGATATAAGAACAATTTGAAAGCCTATGAAATCTTTAAGAAGCTTAAAACAGATGATTTCACGCCGAAAGGGACATTTTTCGTGATTTCTGATTTTTTAGGGCGCAAAAACCGTCTATCAAAATCTGATTTAAACATGCTGGCTGCATCAGGCCTGATTTCTGTGCAATCTCATACAGCGACTCATCCGAATCTGACGAAGGTTAAAGATCTGGCTGCTGAATTGAAAGGCTCGAAGGAAGCAATCGAGAAAATCACCAACAAGCCGGTAATAGCCTTAGCCTATCCATTTGGAAGCTTCAATCAAAGGGTGATTGATGAAACGAAAAAGGTGTATGATTTCGGCTTGGCAACGTCCATTAATGAGAGCGGAGGGAAAGATAGGCAGTATGAATTGTCGCGAATTTTCGTAACGGGTTCCATGACGTTAGATGAATTCGCTAAGCGAGTGGATAGAAATAGACAGAAGGCATCGGAATAGATCCGATGCCTTCTATGGTTTGTTAATTAAATTTATCCGCCTTAATCTGCATGGAGCTTTTTTGGAGCGGTGCATGGTGAACCGATCGTATCCATGACCATGTAATGGCGGCAAGCAGCATAAAGCCGACATAGCCCATGATTGGGTAGACCGTATTGACCAAGGTGGTGAACCCGGCAAAGCTCAGCGCAAAACCGATAATGCCAACCACACTGACCGATACCCCAAAATAACGTCCTTGCGGAACGAAGCGAACAGTAAAGGAGTAGAACATGCCGACGCATGTGTTATAAATCATCGCAAGCAGAATGATAGATAAGACATTCCCGACGATTGGCGATATCATATTCGCTAAATAAAGCGTTGGCATGTCCATGTTCTTAATGACGGCTAAATCCGTCATCATACCGGCATTGATAAGAAGAAGCAGAACCCCTAGCAGTATTCCCCCGATGATGCCGCCTATTCCTGCCTGCTTCTTGTCCTTGAATGTTCCGCCAATCACTGAAAGCATGGAAAAACCAACCGCGACATTAAAGGATACATAGAGCAGTCCGCTCAAGACCCAGTTAGCAGCGGATGCCTTCGTGCTATCCGCATATTGATTGACTTGATCCGGGTTAATGCTATTCTTCATCAGCGCATAGGCAACAATCACGATGACAATCACGAGCAGGAATGGAGTGATTGAGCTTATGATGCCGATAATCCGCTCAACCTTCAAAAGCATCGTCAGGACGGTGATGACCGTCATTCCTATAGCCCCGATGAAAGCAGGAATCCCGAATTGCTGCGTAACGATGGAACCTGCTCCGGCAATCATGATGACCCCGACGCCGAATAAGAAGAATGATAGAACGATATCAAGCGCATTGCCGAGATAGCGGCCGCAGAGGACCGTGATGATTTCTTTGTGTGATGTGGCTTGAAGATGACTGCTTAGCTGAGCCACCTGCATGCCAACAAAGGCAAATAGAACGGTAGACAATAGAATCGCGGGGATGCTAAACATCCCAAAATTAGTGAAAAACTGCAGGATTTCCTGCCCGGAACCAAACCCGGCGCCAACGATGACACCGACAAAAGCCCCGGCTAAATAAATGCTTTTTTTCATATGTAGGATACCTCTTCTTGGATGAAATCTGTAGATTTCAACGTATTTGTACTATAAGCTTTCAAGACATAACACCAGATTAAAGGAATATTGTGGAAATTGAAAGCGATATGGTCTTACGGAAAGGAAAAACAAACAAAGAGAAGGGAGCATCTTCTTTCCATGCTCCCCTCCTTAAATCATTCCTTCTCTATTTCCTTTAATGGCCGCATCCGAATAAACGCAATAATAAGGATTGCTATCAGAATCATGCCCAAATAGCCGAAAAGGGGATAGAAGATGGAGACTAATTGCTTGAATCCGAAGAAGCTGGCTCCAAATGCAATCAGCAAAGTACCGCCGACAAACCAATTAAATTTCTTCGTTTTCGGTGTAAAGAAGCGAGTACCGAACGAGAAGAACATGCTAACGGCTGAATTAAAAATCATCCCGAACAGAATGACAGAGTAGATGACGCCAAAAATCGGGGAAATATGATTAGCAAGCCCGAGGGATGGCATATCGTAATCTCCAACCACATCAATCTTGGCAAGAATGGCCAGATGGTGAATGACAATAAGGATACCGACTCCGATACCGCCTAGCATACCGCCGTATGAGGCAATTCGCTCCTTCGATTCATCACCGCCCATTACGAGTGTCATCGACGCGCCCATTGTAATGGCGAGTGAAACATAATTAATGACGGATGTGAACCAATGAGCGGTGGCAGAAGGCTGCTCCTTCGCCAAGGCATCTAATTCCATGAAGGAATAATCCTTCGTTGCCAGACTATACACGAATAGGACCACGACACCAATAATGAGAAAAGGGGTAATGGAGGCGATAATCTTTACGACCTGATCGACATTGGATAAGATGGCGATCAATACAAGGACAGTCATGAGAATGATACCCACATATTGCGGCATCCCGAATTGCTGGGCAAAGATTGAACCGGAGCCGGAAATCATGACCACTCCTATGCCGAAAAGGATAAATACGAGGATAGAATCAATGAGGATCCCTAAATAGCGCCCACTGATCTTATAAATGACTTCCTTATGGGAATCGGTATCAAGCCTGCTGCCAATCTTTGTTAAGACCATCCCTAAAAATCCGAATAAAACGATGGAGATGGCCGCACCAACGGTCCCCATCATGCCAAAGCTTGTGAAATATTGCAAAATCTCTTGTCCTGATGCAAAGCCTGCGCCAATTATAATTCCGATAAAGGCGCTGGCGATTTTTATGCTATTCTTCATATGGCCTCCTATCATGGTTATGAAAAAGATTTGAGGATTTTTGCTCATTCTTCCTCTAGGTAAAAACCCTCCTTTTCGCTCATACCCCAAATATTAGAAGATAATCCTTTTTTATGCTTTTAGTGAGATTCTGCCAAAAAATCTCCGCTTTCACTCATACATTGATCATATACCACATGTCGCATGATTACTGCCTTTACGGCTATTGTTTCGCTCATAAAGAAAAGTTTTCGCTCTTAATATAGGTGTTCGGCCATATTTGGAAATTTTTCGTCCTTAAAGATTGAAGTTTTGCCCAATTGAGCAATGATGAGAGTATAACGAGGAACAAAAACGTTATTCTTAAGACACTATTTTGCCAGACATTCCGCTTAAACGACAACAAAAAAGAGGAGAAATGCTGGTACTCAACATTTCTCCTCTTAATATCATTCAGCAGCTTAGCTTACAGATGCTGCTTCAAGCTTGCTTAATCGTTCCTGTACGTCTTCTTCCGATAAATCATGCTCAACAACGTAGCGGTTACGAGGATGGGTGCGGCATTCATGGCTGCAGCTGCGCATGTATTTGTGCTCATTCTCTTCACTGCAGAGAATTTGATCATTGCACTCTGGGTTGGCGCAATTCACGTAGCGCTCGCAAGGCTCGCCAGTGAAGTGGTCACGGCCGACAATGACATGCTCAACCTGGTTGATCGGCACGGCAATGCGCTCGTCAAAGACATACATTTGTCCGTCCCAAAGCTGCCCCTTAACTTCCGGATCCTTCCCATATGTCGCGATGCCGCCATGGAGCTGGCCGACATCCTCGAAGCCTTCGCGCACGAGCCAGCCGGAGAATTTCTCACAGCGGATTCCGCCTGTGCAGTAGGTCAAGATTTTCTTGCCTTCAAACATATCGCGGTTATCGCGTACCCATTGCGGAAGCTCACGGAAGTTCTTGATATCCGGTTTAATCGAGCCGCGGAAATGGCCAAGATCATATTCATAATCATTGCGGGCATCAAGGACAATGGTGTTCTCATCCTGCAGGCCTTCAAAGAATTCCTTCGGGCTTAAGTAGCGTCCTGTCAGCTCATTTGGATTAATGTCATCCTCTAAGCTTAGATTCACGAGTTCTGGGCGCGGGCGCACATGCATCTTCTTAAAGGCGTGCCCGTCAGATTCATCAATCTTGAAAACGATATCCTTGAAATTAGGATCGCTTTTCATTTTGTCCATATAGGCCTGTGTCTGTTCATAATCTCCTGACACGGTGCCGTTAATGCCTTCCTTGGCAACGAGGATACGGCCCTTTAAGCCAATCTCCTTGCAAAACGCTAAATGCTCCGCCGCAAATTCTACTGG
The DNA here is from genome assembly GCF_002946355.1 of Pradoshia eiseniae. NCBI lineage: Bacteria > Bacillati > Bacillota > Bacilli > Caryophanales > Bacillaceae > Pradoshia > Pradoshia eiseniae. The sequence goes on from NZ_PKOZ01000001.1 coordinate 552,228, forward strand.
CTCCTCAATCGGAGTGTAGTAATAATACAGCAATACTCTGTACTTACTCATGTTCTTACCACCCTAAATTTATATTTGCAAGATATACGTATTAAAAAGGTGATTTTTCAGATACTGTTCTCTTACAAATGAATATTATAGCAGGGATTAGTAAAATGTACTAATTCGGAAACTTAATGGAAATTGTTACGGTCTTAAATAATCCAGGAAGACGCGCTTCATGATGATTAATTGTTCCTCAGAAGTAAGCTCAGGTGCTGGCAGTTTCTCGTTTCCTTTTAGGGAAAGCTTGAATGTAAATACGGAGAAATTACTTAGAATGGTAGATAATATTTGAGCTGTACTCAGCTCCTGCTTGATGGTCCCGTCGTTTTTGTGCTTATCAATCATGCGAGTGAATACGATGGATATCTCATCCCGCATTTCGTAGTACATGTCGAGGTCATCAAATGAATCAATGGCGACGGCCTTATAGTTGATGAAATTATCGAGCAGCTTAGGCAAGGCACCCTCATCTTCGGACATTTGGTTAATAAAGAAATCCATGACGGCTGTCATCATTTCCATGCAGGAGGAAGTTTGTTGCTCAATCTCCTTTAAGGCATCCATCAGGATTTGCAGTTTGGCCGTTGCGACAGTCTGGATAATGATCTCCTTCTTCGGGAAGTAACGGAATAATGTCGCAATCCCAATATCGGCTTCCTTTGCAATCTCGTCCATTGTCGTATTATCGATACCTTTATGAAGAAACAGTTTCTCGGCCGCAGCCAATATGGTTTCTTTTCTTTTTTTCTTCGCTAGTTCTCTATTGCTTAAATGGCTGGCCATTTCATTATCACCTCATACTATTGTCCACGATATAAACCTTATCATAAACTTGAATTTTTCTAAAATAAAAAATTGTAAGCGAATTATTTTACAAGCTAATAAATCTTTTGGTAGGATGTAAATGAAAATGATAGTTGAACTATCATTTTATGGAAACGACCATTTAGGGAGTTAGTTTCTGCAGGATTGTCATCATACTTACATTTAGGAGGAGAACGGCTATGCCAGCGAGAAAACCAGAGAAATGGAACCGCGAAGTTGACGTTGTGGTCATGGGCACAGGCGGTGCGGCCTTAACAGCTGCCATCACGGCGCATGATCAGGGGTTAAAAGTACTAGTTTTAGAGAAAACACATCAAATCGGCGGAACAACAGCCTTCTCGGGCGGGGTACCTTGGATTCCAATGAATCGTTATATGAAGGAAAAGGGTATTGAGGATACTCGAGAAGATGCCTTGAAATACATTCGCAGAATCACAGGAGGAAAAGAACCAGATCCTGAGCTGCTTGAAGTATATGTTGATAACGCTTACAAAGCGATTGACTATTTGCATGAAAATACACCAGTCCGTTTTGCTGTACCGGAAAACTATCCAGAGTATTATGGATATTTCGAAGGCACAAAGGCAGGCCGCTCTCTTGACCCGCTGCCATATGACATGAACGAAATCGGAGAATACGGCGCTTTAATCCGTAATAACCCGACATTCCCTCCTTTAACGCTTGAAGAGGGCGGAGCAAAGGGCGGAATCGACTTCATGAAGATTGCCGAGCGGATGGAAAATAATATCGTTACAATGGGACGTTCCTTGATTGCCTCCATGGTGAAAGGCTGCCTTGACCGCGGTATTGAAATCATTTTGGAAACACCAGGGAAAGAGCTTGTCTTGAACGATGAGGGAGACGTAATCGGCCTTGTTGCAGAGCAAGGAGATGAAAAAATCTACATCGGCACATCCAAAGGGGTTATCATGGGCTCTGGCGGATTCGAATGGAATAAAGAATTGATCAAGACTTTCTTAAAAGGCGAAATCACGCACCCGCTTACTCCTTGGGGCAATGAGGGAGACGGGCTGATCATGGCGATGGAAGCAGGCGCAGCCTTGGGTAATATGAGTGAAGCATGGTGGTATCCAGCGATGCAGGATCCAACCTTTGAATATGAAGATCGCGTCATGAACCAATTGGGCGGCAGCGGACGTTTCGGCCCTAACAGCATCTTCGTCAACAGTAAAGGTAAACGCTTCGTTCATGAAGGTTCTACCTATAATGATCTACCAAAAGCATTCCATCATTATGACCCAGTCAATGTGGAGTGGCCAAACGAGAAGAACAACTGGATGGTCTTTGACCAGCAGATGAAGGACCGTACGATGATCATCACGATGATGCCTGGTGAAGAGGCTCCTGAATGGGTACCACAGGCTGAAAGCATCCGTGAATTGGCAGAGAAAATCAATATTGATGCAGATGCGCTTGAAGCAACGGTTAACCGCTGGAACGAACAGGTTGAAGCAGGAGAGGATACTGACTTCCACCGCGGGACAACCTTCTTTGAAGGACTCGAAATTGGCGGAGGAACACCAGAGAGAAACCTTGGCAAGATTGAAAAGGCACCATTCTATGCCGTTCCTGTCTACTACGGTTCATTAGGAACGAATGGCGGACCGCGCATTAATGAGAATGGCCAAGTGCTTAATCACCGCGGCAAAGCTATTAAAGGATTGTATGCAGCCGGAAACGCAGCAATGGGTATCTTTGGACAATCATATGTGAGTGCTGGCGGAACAATTGGACCAGCTATCACATTCGGCTATCTTGCCGGCTTAGCGATTGGCAAAGCAGAGTAACCAAGGGAAAGAAGTTAACTAAACCATTATAAAAAGGGGACATTTCACATGCCAGCAGGAACACATACAGTACAATTACCAGTAGGAATTCAGGAAATTTGGACATTCGTAAGCGATATGGACAAGTGGGCACCGCTTGTTCCGGGTTATATTGAGCATGAGATTATTAATGAAAATGAATCTACTTGGGCGTTTAAGGGAGACCTAGGATTCATGAAGAAAACTGTCAAGCTGAAGATTGATATTACAGAGTGGAAAGAGCCGACAACTGTAACCTTTAATTTGAAAGGATTATCCGATAATTTTAAAGGCGGCGGCTACTTCCAGGCAGAAGCAATCGATGAGAATAATACAACCATGACAGGCAATCTTGATATCACAGCAGGTGGCGCGATGGGACCTATGGTGAACTCTATCCTAAAGAACTTCGTTCCGAAAACAGCTGAAGAGCTGACTGTTGCAGTAGCTAATAAAATCAAAGAAGTTAATGGCGTTTCTATCTAACCCATCAAACATATGACCGAAGGCAATTTAGTGCCTTCGGTTTTCTTTTGACTGCATGCAGCTTTAGATTGCTGAGAAAGGACTTGCGTTGTCTTACCTATCCAGCAGAAGTTTTGGAACATGCGATTCCCTTCATCATTTTAGACAAATAAAAAAAGGACACCTGAATGAGGCATCCTTTGAAAGCTGATTTTTACCAAGGGAATATGACATAGCACGCACATGCAATGATCGCTAATGGTATATTGAAAAATATATAAATATATTGTTTTTGTTTTACGGCGACAATGGTAGAAATAAGAGCAATGACAACGGCTAAAGGAATAGTGAATATAAAGAGGTCAAGATAAAAGACATCAATATAAACAAGAGCTGTAATAATAGCGGTTATAATTGTCCATATAGCTGGATTTTTAAACATGATATAGCCTCCTTGCTTTAAAACATATCTTACTTTTTTAATATAATATAATACTGAAAATATTGTTTCAAGAGAAATCTGTATGAAAACAGCCTTCCTTTATTGATATTTTCATAATCCTCGAATTCATCGAATATTATCGTCTTTATGCTCCTAGTATCTACCTGAATTCCTTGCCCCTGCCAAGAGAAGATGCCACATTCCATCCTATTTCAAAAAACTATTATCTCATCGCTATGTGAGAGACTGTTATTTCTTAATACTTGCTAACTAGTAAGAATAAATTGAATCTTTATACCTAATTTTCCAAAAAGACTGATTTTTTCTTGAAAAGATTGCAGGAAGTGGTAATGTATATAAATGATAATGATTATCAATATCACTATCAATACATATTATTTTGACAAAGGAGTTAGGGCATATGAAGAAATTTTGGAAGGTTGGGTTTACTGCTGCATTAGCACTCTTCTTAGCTGCATGTGGAGAGGACGAGGCTACAAGCGGCAAGTCGAAACAGGTTGAAGCGGAGCCAAAGGAGCATACCGTTACATATATGGACAAGGAGTATAAGGTGCCGGCTGAACCGACGATCGTGGCTGCGAGCCTTGAATCTATGGAAGACTTGGCTCTGTTAGGCGTGAAGCCGGCTGGAGCCCTTGCTGTGGGTGATGAGCTTCCTTCCTATTTAGCTGAGGACCTAGAAGGGGCTGAACTTATCGGTGATAAGAGACAGCCGAATTATGAGGCCATTCTTGGTTTGAATCCGGATATCATTCTTGGTACATCTAAATTTCAGGAAGATGTAAAAACACAGCTTGAGAAAATCGCGCCAATGATGCCGATCTCCCATGTGTCAACCGACTGGGAAGCAAACTTAACAGCGGTTGCTGAGCTGACCGGTAAAGAGGATGAAGCAAAGAAGATTCTTGAGGATTACAAGGCAGATGCCGCAAAAGTGAAGGATGCTGTCTCTGAATCAATGAAGGACAAAGAAGTGGTTGTCATACGCCTTCGTGCCGGCAATCTAATGATCTATGGAACTGACTTATACTTAAACCCGGTATTATACACTGATCTTGGCTTTGCGGTTCCGGATGAAGTGGCTGCTGCAAAAGCACAGGAAGCAATCTCGCTTGAAAAATTAGCGGAAATGAATCCGGACTATATCTTCCTTCAGTTTGAAGAAAGCGAAAATGCGGATAAACCGGAAGCCTTAGACGAGCTTCAAAAGAATGCGATTTGGAATGGGCTTGATGCCGTAAAAACTGATCAAGTTTTCGTCAATAGCGTTGAACCGCTCGCCCAAGGCGGAACAGCCTGGAGCAAGACAAAATTCCTTGAAGCCGTTCAGCAAAACTTGAGCAAGTAATGATTACGGGTAAGGAAAAGAGTGCACAATGGAAGCCTGCCCAGCCTATAGCCATCCTCATTGTCGCTCCCTTCATTATGGTGGCGGTGGTCATCTTGTCTGTCCTTTATGGGGCAAAGGATATGAGCTTCTCGATTGTGCTTGATGCGATTCTGCATTACGACCGGGAAAATGTCGACCATGCCATTATCGTGACCTCTAGGCTGCCAAGAGTATTGGCGGCCTTATTGGTTGGAGCGTTCTTGGCTATTTCGGGAGCTGTCATGCAAGGGATGACCCGTAATTATCTTGCTTCGCCCTCTATCATGGGGGTTACCGATGGTTCTGCCTTCTTTATCACGATTGCGATGATCCTTTTGCCTGGAGCCTCCAATCTGACGATGATTATGCTGTCGATGGCAGGTTCTGCCTTTGGCGCTTTGATTGTCTTTGGTTTCGGTTCCCTGCTCCGGGGCGGCTTGTCCCCGGTGCGTCTCGCCATTATTGGGACGGTGATTGGAACATTCCTGAGTAGCCTGTCAGCATTGATGGCGACCTATTTCCAAATCTCACAGGACATTAGCTTCTGGTATAATGCCAAGCTTCATCAGGCAGATATGGACATGCTGCTTTTGGCCTTGCCGCTAGGACTCGTCGGGTTCATTCTCGCCTTGCTTCTGTCAGGTTCATTGACGATTCTCTCCCTTGGCGATGAGACGGCTGTTAGCTTGGGGCAGCGTACAACGGTCGTGAAGGCATTGGCGATGATTGCGGTCATCGCGATGACTGGGACGGCTGTTGCGCTTGTCGGAAAGATTGGCTTTGTAGGACTAATCATTCCCCATATCACACGCTTTTTGGTTGGGGTTGATTATCGCTGGCTCATTCCTTGTTCGGGCGTAATCGGGGCCATTTTTCTGGCCTGCTGTGATTTGGCCAGCCGCTTCATCAATTATCCATTTGAAACGCCGATTGGTGTCGTCACAGCCATAATTGGTGTTCCGTTCTTCCTCTACTTAATTCGGACGAAGGGAGGAGGAAAGCATGCGTAAGAAGAAGCGTCTGTTTGGTACGCTGTCTGTCTTTGCCCTTTTAATTGTGGTGACAATCTATATCAGCTTAACGAATGGGGCATTTGATATGACTGTCGGTGAGGTGGTTGGGACATTGCTCGGTACCAATGATGACCCGAGGTTCGAACTGATTATCTTTGATTTTCGGCTCCCGAGGATTGTGATTGCCGCGCTCGTTGGCATGGGTCTCGGGGTGGCAGGGACGGTCATTCAGGGGATTACCCGCAATGGGCTTGCTGATTCTGGCATCCTTGGCATTAATGCTGGAGCAGGAGCGGCCATTGTCATCTTTATGTTCTTCTTTCAAGGGCAGATAAGTGATCTTGGCACAATGGGCATTATGTTGCAGCCTATATTCGGCCTTGTCGGAGGGTTAATCGCTGCCTTGACGATTTATTTCTTCTCTTTTAAAGGGGGAAGGCTTGATACAGAGCGCCTTTTGCTGACGGGCATCGCAATTGGATCCGGGTTTGGGGCACTGTCCTTATATTTGTCCTTGAAGATGAAGTCGGCTGATTTTGAAATGGCGACGGTATGGATTTCTGGGAGCATTTATAATGCGAATTGGATTTATATTTTGTCGATGCTGCCTTGGCTCCTTATCTTGGTGCCAGTGGTTTTCCAGAAGGCGCATCTGCTTGATTTGTTCCAGCTCGAGGAAGCAACCGTAACGAGCATCGGTGTCAAGGTCGAGCGTGAAAAGTCTATTCTGCTGCTGGCAAGCATCGGGATCATCAGCAGCTGTGTATCCGTATCCGGAAGCATATCGTTCATCGGGCTTATGGCACCGCATATCGCAAGAAGCCTGGTCGGAACAAGGCACCGGTCTATCATTCCAGTGAGCGGCGCCGTTGGGATGCTCTTGGTGCTCATCGCTGACTTTATCGCGAAAACGGCTTTCGCGCCCAATGAAATTCCGGTGGGAATTGTCGTCTCCATAATTGGTGTGCCCTATTTTCTGTATTTACTCGTGAAAAGGAAGCAATAGGAGGGAAGCGTATATGGCAACTATATTATCGGTCGAACAATTAGAGGCCCGTTATGAGGAACGAACGGTCTTCCGTGACCTGTGCCTTTCTATTAATGAAGGAAGCATAACAACCATTATCGGTCCAAATGGCTGCGGAAAATCCACTCTGCTGAAAGCAATGGGGCGAATCCTGAGACCAAAGTCCGGCAAGGTATTCCTGCTTGGGAAGAACCTGAGTCAGATGGCGACAAAGGATATTGCAAAGAAGCTTGCCTTATTGTCACAAAACCCGACCGCGCCTTCCGAGCTAAAGGTGGAGGAGCTCATATCCTATGGAAGATACCCGCATCAAAAGAGGGGGCATAGGCTCACCTCAGCTGACTGGAAAGTGATTGAATGGGCGATGGAGGTCACGAAAACAACAGCCTTCCGTTCGCGGGAATTGGATCAATTATCGGGCGGGCAAAGGCAGAAGGTTTGGCTTGCCATGGCCCTCGCCCAAGAGACCGATTTGCTCCTATTGGATGAACCGACCACCTATTTGGATATGGCCCATCAGCTTGATGTTCTTAAAAACGTCCGGAGATTAAATCAGAAGCATGCCTGCACAGTCGTCATGGTGCTTCATGACATCAATCACGCTGCCCGTTTCTCCGATCAGCTCGTTGCGATGAAGGAAGGTCAAATTAAGGCAATTGGCAAGCCGGAGGAAATTATGACTTCTCATGTGCTGCGGGATGTCTTTGATATTGATGCGCGCATCATCAAGGATCCCTATGATGGTGTCCCTGTCTGCTTGGGATATGACAGTGTGACGGATGAAACAATCTATAAGGAAATCTTATCGAACTAGAAAGGCAGGGGAAGGGAATGCGACATACAGAGCAGCATGGCATAGATGATTATGAGCTATTTCTATACAAGCCAGACACAACGCCGCCTCCAGAGGGCTTTCCGGTTATTTATGTGCTTGATGGAAATGCGTATTTCCGTACGGTAGCCGATATCGTTTCCCTTCAGGCGAGACGGTATGAAAAGACAGGAGTAGGACCAGCAATTGTGTGTGCGGTTGGCTATCCTGGAGATCTTCCGTTCCATCCAAGACGTTTTTGGGATTATACACCTAAGAAGGATTCGCTGAATATGCCAACGAGACCAAATGGACTGCCATGGCCAGAATCAGGCGGTGCGGAGGATTTTCTTCGTACGTTGGAGGAGGTTATTAAGCCATTTGTGGAAGCTCGCTACCCGGTAAATCGACTGGAGCAAACACTTTTTGGCCATTCACTTGGAGGCCTTTTTACGGTCTATGCGCTTTTTGCGAAGCCGGGTGCCTATCAAAATTATATGGCAATCAGCCCGTCACTTTGGTGGAACCGCCGCTTGATGCAAGGGCTTGAGCAGGACTTCTTAAGCCAATCTATGATTGATGCTCAGCGTCTTTTTGTGGCTGTCGGATCTGAGGAGAAGGAGCGTATAAGGCAGGATGCAGAGGACCTGTATGCAAGGCTGCAGGATTCCGGCAAGATTCGGGCGGCATTTATCGAAGCTCCTGGTGAAAATCATATCTCGGTTGTGCCGACTGTGCTAAGCAGGGCGCTGCGCTATATTAATAGAGAAAATGGATAAGGCTCTCTTAAATGGAGGGTCTTATTTCATTTTTGGAAAAGGGAATTTCAACCCTTAGGGGGAATAGTATTTAGGTAGAGTGAGAAAAAAGGAGGGAGTTCAGTGATCTGGAGGAAGTATCACTGGCTGCTCAGCGGGCTTGGTGTTTCCTATTTAGGGAACTGGGTGTATCTTGTCGCCTTGAATGTATATGTCCTGAATTTGACCCATTCACCCGGCGCGGTGGCTGGTATTTATATAGTGGGGCCCACGGCAAAGATATTGACGAGTTTCATTGCCGGGTCGCTCATCGACCGGATGGATAAACAAAAGTTGATGGTATGGGCGGACCTGCTTAGAGGATTCTTAATACTGCTTATTCCCTTTATGGATTCCATTACTTCCATTTATGTCATATTCTTTATTGCCAATGTAGCCGGAAGCTTCTTTGGTCCAAGCAGTACATACTACATAACGAAACACATCCCAAACGAGGAGCGACAGCGGTTTAATGCCATCTTAGGGACATTCAATTCTGGGTCCTTTTTACTCGGGCCAGCATTGGCGGGGCTCATCATCCTTTTCTATAGTACTGATGCTGCCATCTGGCTGAACAGCCTGACGTTTTTTATTTGTGCGCTCATTATTTCTCGTTTGCCTAAGGTGGAGGATGAAGAGAGGCTGAAGGGGAACCCGATTACGGTTGCGGCTATAGGGAAGGATTTTATCGAGGTATGGAGATTTCTCGGAGGCAATCGTTCGTTTGCCGTTTTCTATGTGGGCTTTCAAATGACCTTAATGATTGCATTTGCCCTAGATTCTCAAGAGGTGACCTTCATTAAACAGAACCTCGGAGCATCAGATAGCTTATACGGAATTATTGTCGCGCTGACAGGCGGAGGAGCCATTGCCGGCGGCATTGCAGCCGCATTCTTGACGGCGAAACTGTCTGTAAAAGCGTATATTGGATTCGGCCTTTTCTTCACGATGTTTTTCTATACCGTTTTTTATGCAACTAACGTCCTGTGGCTTGGCATAGCAAGCTTTATCCTGCTTGGATTTGTTATGTCCTTTTGTAACACAGGATACGAAACGTATTATCAACAGAACGTTCCGGCGCATTTAATGGGCCGGTTCGGCAGTGCGGCTACAATTGTTTTCGGCAGCATCCAAATCTTATTTACCTTTTTGCTTGGATTGTTTGCGGAAATCTTCAGCCTTCAAGCGACAGCCGTCATTATGGCTGTCTTCAGTGTTGTGCTGGCTGGTGGTGTGTGGATCCAGTTATATTCTATGAAGGCTGTGCGTAAGGCTACTTGAGTGTATATTGGCAAGCAAATCGCTCTACTCCTGGGTATTTTTCACCTAAAGAGGTAATGTGGAAGCCGAATTTGCGGTAGAAGCTGACAGCTTCTTTGTCTGTTTCGGCGATGACTGTCTTGATTGAGGGATCATTTAAAATAAATTGAATCATAGAACTGCCGACGCCGCAGCCGCGTTTCTCTTGGGTAACAGCGATATGCCGGATGATGAAAGTATCACTATTTTGTTCCCCGCCTATGCAGCCGATTAACTGGCTATCTTTTTGGCAGCCAAATAGCTTTCTGTTCGGAATTTGTCTATAGTCTTTATACACTGAGTCGATATTGCTTGAGGCTGCGAGGGGGGAATAGAAGGTTTATTTCTTTTATCAAAATTCATCATCTCCGAAATGTTTTTATTTTATCAGTTTATAATCCTGTTTCTCATCGGGCTAGTTATTGTATGAACGGGTATTTATCGGAAAGACGTGATAGATAAGGGGTAGTGCCATGCAAACGGAATACTTCAGAGTGTTCAAGGAAATCCTTTAGTGACGCGGAAAAAATAAATGTATGTGCCTTTCGATTTCATTCTAGAGGTTTTTCATTCTTAAGAAAAGAAAAAGAAAGAAAACGCTTCTAAAATGTTTGCGTTTTTTTCACTAACCTGTTATTATAAGGAAGAATTATTTTTGTTTGTTACGGTTGAAAGTTGAACAATATTTCGTCTTTACGATCGATAAGCAAGGATAGTAATACAATGTGCTATCGCACTAGGAGGCAACAAACATGGAACAAGGTAAAGTTAAATGGTTTAACGCAGAAAAAGGTTTTGGATTTATCGAACGTGAAGGTGGAGACGATGTATTCGTTCACTTCTCAGCGATCCAAGGTGAAGGATTCAAAACTCTTGACGAAGGTCAAGAAGTAACTTTCGAAGTAGAACAAGGTCAACGCGGACCTCAAGCTACTAACGTTCAAAAAAACTAATATAAGTTTAACTTATCGAAACAGACCCGAGTAATTGGGTCTGTTTTTTTATTTTTCTCAGTACTTATGGGGGGAACACGATGGGCATTGTATTAGAGAAGTTTCATCAATCCGATTTTCATTATTATTTTGCACTCGTTTCTGATGAAAGGGTTATGGCCCAGATTACGGAACGCTCTATCCCTTTAGAGGAAGCGCAAGGAAATTTCAAAGCATTGCTTGAACGCAATCAGAAATATGCAGATAGCGGTTCTTATAAGATATTCGATGCTAGTACGCATGAATACCTTGGTCTTGGTCATATAACGCCTGATGAGAAAAAGGGTGGAGAGGATGAAATTGGCTATATGATAGGCCGGAGCATTGGGGGAAGGGGTATGGGACAGAAATCGCCGGAGCCTTGATCACGAAAGCTGTGGCCGCAGGGATAACTTCCTTGAAGGCAATCATAGACCCTCAAAACTTCCCCTCGAGAAAGATATTGCGAAGATATGGCTTTCAAATCTGAAAAAGTGTGTGAAATCGGCGGGCTTCTTGCGGAAATTTTATATAAAGTGATTGATGCGCAGGACACGTAAAAAAATGCCCTGCTGAATTTCAGCAGGGCGATGTAAAATGGTAAGTAAAATGTTTGCAGTTTTAGGTCTCTACGAGTATAGCATATATTTCAGCAGTATGCGACAAATTTTGTGCTATTCGACATACAAAAAGCTGGTATTCCTGCCGTATTCTATAAATAAGGAACTATTTAAATTGGAAGGGATGAAGGGTTAGCTGGAAGTATAGGGAGAATGATGGGTTTTTCTGGGGATTAGAGAATATCATCGAAAAAACTCGACTTTGCATGTATAATGAATGAGAGATTTCTAAGGTAGGAGGAACATGGACAGATGCAAATGGCTTTAGTGATTTTATTTGCGGTTTCCGCAGTGTTATTTATTGCTTCTTTCATAAAAATGAAAAAACAGTCAAGAGACGATCAAAAACAAATCGATACATACTATGCGGTTATGTTAGATGAGACGAATCAATTGAAAGAGCAAATCCGGAAGCTAGAAATGGACGAGGAAATTACCGCTCAGGAAGCCGGTGTTATGGGCTTGAACTCTGAGGCGCGCAGCACAATGCGAAAGATGCTTGACCTTTATAAGAGGGGCTATTCCATTAAGAGTATCGCTGCTCAAACGAAGTTGGCTGAGCAGGAAGTAGAAGAGATCCTGGCTCCTTATGACTCCGGAAGGAACAGAGGGAGGAAGCTAGCAAATGACGCATAAAGTAATGAGCAGCTTTGCTTCAGGCATCTTGGTTGCTTCATCCATCCTTGGCGGAATTTATTTCTTCTCCTCAGAGGATGCCGATGCAAAAGAAACTTCTAAAAAGGAAGAGACCGTATCAGCTACGGTTACGGAAACAGAGGTATTATCTGAAGAGGATATGAAGAGCGAACTTGAGACTGCTGGTTATGTGGTCTTGACGAGTGATGAATATTCCAAAGAAATCGCAGCTGCTGAAGAGAAAGCAAAAGCAGCAGCAACAGAGGAAGCGAAAGCCGCAGCTGAAAAGGATGCCGAAAAGAATGCAGACAAGGTTGTCTATAAAACAATCATCAATGTCGCGAGCGGCATGACGAGCGGTGATGTAGCGCAGGTCCTCGTGGCTGGGAAAATCATTAAGGATGCATCCAGCTTCGTTAAGGCTGTTGAGAAAAAAGGTGTCGAGAGCAAGCTTCGTCTAGGCGTATTTGAAATCGACAGCACTATGTCCGTTGATAAAATCATTAGTACAATCTTCAAGAGTTAATATGATAAGAAAAACAGCGCTCGGTGAATATCGAGCGCTGTTTTTGATTATTGCTGGGAGATTGCTCCTTCTTTAACGGCCACCACATCAAAGATGCTGATTTTATTGCTGATGATTGGGGATTCTTTTGGCGCTTCCGTTGAGCCTTCAGCTGGGCGCGCATGAGATTTCTTGAAGGAATCGCTGTTTCTCCAAGTTTCAAAGCTTTCTTTGTCATCCCAGTACATATTGACGCTTAGCTCGTCCGTTTCTTCCATGCCTTGAGTCAAGAGAACCTCTACACGGATGAATCCTTTGAATGTTTCTAAGTTATTTTGGGTGAATCGGGCACCCATTTTCTCGCCAAAGCCTTTTTTCGTTTGGAATTTGTTTTGTACAACGATCATGGTATCAATCTCCTTTGTTTGAGTTGTGGAATAATGATTGGATAGTCGTTTTCAAAATAAACATGTGCATTAATATTATAAACCTTCTGTAAAAAATATGCAGTTAGAAGGTCCCTGGGCTTTCCGTGGTCTACGAGACATCCCCCCTTTAAAGCAATCATGTGATGGCTGTATGCCGCGGCCTGCTGAAGGTCGTGCAGAACCATGACGATGGTTATTCCATACTGTTCATTAATTTCCTGCAGCATTTCCATTAAGTCTAGCTGATGGGCTATGTCTAGATAAGTTGTTGGCTCATCGAGAAGCAGGATATCCGTCTTTTGCGCAAGGGACATCGCAATCCGCGCCTTTTGCTGTTCCCCACCGGAAAGCTCATGGAACATCCGGTTCTCATGCTTTTTCGTACTGGTAATCTTTAATGCCCAGTCAATGATAGCCTCATCCTCCGTTTTGCTGCCTTGATTCAAAAATGAATGATGGGGTGAACGTCCATAGGAGACGAGTTCCTTAACGCTCAAGTTTGGCAATCCTTCCTTTGATTGCGGAAGCATGGAAATGGTCTTGGCCAGTTCACGTCTTTTGTATGTATGAATCGGTTTGTCGTGAATAAGGACTTCCCCCTCATCCATTCCCATTAATTGTGCTGTGATTTTCAGGAAGGTGGACTTTCCTGAACCATTCGGCCCAATAATGGCCGTCATTTTGCCTGTTGGAATGGAAAGGCTGATGTCTTTTAGTTGGAAATAGCCGACTTTCTGGCACAGGTTACTCGCTCTAATGGCGTTCATCCTACCAAACTCCTTTTCTTCAATAAAATCATAAAGAACGGGGCACCGATAGCGGCCAGCAATATGCCGACCGGTAATTCAATCGGATCAAACCAAGATCTTGCAATCGTATCGGCGAACACGACGAGGGAAGCACCGCCTAAGGCAGAAAACGGCAATAGGTATCGATAGTCGCTCCCAATCAGAATGCGAATGATATGCGGCACAACCAAGCCGACAAAACCGACCAGCCCAGCTACGCTTACCGCCGCGCCGGCAAGGAACGAGGCAATTAAAATGATGATAAGACGGGTCAACTCTACCCTTTGGCCGAGCAGCTTCGCAGAATCATCACCAAGCAGGAGGAGGTTGACTGGCTTGATGGCAAAGAATGATAATGCAAGACCTGTAAGCGCATAAGGGTACATGAATTCAAGATGATACCAGCTCCGCCCGCTCAATCCTCCGGACAGCCAGGACAGGACGGATTGGACCCGATCACTGTAAATATTCATGATGCCACTTTGCACAGCACTCAAAAGGGCACTGATGGCGACACCCGCTAGGATGATTTTGAGCGGGGAGGCTCCCTTGTCCCAGGCAAGAAAATAAATGATGAGCGAGGTCAGGAAGGCACCGGCAAATGCTGCGAGCGGCAATAAATACGATAGAGCAGGAAAGATAAGCATAATCACGCAGGCTGCCAGACCGCCTCCTGCGGTAACGCCAATGATTCCTGGATCTGCGAGCGGATTTTTCATGACTCCCTGCAATAGTGCGCCAGATACAGCCAGGCATGCACCGACCAATAATCCGATGATGACTCGGGGCAGGCGCAGATCCTTAATGATGGTCTCCTGTATGTCTGTGCCTTGGTTGGTCAGCGCATTCCATACATCTACAAGGGAAAGGGGCACTGAACCATAAGTCAATCCGTAGATGGAAGCAAGCAGCAGGAAAACCGGCAAAACAATAAAGAGCATCTTCCTTCTGAATGTTCGCTGTTCAATCTTCATCATTATTCTTCGGCATTCAAGATGTTATCTAGATAAGAGATGGCTTCCGTTATTCTTGTGCCTGGGTTGGTTCCGAATAAATCAGCAGGGAGAATCTCGACCTTGTCATTCTTGACGGCAGCAACGTTATTCCAAGCTGGGTTTTCAGACATTTCTTTTAGAAAACCGGCTTTAACTTCCTTTGGGTTGCCGTGTGTCAGCAAAAATACGTATTCTGGATTTGCTTCCACAATGCGTTCTGTGTTGAGCTGTGCATATTGCGGATATTGCTCGAGCGCAGGGTAATCAGAGGCGATGTTTTCTCCCCCGGCAAGCTCAAGCAGGTTCCCGCTCAATGAATTAGGAAGAGCGGCCATATATGTACCTGGGGCTCCGTAAACAAGCAGGGCGCGTTTTTCATTTTCCGTGCTGCCAGCCGACATTTTCTTGATATCCGCATCTATCTCTTCAGTCAATTTCTCTGCTTCCTCCTGCTTTTGAAGCATATCTCCGTATAGGGTTATTTGTTTCTTGATTTCATCGACTGAGTTGGCTGAGGTTAAGAGAGCTTCAGCGCCAATCGATTCAAAATTCTCAACATCCTTTGTGTTCATTGGATTATTGCCAATAATAACATCTGGCTTAAGGCTGGCAATCTTCTCAAGATTGAACTGATGAGTGGAACCAATTTGTATAGCATCTTTATATGGAGCATCGTTTTCTTCGTGAGAAGAGGTCGGTCGCCCAGCAACCTCACCGCCTAGCGCATAAATGATATCCATATCCCCGCCGCTCAAGGATACGATTCTTTCAGGCACTTTCTCAATGGAAACTTCGCGTCCGGCGAAATCAGTCAGCGTTATGGATGAAGTTGAATCTCCCGTTTTTTCTGTTTTACTTTTACTGTTCGCATCCTCAGAGCTGCAGGCGCCAAGCAGAAAAGTGATTGCTAATGCAGGTGAAATGAAGCGTTGTCGCATATACGTAAGTCCTCCCTATTTCTGATTAATTGGTAATGATAATCATTATCACTTAGTATGATAATCGTTATCAATTAGACTGTCAATTCTTAATATGGAAAAAAGTGCAATATTTCTAATGAAAACCATTTGGGTGATAGCGGAAAAGAGAGGAAAAAAGCACTTTAAGATGTAATATCGGAGCGGATTATGTGACTTCAGAGCTTGACGGGAAAATTAATTCGTCTAGCAGGGAATAAGAGATTGTTGCCGTATTAGTATAATGAATCAATCTTGTTGGGAGTTGGAATGAATGGCTAATGAAGTAGAGGATTTTTATTGTGATGAGGTGTTAAGCGGAAATACAGCGGTCGATATAGTGTGGGAAACAGAAAATACCCTGGCTTTTTATCATACACGTCCGTTTTATGAGGTACATATCGTCGTTATTCCTAAAAAACATATACCTTCATTAATCGATGTGACACCGGAGGAAAAGGATCTGATGGTCGATCTATTTGCCGTGATTCAGAAAGTCTCCAAATCGGTAAATGAAAAATATGGCGCCTGTAAGGTATCGACCAATATAGGCGGCTATCAAAGTAATAAGCATATGCATTGGCATGTACATTACGGAGAGCGCATCACGGATTAGGTGGGTCAGGGCGCTGTTGCAATATAATTGATTAGGATAATATTGGCCTTGCGTGCAGATGGTATCGACATGTTCCTTGATATTTATAATCGTCAGTAAAGTAGCGGGGGTGAATTTCCCTGCTCTTTTATGTGTTCTTCAAGAATAACAACTTGGAATATCCGCTTGTTGAAAAAGCTCGTAATCAGACACTTTGATAAACTATTATGATATACATATTGCTATTGAAATATTGCCTAATAGAGATAGGTAGTTTAGATTATATAGTAGAGGATTAAAACTGCTATCACTAATCCAAGATTAGTGGAGAGCTTGAATGGATCCGTCACCTGAAGGGTGACGAGTGTTGCGCGGAAGAACAATTATACTAATTATTCATCAGATAACTTGAGATAAATATCGTAAAGGGGATACATAAGTTGAAAGCAAATTATTTAGACTTACTTGTTCAACAATATGATTGTGAAGAAAAAGTCGTAACAGAAATTATCAATTTGGAAGCGATCCTTAATCTGCCGAAGGGGACAGAGCATTTTGTCAGTGATTTGCATGGCGAATATCAAGCCTTTCAGCATGTATTGAGGAATGGTTCTGGAAATGTAAAAGAGAAAATTAGAGACCTCTTCCAAGATATTTTGTTAGAAAAAGAGATTAATGAATTTGCGGCACTGGTTTATTATCCGGAAGAAAAATTAACGCTAGTCAAAAATCAATTTGATAATGAGCAAGAATTAAATCAGTGGTATATCGTGACCATCGAGCGAATGATCAGGCTTATTTCCCATGCCTCATCGAAATATACACGGTCAAAGGTGCGAAAAGCATTGCCTAGCCAGTTCGTGTTTATTATTGAAGAGCTGCTTTATAAAACGAATCAAATGAACAAGGAGCCATACTACAAAGAGATTGTCGACCAAGTCATTTCCTTAGGCCAGGCTGATAAACTCTTGACGGGCCTTGCGTATACAACGCAGCGATTGGTCGTCGATCATCTCCATGTCGTTGGCGATATTTATGACCGCGGACCTGAACCAGATAAAATCATGGACACCCTGATTAATTATCATTCTCTTGATATTCAATGGGGTAACCATGATGTGCTGTGGATTGGTGCGTATTCAGGCTCACTCGTTTGTCTCGCAAACATCATTCGTATCTGCGCAAGATATGACAACCTGGATATCATTGAGGATGTATACGGAATCAACCTGAGGCCGCTGCTAACCCTTGCGGAAAAATATTATGAGGACAATCCGGCTTTTAGACCTAAGGTACATTCAGACAAGAAGCTATCAAATCATGAAAAGCTGCAAATAACGAAAATCCACCAAGCCATTGCGATGATCCAGTTCAAACTTGAAATGCCGATTATCAAAAGACGACCGTATTTCAATATGTCAGAAAGACTTTTGCTGGAGAAAATTGATTATGACAAAAAAGAAATCACGCTTTACGGGAAGACGTATCCTCTTGAAAACACCTGCTTTGCTACGGTAAACTCTGAGCAGCCTGGTCAATTGTTAGAGGAAGAAAAGCAGGTAATGGAACGGCTATTATTCTCTGTGCAGCATTCTGAAAAGCTGGCAAGACATATGAATTTCCTGATGAAGAAGGGGAGCCTTTACTTAAAATATAATGGCAACCTATTAATGCATGGATGCATTCCGTTGGATGAAGATGGCAAGATGGAGAAAATGTCTATCGAAAATAACACGTATTCAGGCCGTGAATTACTGGATGTGTTTGAACAATATTTACGTCATTCTTTCGCTCATCCTGAAGAGACGGATGACCTTGCGACAGATATGGTCTGGTATCTATGGACAGGGGAATATTCCTCCCTCTTTGGAAAAAGAGAAATGACAACCTTTGAGAGGTACTTTATCAAGGACAAGGCAACCCATAAAGAGAGAAAGAACCCATACTATCATTTACGGGAAAATGAGGAGGTCTGCCGCAAAATCCTTGAGGAATTTGATTTAAACCCTGACGCGGGCCATATCATCAATGGACACACACCGGTGAAAGAAATTGATGGGGAAAATCCAATCAAGGCGAATGGAAAAATGATTGTCATTGACGGAGGCTTCTCCAAAGCTTATCAATCCACAACCGGCATCGCGGGGTATACATTACTCTATAATTCCTATGGCATGCAGTTAGTTGCCCATAAGCATTTTAATTCAAAGGAAGATGTTCTGCTTAATGGGACAGATGTGCTTTCCATAAAGAGATTGGTCGATAAGGAATTAAAGCGGAAAAAGGTTCGGGAAACCAATATTGGAGAGAAAATCATCCAGGAAATTGAAATCTTAAATAGCTTGCGCGAATATCGTTATATGAAATGACAACAATAAGGCAGTTCAGCCAGGATTTCTGGCTGAGCTTTTTTTGTTTAGGCGCCATATAAAAAAAGCAGAAATACTGATGATATACAGCATTTCTGCTTTGCAGGGATCCCTCATTCGGGACGATTTTGAGCCTTAGTCAAGCAGAAGGCTTTAGGAGCCGGTTCCTCAAGATCAGGACGAAAAGAACGAGGCCGATGGACATGACGATATGCCCCATGCCGGATATGCCTGAGATGGAGGCGTCAAGTCCTGATGACAGTTCGAGGCTGCCTTTCAGCTCAAGGACAGAAAGGACACCTCTTACTGTCATAGCTGTTGCTGAGACACCTAGACCAATATGATAGGCGATAAAGAAGAATTGGAACATGTCATCCTGAGTGATCTGGCATGTTTTCTCGAATAATAAAGCTATCAAGAACACGATGAATCCTAATGAAAAGAGGTGGCCATGCACTTTTCCGAGCGTTGTCGTTTCATAAATCCCGTTCAGTTTTGTGAACTCTCTGAAGAAGACGCCGCTGATTAGTGCCAGGGCCATATAGGTGACGGCGGAATAATAGAGCTTTTTCATTATGTATCCCCTTTCTATATTTTTATATTATTTTAACATAATGTTTTATGAGGGTGATAGCATTAGAAAAGGCCGCCCTCATAGGACGGCCTGCTGTTATTTCATGTATGAAGCCAAGAATTCTGCCACTTTTTTCTCATAGGTTTCCGGGTCTGCATTATAGGCATTTCCGTGTTCGGCACCCGGTACGATGTAGAGCTCTTTTTCCCCGTTTGCCGCTTCATACAACTCATGGACCATTTCCAACGGCACAAAGGTATCCTTTTCCCCATGAATGAAGAAAATCGGCAGGGAGGTCTTCTTCACTTGCTCAACTGCCGAAGCCTCCTCAAATGAGTAGCCGGCACGTAATTTTGTTAGAAGGCTAGTGCTCTGGATAAGCGGGAAACTCGGCAGGCTGTACATTTCTCCAAGCTGGTAGCTGAGGATATCGAGTGCCGATGTGTAGCCGCAGTCTGCGACAACAGCCTTCACCTGCTTCGGCAATTCCTCGCCGCTTGTCATCATAACGGTCGCACCTCCCATGGAAACACCATGCAGGGCAATCTTGCTGTTCTTGCCGTTTCGGTCGAGCACATAATCAATCCATTGGATATAATCCTTGCGTTCATGCCAGCCGAATCCAATATAATCCCCTTCACTCTTCCCATGTCCGCGTGCATCAGGCATCAAGACATTATAGCCGAGTGCTTCATAATAATATTTCGCGTAAGCGTACATCCCGATGGCATGCCCGGCATAGCCATGTGCGATGATAACCGTCTTATTTGTTTTTTCCTCTGCCGGCAAATAATAGCCTGTTAATGCCAGACCGTCATTGGAGGTGATTGCAATCTCTTCAAAGTTAACGGTACCAGCCCATTTTTTTGCTTCTGTCTGCAAGGTCTGAGGGGTTGAAACGGCGAGATTCGGGTCTGAATTCAGGAAATCCTTGTCCGCACGCTTCACCGCCACATTATAGAAGTAAAAGCTCGCTCCGATAATCCCTGCGATGATCAGGGCGAGAATGATGGAGATAATGATGATGGTTTTCTTCATGTTTTCTCTTTTTCTCCTCCTGCTACTAGATTATTAATCTCTTAAGAAGTCTATACTCTCGTTCAATTATATTTAAATAATAGCTGATTTCGCAAAGGTTTCTTTGTTTCGTGTTGATAGGAGAGGGGGAAGAAGGATTTATTTGTGATGAATAAGAACTGTGGATAATAAGAATATTTACTAAAGTAAATTTTTTTAAAGGGAGGCCATTAAATGATAATTGCGCTTATTGGAAGCATGGCTTTTATATTCGTTGCTATCCTATATGCTTTGCTTGTTTTAGGCTTTCCCTATGGAGAATTCGCAATGGGCGGTAAATATATCATAATGCCTAAAAGAATGAGAATTCTTTGCGGCTTTTCTGTATGTGTCCAGCTATTTGCCATCATCATATTGTTGCAGACGGCTAGTATTATACCCTCTTTATTCACGATTAGCCTCACAAAAGGCATTTGTTTTTTCTTTGCGGCTTACCTGACATTCAATATGATTATGAACCTGCTTTCTAATAGCAGAAAGGAAAAATGGGTGATGGCTCCGTTGGCTTTACTTACAGCCATTTGTTTTTGGATAACGGCCATTGCTGCTTAAGGGCAGACAAAAAGCAGCTTCATAAAAAGAAGAGGAACAAGGCTATCCTCGTTCCTCTATAAAACGCTTGATGACGGGAAAATCTGGGCCGTTTATCTGTTCCGGCAAAGCATTAAGCGGAAAGAAGCGAAGGGCGGAAACTTCTTCAGGCTGCGCTTTCAATTCTCCCTCATATGCCCGGCAAACAAAGGCGGCGATCACGTTGTATACTTCATCACCATGCGGATAAATATAGTGAAATTCCATACCTGAGAACACTCCAAAGAATTCCAAGGCATTTGCCGATAGGCCGGTTTCCTCAAGCAATTCCCTGATTGCGGTGTCTTCTAACGATTCCATCACCTCAAGCGCCCCTCCTGGCAATCCCCAGTGGCCGTTATCCTTGCGCAATTGCAGCAATAGGTTTTCCTTGGGATTCACCACTAAAACGGATGCCCCTACCATTAAGAGCGGCCTGCTCCCGACTATTTTGCGCAACTCCATTATGTATCCCATATAATCCCCGCTTTCCAATGGCGCTTCACTTATCTTTTTCTCCACTATAATCCATTTTTGCCCCTGCTAGAAGCTTTTTGAAACTGATTGTAAATAAATTACCATTGAATACGAACGTATATTCGCTTAAGATTATGGGTATAATGCAATGCGAACATATATTCTGTTTTTATTGGAAAGAGGTTCATGGGATGATGGATTACAGCAATTTGCCAAATGATTATGTGATGTGTGTAGATATGAAAAGTTTCTTTGCTAGCTGTTCTGCGGTGATGATGGGACTAGACCCGCTTGAATGCTATTTGGCGGTGGTGGCCAACACAGACCGGAGCGGTTCGGTCGTGCTTGCTTCATCTCCTAAGATGAAGAAGGAATTCGGCATTAAGACGGGGTCAAGGCTGTTTGAAATTCCACACGATTCGCGGATTCAGCTTGTTAATCCTAGTATGTCCACTTATTTACGAATCTCGACGGAAATCAGCCGGCTATTCAATCGGTATGTGCCGAAGAACGCCATCCATACATATAGTGTGGATGAAAGCTTCCTAAAGGTGAACGGAACAGGGAGGCTTTGGGGAGATGTATGGGAGGTCGCGGAGAAGATCAAGGATGAGATTGACCGGGAGTTCCAGCTGCCATGCGCGATTGGAATCGGCCCAAATATGCTGATGGCGAAGCTTTGCCTCGATCTTGAGGCGAAAAAGAAGGGCATCGCGGCTTGGGGCTATGAGGATGTCGAGACAAAGCTGTGGCCGCTTTCTCCCTTGAGCGAGATGTGGGGTATTGGCAAACCACTGGAGCGGAAGTTGAATGCGATGGGCATCTTCTCTGTCGGGCAGCTTGCCCGCTATGACCTCGCCGCTCTCGAGAAGAAATTCGGCATCATGGGCAATCAGCTTTATCACCATGCATGGGGAATTGATTTATCCGAGATTGGAGCGCCTATCATGGAAGGTCAGGTCAGCTTCGGCAAGGGGCAGGTTTTATTGCGTGATTATAAGGAGCGGGAAGAAATCAAGCATGTGATTTTGGAAATGTGCGAAGAGGTGGCGAGAAGGACCCGTCAAGGAGGAATGGCCGGGCGGACTGTCAGCCTTGGCGTTTACTACAGCAAGGATGAATTCGGCGGAGGCTTTCACCGTTCCGTTACACGGGAGATGCCGACCAATATCACGATGGATATTTATGAAATGTGTCTCTTCTTATTCGACAAATTTTATACGGGGAGGACGGTTCGGAAGCTTTCCATCACGCTTTCGAATGTTACGCCTGAGAGGGAAATGCAAATCAGTCTCTTCGACCAGGATGGCTGGCGCAAGCGGGAGCTTGGCTTTGTCATGGACCGCATGCGCCGTAAATATGGATCTGACGCGATTTTGCGGGCCGTGTCCTATACGTCGGCCGGCACGGCTAAGCAGAGAAGCACATTGGTCGGAGGGCATCAAGCCTAAGTTTGGAGGAGAGATTAAATGATTCGGGACCGAGGAAAGATTAAATGGACATCATTGATGCTGCCGGAGCATGTCTCCTTGCTGAGAGAGTGGGCCCGGGAGGACAGCTACGAAACACGAAATGAACTGGATGAACAAAGAATAGAGGAAATCAGTCATACCATTGCTGAAGCGATGGAATACGGGGCAATGGTGCGTATCACCTATTACAAAGCGAATGCCCACCGCTACGAATCCGTGGAGGGGTGCATCCATTTCTGCAACGACCAAGCGAGAAAGCTGCATATAGCCGGCAAAAATGGCGAAACCCGATTTGTTCCGTATGCTGAGCTGACGGATGTCCAATTCATTAATGAAACAAGGTAAGCATAACGAAAGCGGTGCATATAATCAAAGAATAGGAAGGTAGGTCATGTGCTGGAAATAGGGAACGGAAGGAGGAATTTCACAGAAAAAATCCTATAATTAGACAAAATCCCCGATAATAGTATACTATAATGGTAGAAAGACCATCCCACTTAGTATAGATGGTCATTTAACGGCAAAAAGAACGCTGTTATCTGTGATTCTCGAAGGCTAGTCAAGGGAATAACAATACAAAGGGGTATAGGATAACATGGAAAAAGAAAAATACAGTACAATCTATGAAGCGCCATACGGAATGGTCATCGGTGAGCTCAAAAAAGAAATGACCAAAGAAGATGCAGTAGCGCTGGGACAGAAGTATTGTGAAGAACACGGCTTTAAATACAAAGGAACCTATAGCGGGGGCGAAGCTGTCGCAGTCTTACAAAACCTGATCGAAAAACATAGAACGACCAATTTGCATTGATAATAAAACGCTTTCATTTGAGAGCAGGCGGTATTCATAAAAGAATACCGTTTTTTTATGGGTAAAATAAGCAGGAAAGTAAAAGGAGGAAGTGAAATGGAAATTATCTGGACAGAACGAGCGCTAGATAAGTTAAGTGATCAGCTGCAAGGAAGAGGAGGGCACTTCCATTTGAAATATGAAACCGAAGGGTGCGGCTGTGTCATGAGCGGCGTCTGGAACCTATTTGTGCTAGATGAGGTGCCGGAGGGGATGAAAAAGTGGGAGACGAATGCTTACCCGGTTTACATTAACGAAAATCATGAAGTCTTTCTCGATGAGAAAATCCTCATTGATTATACGGATGGGGCAGGGACATTTCAGCTGAAAAGCCCCAATCAATACTTAAATCCGATGATGTCTTGCAAGATTGTATCCGCTGGATGAAAAACAGGCGGAATAACCAAATAAGATTATCTCTAAAAGCGAAAACTGACCTAAAAGCCCGCCTGCGGAGCTCATTAGGTCAGTTTCTTTTTTATTTTCCAATCACCGTCATATTCTTGACCTTTCCTGCTTTTATGATGACGGGATAGGCAGGGGATTTGTGCTCGCCGGACAGTTTGACGACATAGACTCCAGGCTTTAAGCCGCTAAGGCCAAACCAGCCGTTTCCGTCAGTTTTGATGGTTTTCTTGAATCCTTTTGCTCCTCTGATTTCCAAGGTGGAATCAGTGATGTCTTGTTTTTTGAAGGTCAGTGCTTGTCCCATTAAATAGCCGCTTTTCGGCTTCGTTTTCCACTTCATTTCAGGGACGTCTGCTTTGCCAGGGAAGACGGCAGCCTCATTTTCGGTCCCGTTCACAAGCGCATCTAAAAAGGTGCTGCGGGGCTGATTGTCCATATCGGTGACAGCATAGCTGTAATAGCTGACGCCGGCAAGCTTGCGGCCTTCATCATCAGGAGCAAGTGCCCTTCTTGTTTGAGCAAGCGTCGAATCAATGGAGTTGAGGTAAGCGGCCGGCCCGGCCACAATCTGGCGGTTGAATTGATTGGCTTTTTGGAAGGCAATCCATTCATCATACCATTGTCTTTGGCTCTCCACATGCTCTCTGTCATAGTTCATTGGAATGGCCAGATCAATGATTTCATCCCGCAGCCAGCTTTGCCAATCCTGGAATACTTCGGTCATCGTGCGCGTGTTATTGTATTCCTCCTGTGTTTTCGGACCGGCTCCCCAAGCGATTGTGGCACAGGATACCTTCACCTGCGGGTTGAGAGCGATGGCTTTCAGGTAGACTTTCCTGACCATGGAGTTGATTTGCTCTCGTCTCCACTCTGCCCAGTTTGGATCGTTCGGCTCTGGGATGCTGTCTGTTTGGAAGGCTTCCTGATAGCGGGCAATGCTTGTCGGATTATATCCCCAATCTGTTCCCATATATCTGGCCAAATCAAGGTGAATGCCATCAACATCATAGTTCTTCACAACATTCACGTACTGATCAACCGTATAATCGAGGGCATCTGGGTGGCCGGGATCAAGCACATAATCTGCCCCTGAGCGCATCGCGCCATTTGCATTCGTCATGAGCCAAAAATCCTCGCCTTCAGCAGAGGGGCCATTTGTATTGAACACATGATCAGGGCTAGTTGGCGGCGTGAGGGAGTTCCAAATTGGCAGGGTGGCTAACCAGGCATGAACCTCAATTCCTTTTGAGTGGGCTTTGTCTATTAGATCCTCTAAAACATCAAAGTCTTCCTGCAAGGATGGGTCCTGTGTGCGCGGCTCCAATGCTTTATTGAAATAGGAATCACCCCTTCTGCGGACTTGCACAATCACGGCATTCGCATTGGCTGCTTCCACATCCTCAATCAGCTGATCTACCTGGTCCTCTGTTTTAAATCCATCATGAAAGGCGTCAACCCAAAAAGCCCTGAATTCATCTTGCCCAGTTCCAGCGGCGTCTGGCTGGTTTGGAAATAGACCGGATACCATAAACAGACAGGTTAAGGAAATCATCAACAAGCGTTTTTTCATATTCTCACCTCATTAATAGATTAATAGGATAGCCCATGGTCATAAGGATACATGCCAGGAATGGTTCATTTGAATTGTTATATCGGCTGTTATAGGCAGATGATTTGATGTCCAGTGTGAAAAGAATGTTTGTCTATTTAACGGTGTTTGGAGGCTTGTCAGTATATAGTCAAAGGCAGGGGAGGGGGAGTTTATTACTCTAGGCATTTTATATCGGCTGAATAAGAACGAGAGCTCTGCGTATTGAGAGAAGCATTCTTATCACTCTTGATAGTTTTCGACTTTATAGCATGTCGGCGGCTTTCAATGAAGAACTAAGACAAAGTTCATTTCATACAAACTTTCTCCTTTCTTTGTCATGGATTTATGGATAGGAATAACCTGGATGTATGAGATTTATTGCATTTATTTTACATATAATTCCAAATGTCTCTTAAATTCTATCAATAAGATAGAATCGTGTCTATGGAGCGAAGGAACCAATGGGCATTACGGGATGTTAAGTAAGCAGATATATAGAAGTATAAACAGATTTTAAGCAGAAACGAGGACTGGTATAAGTCTCGAGAGGCCTTTTTCTGATGGCATACGTTTTTATAAAAAATATACAACAGAAATGTATATTTTTGGTATGATTAAACCAAACGATAAGGGGGTTTTTAGATGATAGAATTTCCGAAGCCAGACGTGGAAGAAATGCTGCAGACTGTATCGATTATTGATTTTGCCGTAAGTCCGGATGAGAAACAGTTTATATTTTGCACAAACATAAGCGGGAAGTACAATCTTTGGGCAATGGATCTTCCCAATGCATTTCCCTATCGGCTAACATTTAACAATCAGCCATGCCATGAGCTGCTTTATGACCAGGAAGGAAGGTTCGTAATTGCCGGATTTGACCATGACGGTGACGAGAACACACAATTTTATGCCCTTAAGCCTCACGGCGGAGCAATGAAAAAAGTAGTCTATCAGGAAAACACCCGCAATTTCAGTCCTCAATTATCTAGCGATGGCGAGCGACTATATTATTCCTCCTCAAAAGAGAATCCCAGTTACCTAAACACCTATTGTCTGCAGCTCAGCACTGGCGAGGAAACGACCGTATTAGAGGGAAGCGGCGGCACCACGTACATAGCAGAAGTGAGTGAGGATGAGACAACCACTCTTTATTACCAATTTTTCTCGAATACAAATTCCCGTTATTACGCAAGGGTGGGAGAGGAAGAGATTTTATTGACGCCTCCGACTGAAAAGGAACATACGGTCAGCTTTGCTGTGCTCACATCTCCGACAGAAGTGTATCTCGTAACGGATTATGAGGCTGATTTCTCTTATCTCGCCAAGTTTGATTTGGAGACAAAGACGTTTACGAAAGTAAAGGAGATACCGAAAGAAGGCTTCACTACCCTTATATATGACAAGGAAAATCGGATTCTTTATATCACCGCTGAAAAAGGTGTGGAAGACAGACTGTACGCCTATCATTTGGATGAAGGATTATGGGGGAATATGGTGATTCCATGTGATTTAATCACCAAGGTGGCTGTCGCGAAATCAGGCACCGTCTATCTTCTCGGCGGAGGCTCTGTGCAGCTCGGAAATGTGTATAAGCGTGAAGGGGATAAGTGGGTCCAGATTACCCGCAATAAAATGGCCGGCATGGCAGAAGAAGATTTCGTTGCACCGGAAGTCGTGACCTATCCATCCTTTGACGGGCTTGAGATAGAGGCTTTATTTTATAAAGCAAAAGAGGAGCATGATAAGGGTGAAATGATTTTGTGGCCGCACGGGGGACCGCAGCATGCGGAACGAAAATCCTTCAATGCCATTTTTCAATATTTTCTGAGCAATGGATACAGCATTTTCGCGCCAAACTTCCGCGGCTCCACTGGCTATGGGCTGAACTTCACGAAGATGGTGGAGCGGGCATGGGGAGCGGGTCCACGTTTGGATAATATTGCTGCCCTAGATTGGCTCATCGACCAAGGCTATGCCAAGAAGGGTGAAATCATCGTGATGGGCGGGAGCTATGGCGGATACATGAGCTTGCTCCTGCATGGGCGCCATGCTGATTATTTCAAGGCGGTCATCGATGTATGCGGCCCATCGAACCTATTCTCCTTCATCCATTCAGTCCCTGAAGATTGGAAGTCTGCCATGGATGCGTGGGTCGGGCATCCGGAAAGAGACCGTGAGAAACTAATCGAATATTCACCAAGTACCTATATCGATCAAATGATTAAGCCAATGCTGGTCGTTCAAGGTGCGAATGACCCCCGTGTCGTCAAAGCAGAATCCGACCAAATCGTCGAAGCCTTGAAGGAAAAGGGTCGGGATATCACCTACATCGTCATGGAAGACGAGGGTCATGGATTTGCCAAGAAGGAAAATGAGATTGCGGTGTTTAGACAGGTGCTGGAGTTTATGGAGAAATATGCATCTAAAACAGCCAATGTACATTAAGCGTAGAGACTTAAAATGGTAAGGGGATTTTAAAATGAACGTAAAAGAGTTCGAAGTGACACCCGAAAAAATAAAAGGGCGGAAAGTTGAAGATATCGTGGTTACGGATATGGCGGTCGTCATGAAATTTACGGATGGAACCTTTCTGGATATCTACCTTGACCAGAATGGGGCATTAAAAACATCGACGAATAAGATAGAGGGATAGAAAAGAAGAAGCTGCAAACATGGTAGATTTAGATGTTTGCGGCTTTGCTTTTATTAAGGGAGGACTTAATGTGGAGATATTCCTTATTGCTGGTATGATAGGTCTTTTGATTTCCGGCATTACCATTGGAGCTTGGACAGATGGGAGACAATACAGAGCAAATTTTCAATCAGAAACGGCAGAAGAAAGGCATTTTCGGACGAAAATAGCGATGATTTCAGGGGTGGTTGGAATGGTCTCTTTAGGGGTGGCGGGCTTGATTTATCTTTTATAAAGAAAACCCCGCACACTAAGCGCGGGGCACATACGTCTCCAAAAACGAGTCAATTGCCTTTTCATAGGCTTCTGGATTCGTATTGAAGGCTTGAGCATGAGCACCCTTTTCGGGAAGGAATAATTGCTTTGGTCCTCTTTTATGCTCATAAAGCTTCTCACTCATCGAAGGTGGGATATAGGCATCTTCAAGTGTATGTATGAAGAGGACCGGTTCCTTGATTTTTTCGACTGCCTTCAATGGTGATACATCTTTGAGCGTGTATCCATCCCGTCGTTTGAGCCACCAATCACTGAATGGGAGCACCATCCATCTGGGGATGTGGTAGTCTCGCTTCAGGAGGTGGGCTACTTGCTCAGAGAACTCGGAGAATGGGCAATCGGCTATATAAAAATCTGCCCCGCCATCCTTCATTCCTGCGTAAAGCAAAAGGGTGGCGGCCCCCATGGATTCCCCATGTATGCCGAGCAGGATGTCCTCACCCTTGCATGCCTTTAGTTCCTCAACGACAGATTGCAAATCATCCTTCTCATAATAGCCGTAGCTGCTCGTTTTCCCCTCTGACTGGCCATGACGGCGATGATCATAGATGACCGCATTAAAGCCTTTTTTGGCGAATAATTGCACGAAGCGTACGGAATTCCATTTATTCTCGGTAATTCCGTGCAATATAATCATCCATTTCTTTGATTCTGGATGTGGTTCGGCGAAGATAGTATGAAGGCGATAGCCGTGCTTAGATTGTATCCAGCGCTCTTCTTGAGGCATGTTCTTGAATGCCACGGGGTCCAAACGGCCGGCTTTTTGCTCACGCTCAAGGACAAATTCGACTTCTTTCTTCTTCATATACATAAGCTGACTTGATGCAAAGAGGCCAATCCCGGTGATGTAAGCGGCCACCCCTCCTGCAAGAGCGAGCCACTTCTTCTTTTTTTTCAATTGATGTCCCTCCAATTCTCTCTATGATATTAGTTTATCATTCCTTGAGAAAATGAAAATAATCAAAAAAGAAAAGGAAGAGGCGCCAACTATGAACGCTTGACCGCTTCCATAATCCAGACGTACGGATTCAACTGCTTAAAGGAAGAGGTGAAATGATGCTTTTCCAGCAAAGACTGTAAATAAGGAATGGTCGTATAATATTCGGTTCGTAAATCTTCGGCGAGGCGTTTGTAATCCGCTGCATCCGCCCTTTGGATGGTTTCAGCCTTTTTTTCATCGGTGAGAAACATCGTATCCGCAAAGACGATGCTGCCTCCCGGGGCCAGTACCGATGAGTAAAGGGCGATTGCTTTCTCCTTTTCCTGGTCGGTCAGGTGATGAAAGGCATATGTGCTCACGATATGATCAATAGGGTGATTTGTAGTAGGAATAAGAAAGAAATCGCCATCCATGACAGGAACGGAGCCGAGTTTTGTCCGGGCGATGTTCCGCATCTCTGCAGATGGCTCAATGCCAATCACTTTTTGTGCTCTATTCACTAATCGTTCCGTCAGATTTCCAGTGCCGACGCCATATTCAAGAACATAGCCGCTGACCTTAGTGCTTACGGCATCCAATATTTTCTCATAGTGCATAAACACTTCCGCATACTCAGGATCGATCCCCGAAACGGTCTCATCATAGGTTGATGCCCACTCATCAAATAATTGATCGAACTCCCTGCCCATCCTCTATCCATCTCCCTCACTAATTCTTATCATATCTATATGAATAAGGAGTTTTAACGTGCCGTCCATTCTGATAAAATAACAAGGCATAGAGTGATATACTGTAAGAAAAAAGGAGAAAGAACAGCATTATGGCCAGAAAAAAACAACCACAGCGAAAACCTGCCAAACAAGAGGATACAAGCCTTCACCTTGGTGACTTGCTTAATGACGACGTATTAGGTAAGCTGCGTCAGAAGAAAGGTGAATGGGAAGAGGCCGAAAAGAAGCGCCAGGAAGAAGCGGAGCGTTTGAAGCGCGAGGAACGCAAGCGCAGAGAAAAGAATAAAAGCTTTGAAGAGCTATTGAATGAAAGCGACCTGAACTGGAAGAAGTTCAAAGGTTAATAGGTAAAAAAGACGGAGAAGAACGCTTGTGGCGTTTTTCTCCGTCTTTTTTGCTGTAATGCTCCTATTCTTGCCCCAGGCATGGGTGGGTGAAGGATGGGGAAAGGGTGGACAAAAGGTGGGAATCGTCAGAGAAAGCCCACCCTATGTCCAGGCAAAGAAGGTGAAGGGTTAGAGAAAGAACGGTCGAAAGTCTGCCAAAGGAGTGGTCAAAGCATGCTTCCCCAACCGAGAATCCCCGCCCGCAAATAACAATGGCAATTCGCCCTGCTCCACATATACTGTTTGTGATTGA
The DNA here is from genome assembly GCF_002946355.1 of Pradoshia eiseniae. Lineage (NCBI taxonomy): Bacteria > Bacillati > Bacillota > Bacilli > Caryophanales > Bacillaceae > Pradoshia > Pradoshia eiseniae. Next base: position 583,328 of record NZ_PKOZ01000001.1, read on the forward strand.
TTGTGGATTGAAGGTGAGATGAATGGTGTTATCGGTTCGAATTGGTGATCAGGAAATGACGTGGTTTAGTGAATTGGAGCAGCATTTCTCAAAGTACAGGAAAGAGATTGTCGGTATCAATCAGACGTTCCAATCACCTTATGGGGAAATGCCGATTATTTATGCGGATTGGACCGCGAGCGGTCGTTTGTATGGGCCGATTGAAGAGAAAATCATGAAAGAGTTTGCGCCTTTTATGGCGAATACACATACGGAATCAAATCAGACAGGGTCATATATGACGAATGCGTATCATCATGCGAAAAAAATCATTAAGCGGCATGTCAACGCATCGGAGAGGGATGCGCTTATTTTGGATGGGTTCGGGATGACGTCTGTTATTAATAAGCTTCAGCGTATGCTTGGATTGCGTATTCCAGAGGCATGGATGCCGCAGGTGCAGCTGGCAGAGAGGGACCGGCCGGTTGTGTTTATTACGCATATGGAGCATCATTCCAATCAAACCTCCTGGCTTGAGACGGTTTGTGATGTGATCGTCCTGCCGCAGGGGGAGAACGGGGAAGTGAACCCGGATACTTTAGAGGAGCTGATCTCGCTATATAAGGAGCGGCCGCTAAAGATTGGCTCGTTTACGGCATGCTCGAATGTGACGGGTTTGATGACCCCCTATCATAGGCTCGCCCGCATTATGCACCAGCATGACGGAATATGCATCGTTGATTTTGCGGCATCTGCGCCATATGTCCGAATAGATATGAATCCTGGCGATCCGCTTGAGGCGCTTGATGCTATTGTTTTTTCCCCTCATAAGTTTCTTGGGGGCCCTGGGACGAGCGGTGTGATGGTGCTGAACGAGTCCTTGTACCATAATCAAGTACCCGACCACCCGGGCGGCGGAACGGTGAAGTGGACGAATCCTTGGGGCGGGCATAGTTATTATGAGGATATTGAGACAAGAGAAGACGGCGGCACACCTGGGATTTTGCAAGGCATAAGAACAGCTTTATGTATAAGGCTTAAGGAAGAGATGGGAGTTGAGAAGATGCTCGCTCGGGAAAAGGAATTGTTAGAAATCATCCTGCCTGGCTTAAAGGCGATTCAGGGAATAGAGGTGCTCAGTGGCCAGGAGGAACGATTGGGTATTATATCCTTTATAGTTCCAGGCGTTCATTATAATTTAATCGTGAAGCTGCTCAACGACCGCTTCGGCATCCAGGTCCGCGGAGGCTGCTCCTGTGCAGGAACATATGGGCATTGCTTGCTGAACATCTCAAAGGAACAGTCCAATGAAATCACGAAGGCAGTGGAGGCAGGAGATTTATCCGCCAAGCCGGGGTGGATTCGATTTTCGCTGCATCCTGTCATGACGAATAAGGAGGCGCATGAATTCTTGCTGGCGATGCGGGCCATTATGGATCATCTTGATGAGTGGCAGCAGGAATATGTGTATGATCCGATGACGAATGATTATTTTTATCAAGATTTGCATCGGGAGGATTTCGACTGGCTCTTTTATGTATGAAAAAAAATCCCCGGCCATCTAGCCGGGGATTTTTGCCTATCAGATGCGATGCGCTTCATAGACGTTCAACTTTGCCAGTGAGCGAAGCAGCGCAACTTCTTCCTCGCTGAGCGGCTTGCTTTTGACAGCTGCGGCATTTTCGCGGAGCTGTTCGGGGCTGCTGGCACCAGGGATGACGGCAGCGACCACGGGTGAAGAAAGAACATATTGGAACGCAATCTCATTCATTGAGCGCTCGCTGAATGCTTCTTTAATAGAAGTGAGGAGTTCCTTGAGTTGGTCGTATGAATAATCGAGATAGCCATCTTCGCGTACTTTTTGCGAGGCTTTGGCGAGCATTTTCTCTGATAAAAGCCCTTTGGCGAGCGGTCCTCTCGCAATGACGCTTATGTGATGCTGCTTAAGAAGTGTGAACCATTCCTCCGGACGGCGGTCAAGCAGGCTGTATTGCATCATGTTGGTGATGATGCCGGAGCGGCGGGCATATTCATGAATGACATTCGGTCGGATGGATGAAATGCCGTACTCACGAATCAATCCCTCCTGCTTCAATTCCTCGAATGCCTCAATCGTCTCATCGATTGGGTCATCCAGTGTTCCCCCGTGAAGCTGGTAGAGGTCGATATAATCGGTTTGCAGGCGGCGGAGGCTGTCTTTGACCGCTTGCTTAATATAGGTCTTTGACGGGTCCCAGCTCCAGCTTGTCTTCTCCTCATTCCAGCGATTGCCTGCCTTGGTTGCGAGGATGAGATTCTTGCGGTGCGGCTTTAGAACCTTGCCGATGATTTCCTCGTTTACCCCGAAATCATACAGATCAGCTGTGTCGAAATAATTGATGCCAGAATCAAGCGCCTCGGCGAGAATGGAGGAAGCTTTCTTTTCCTCTGTGCCCAGTGACATGCAGCCAAGTCCCATTTCAGATACATATAGGTCTGATTGTCCAAGCTGGCGTTTTTTCATGAGATCACTCCTTCGATTTTTATGCACTGATTCTATTGTATAGGAAGGAGTGACATCCGTCATTTTATACGTGGGACATCGAGAATCATGTCAATGACATACACATATTTCTGGCTGTATTCCCGTAATTTTGCCCGTATCTCCCAGGCTTTTCCGCTCATAATTATTTGATTTCCACTAATTTTCACTCTCATTGCCCCACCCCTTTGGACATGCTATATGATAGAATATATGAACAAATGCATCTGTTAGACCAAAGGAGAGAAGATAAGAATGTATAAGTATGAAGAGAAAACCGTAAACACAAAACCGATTTTTAAAGGACGTATCTTGGATGTCCGAGTGGATGAGGTTCTTTTGCCAAATGGCAAGACATCTACGAGAGAATTGATTAAGCATCCAGGCGCAGTGGCCATCATCATGGTGACGGATGACAAAAAAATCGTTTTAGTGGAGCAATACCGCAAGCCGATGGAAAAACCGCTAGTGGAAATTCCAGCCGGGAAATTGGATGAGGGTGAAGAGCCGCTTGCTTGTGCAATGCGCGAGATGGAAGAGGAGACAGGTTATGAGTGTGAATCCATGGACAAGCTGATATCCCTATACACTTCTCCTGGATTTGCGGATGAAATCATACATATTTATGTGGCGAAGGGCCTAAAAAAGAAAGAGAATGCAAAGGGTCTTGATGAGGATGAATTCGTTGACTTAATGGAAGTGACGCTTCAAGAAGCGCTTGAGCTTGTGAAGGAAGAGAGAATTCAAGATGCGAAAACAGCTTACGCCATTCAATACTTGCAATTGCAAGAGGCGCTATTGAAGTAATGAACATTTATTATGGGGATTTTCACGTCCATGTGGGGAGAACGCTGAGCGGCAAACCAGTCAAAATCACGGGGGCGCGTTCTTTAACGATTGAAGGCATTTTGGATTATGCGGCCAATCGTAAGGGACTGGATATGGTTGGGGTCATTGACTGCCATGTGCCTGAGGTGATTGGCGAACTCAGAATGCTGATTGAGCAGGGAGATTTAGCTGAACTGAAAGAAGGCGGTCTGAGATACAAGGATGGAACCGTGCTGATTCCAGGAAGCGAGATTGAGATCAATGATGAACATTGCAAGGGGCCGGTTCATGTGCTCGCCTTTTTTCCGGCTTTGCAGCAAATGGAGCTGTTCTCGAATTGGTTCTCTGAGCGCGTAAAGAATATCACACTTAGCTCACAGCGCATCTATGAGCAGGGAACCGTCCTGCAAAGGAAGGTGAAGGAGCTCGGCGGCCTCTTCATTCCGGCTCATATATTCACTCCGCATAAAAGCCTTTATGGCAAGGGGGTCCATCAGTCACTCGCCGAAATTTTTGATCCTGCCCTCATTGATGCGGTGGAATTAGGGTTAAGCGCAGATACAACGATGGCTTCCCATTTAAGCGAGCTGGATGCGTATCCGTTCTTGACGAACAGTGATGCCCATTCCTTGCCGAAGCTTGCACGGGAGTACCAGCAGCTTGTGCTTGAAGAGCCAAGCTTTCAGGAATGGAAGAAGGCGCTTCGCGGGGAGGGTGGCCGAGGAATTCGCGCTAATTATGGATTGAACCCATACCTCGGTAAATACCATGAGACGGTTTGTGAGAATTGCGGTGAGATGCTTGAAGCCTATGAAGCGAGATGCCCATATTGCGGCTCCACTCAAGTCACTAAAGGTGTGGCTGAGCGGATTAATGAGCTTGCAGATCGGTCTTCAAAAGAATCGAAAGCTTTCCGACCACCCTATGTTCACCACATCCCGTTAGAGTTTTTGCCGGGGCTTGGTCCAAAAACGCTTGATAAGCTGGTCAGTCGCTTTGGCTCAGAAATGGCCGTCATCCATGACGCTTCATTTGAAGAATTATTGGAGGTTGTGCCAGAGAAAATCGCCAGTCTCATCCAGCAAGCAAGGAGAGGCGAACTATCCCTGCAAAAGGGCGGCGGCGGAATTTATGGGAAAGTGATTCAGGAATAAGTGAAGGATGATTTGGAGGTTCTATTCTATGATGGAGCCTCCTTTTTGCATAAAGGGGGATGGGGATGGCTATTAATTATAGACTCTGGACTGTTTGTTTAATTCAAAAAGGGGATTATGTTCTGCTGTTAGATAGACAGCATGATGATTTTAAAGGGTACATCCCTCCAGGGGGAAAAGTGGAATTTCCGGAGAGCTTGACAGAAGCGGCAATTCGGGAGGTAAAAGAGGAAACGGGCTTGGAAGTGAGCCATCTTCAATATAAGGGATTATATGAATATGTTAATCCGGCCAAGAATGATAGATATATGATTTTTAATTATAAGGCTGACACATTTAGCGGGACCTTGCTGGAAGATGCCCGCGAAGGCAAGCCTGTTTGGGTTCATCTGGACGAGGTTGATAACCTCCCTATGCAACCTTCCATACGAAGGAGATTCCCATTGTTTTTTGAAGAAGGAACGTTTGAAATTCAGGTGATTTGGGATGAAGAGAAAAATGAAGAGGGTACATTCAGCATGAAGAAAACGTAAACGGATGAGAAAAGGAGCACTTCATTTAAATCTCCTTTTCTGCTTCTCCGTCTTTTTCGTTGATCATGCCCTTATGTATGCCGTCTTTTAGCAATTGCCAATAAATCATCCCATTAGCCTCGTGAATTCTTTGCATACCAAGCTTCTCCAGCACTTTAATGGAGGCGATGTTATCGTTGGCTGTCTCAGCAACGAGAATATCTGCTTCATCCGTCTCAAATGCCCAATCAATCAGGGCTCGGACAGACTCAGTCGCATAGCCTTGGTTTTGGTATTCCTCTAAAAAGCCATAGCCAATCTCAGCTATTCGTTCTTCATCCGGTCTGCCCTTGAAGCCAATGTCGCCGATAATATGGACGCTTTCCTTCAGCATGACAAACCACGGTCCCCAATACAGCTGGTTTGGATCCTTTTCTAGCTCATTAAGGTATAATTCGATATGCCCCTTGAAGTAGCCTTGTTTAACGGCAGCTTGATTCAGTTCAGGGGACACAGGCTGGATGAGGAGTCGGTCGGTTATTAACCTCATTATCTAGTCTCCTTTGTGTTACTTAGTTTAAATGTCATTCATTTCTGGAATTTTATGATTATTATATCATTTTACCATGAGATGTTCCTAGTTTCTCCTATCTTTCACCCGCCTTTTACCCACCCTTCAGCCATCTTGCCTGGGTATAGGGTGGGAGGTGCCTGGCTTCTCCCAGCTTTCGACCACGCATATCCCATCCTTCCCCCCGCGTTGCCTGGGTATAGGGTGGGAAGTTCCTAGTTTCTCCCATCTTTCACCCACCTTTTTCCCATCCTTAATCCCTTTTGCCTGGGCATAGAGCGGGAATTTTGAAGAGAAGGAGATTTCTTATTTTTATCGAAAAAATAGTAAGAGAACCAGATAATAGAGATGAGGGATATTTTGAAGGCATTCAAGATTGAAAAAGTGAACATGATTGTCATTCATATCAGAGAGATGGAACGCTCCATCCGCTTCTACCGTGATGTGCTCGGTCTTTCGTTTGATTTTGCGGATGGGGGGAATGGCGTATTTCTCGATTGGAGACGAATTCGAAAAGGTTAGCCTGATGCTGCATCTTACAAGTGAACCAGAGCCGGCAGACCATGGGATTGGATTGGACTTTCGGGTGAATGATATCGAAGCTATGGTCTCGGCGCTTAAAGAGGAAGGTGTGCTGATTGTTCAGAATCCGAATGAGAGTGAGTGGGGGAAGGAAGCGTCTATCGCTGACCCAGACGGTTATAAGCTACGTTTATCGAGCAAATAAATGAATAATCTGGAGGGAAAGAAGAATGGATGGAAGCCGTAAATTATCCGTGTTTATTGCGACAAGCTTGGATGGCTATATTACTGCCGAGAATGAATCATTGGATTGGCTTTTTCAAGTTGAAGGAGAGGGGGACAATGGGATTGGGGAATTCTATGAGACGGTAGATACGATTCTCATGGGCAGGAAAACATATGATTGGATCATGAGGCATGAGAAGGGTGAATTCTCTTATAAAGGGAAGGAATGCTATGTGTTTTCGCGCTCTGTTCGTGAAAAGACTGAATATGTGACCTTCGTCAATGAATCGCCCGCACAGTTGACGAATCAATTGAAAAGCCAGCCAGGCAAGGTCATTTGGCTCGTGGGGGGCGGAGAGCTGCTGCATCACTTCTTAAAACAGAATCTTGTGGATGAGCTGATTCTCACGGTGGCCCCGGCTGTACTTGGCAGCGGTACGCCATTGTTTGGAAAGGGCGGCGTGGAGCTTGATTTAACCTTGAAGCGGGTGAGGCAGTTCAATCAATTTGTCGAGCTGTCTTATCAGGTGAACAAGTAAGAGGCGCCATCCCTTAGAGGAGAAAGCGCGCATAAGCATCAGCGGATTTTGGCATAGACACAGGTGCTCGTAAGAATGGAGCCGGTTGAGTTATAGCTGTCATGACGGAGGATGCCTTCAAGGGTAAATCCGGTATTTTCCGGTATGCGCCGAGATGCCTTGTTTTCGGTATCGGCCCGAATTTCGATTCGGTTGGCGTTTAATTCATCAAAGGCAAAGCGGGTAAGGAGATTGACCGCTTCTGTGACATAGCCATTCTTCGCATGACGGCTATCCACCCAATAGCCGATTTCAAACTTCAAGGCATCCCAGTCAATGCGGTGCAGGCCTGTAGAGCCAAGGAAGGCATCATCAGCTTTTCTCATAATATGGAGGCGGAGGTCCTTGCGCAGAATGAAATCAGCGTATGATTCCCGGATATTGGCCTCTGTCCTCTCTTCTGACTGTATCCCATTCGCCCAAGGCATCCAAGGCTTTAATTCCTCTATAGAGGCGCTCACGGCTTCAAAGACCATTGGGCCATCGCCCGGCTTGCATGAGCGAAGATAGATTCTTTCTCCTTCTATTCGCTCTGGAATGTCTAATAAGATTGGATTCATCATGTATCCCCCTGCTTTCCCAGCTGGAAAACGCTCCAGCCTTTTCTATTTGTAAAAGTAAACAGATTATATCACAAGATTCTGACTTCTATTCTTTAAATTTACTAGAATACATATCCTATTAAATACATAGAATCTAGTAAACGAGCAGGAGGGGGTTGAATCTTAGTGAAGAATAGCTATTACCGACGAGCGGTATTTATTACATTGAGAGATTATCGGTCCATTTTTATCTTTGTAACAGTGCTGTTTATGATGGGTATCATCTTTGGTGCAATCATCGTCAACAGCCTGTCACTGATTCAGAAGGAGGACCTTTTTTATTACTTATCCCAGTTTTTTGGAGAGCTTAAACAAGGAAAGGTGTCGGCATCTGGTGAGATGTTTTTCTATAGCGTGAAGGAGAATGCGAAGTATTTCATTCTGATGTGGATCCTTGGCATCTCCATCATTGGTTTGCCGATTATTCTTATCCTGCTGTTCATTAAGGGAATCGTCATTGGTTTTACGGTCGGTTTTCTAGTTAATCAGGCTGGCTGGCATGGCTTTTTGCTTGCCGCTGTATCGGTTTTGCCCCAAAATATTATTCTTGTTCCGTTAACGATCTTACTTGCTTCCTGTGCGGTCATCATTTGTATTAAAATGATTAGGCGGCAGTTTTTTAAAACCGGGCGTGAGCCAATAAAGCCGCTTCTTATGCAGTACAGCTTCTTTTTGGCTGTGTCGATTGGCGGAGTGATTGTGGCTGGACTGATTGAAGCATTTCTTTCGCCGGGAATAATGAAGCTTGTGATAGATGGTTTCAATTGATAATAATTATAAAATTAGACTAATTATCGCCTATTGTTTATAATAATTATATTTTAATCAATCAATATTTTTGATATACTATAGGCAGGATTGAAAGTCCGCTTTAATGCGCTTTCTCTAATATGAAACAGACTTCCGGAAGAGACTTTTTAGCGGCGAGGAGGAAATAAATTGGAATCAAGAATAGATAGAATAAAAAAGCAATTGCATTCTTCAAGTTACAAGCTGACGCCGCAGCGAGAGGCCACAGTCAGAGTTTTGCTCGAGAATGAAGAAGATCATTTAAGTGCAGAGGATGTTTATCTGCTCGTGAAAGAGAAAGCTCCTGAGATTGGCCTTGCAACTGTATATAGAACACTTGAATTATTAACTGAACTAAAAATCGTGGATAAGATAAATTTCGGAGATGGCGTTTCCCGCTATGATTTGCGCAAGGAAGGCGCAGCCCATTTCCATCACCATCTTGTATGTATCGAGTGTGGGGCCGTTGATGAGATTCTTGAGGATTTGCTTGGGGATGTCGAAGCGGTTGTTGAAGATAAATATCATTTTGAGATTAAAGATCATCGTCTCACCTTCCATGGCATTTGCCATCGCTGCCAGAAGAAAGCGAATGAGGAAGCTGAGTCATCCAAGTCACACGTCTGATAGCCTTTCCGCTTAGCTGGAAAGGTTTTATCCTTTTAATCAGCCTGAATATGTATAAAACTTGTCTTCTCTGGCATAAATTGATAAAAAAGACCGGAGGAGACTATGAAGAAACTGTTTGATATCATTTGGCAAACAGGCAAGGTGTTCATTATGTTCGTTGGCTTTACATTATTGTTCTATTTTGCCATCGTTTGGTTTAACGAGGAATATGAGGGCTATCATCGTTATGAAGAGCCAAAGGGCGCTGCCGTGAAGGTTTTTCAGTCGGTACACGATACAGCTGAGACTGGATGGAAAGACAGGCTCTTTCTATTTTATATGAACGGGGAGTAACCTGAAGATGGAAGATCAATTACAGGATTTCATGCATTACTTAACGATTGAAAAAGGGTTGGCCAAGAACACATTGCTTTCTTATAAGCGTGATCTGGATTCTTACCGCAAGTTCCTGAAAAAGCAAGGGATGACCGATTGGAATGAGGTCGCTCGCATACATATTGTCCAGTTTCTCTCCAAACTGAAGGATGATGGGAAATCGCCGAAGACATTAGCGCGCCATACGGCATCTATCCGATCGTTCCATCAGTTCCTCTTAAGAGAGCATGTGGCAGAAACAGACCCATCCGTGCATATTGAAAGCCCGCAAATGCAAAAATCACTGCCAAAGGTATTGAGTCCTGAGGAGACAGAGGCCCTGCTTGATGCACCAAATGTGACCGATACGTTTGGCAAGCGGGATAAGGCCATCCTTGAGCTTCTTTATGCCACTGGTATGCGGGTCAGCGAACTGATAGATTTGAATATTGATAATGTTCATATGGAAATGGGCTTTGTCCGCTGCATTGGAAAAGGGAATAAGGAAAGAATCATTCCGGTCGGCCAATTGGCGCTAACGGCGATTCATACCTATTTGATGGAAGCGCGGCCTGAGCTGGTGAACAAGAAGGAGAGGACAGAAGCCTTGTTCTTGAATCACCATGGCGGAAGGCTGACGCGACAAGGGCTGTGGAAGATCATTAAGCGTCTCGCTGAAGAGGCGAATATCCAAAAACCGCTCACACCACATACCCTCCGTCATTCCTTTGCGACCCATTTACTGATGAATGGGGCAGATTTAAGGGCTGTACAGGAAATGCTGGGGCATGCTGATATTTCTACTACCCAAATTTATACTCATGTTACGAATGTTCGCTTGAAAGATGTTTACAGTAAATTTCATCCAAGAGCATAAGCTCTTGGCGACTTTGAAGGTCCGATTGTGCTATTCGTGCATCGGACTTTTTATTTGCGGAGAAAAAAAGATATATAATATTAAATTGGCAACTTTAGACACTTGATGTAGAATAAAGATGTCAGACCTCTGACACCTGTCTGTTTTCTGTCAAAAAATAATGACATAAGGTTATGGCAGGGAATATGGGGTAACCTAATGATAAATTAGAAGTAAATTAGAAGCAGGAGGTATTACGATGCGATTTAAACGTGTATTTTTAACCGTAATGGATTCCGTTGGAATTGGTGAAGCGCCGGATGCTGAGAAATTTGGCGATAAGAGTGCCGATACATTAGGCCATATCGCTGAAAAAATGAATGGATTACATATGCCTGTAATGGGGAAATTGGGTCTTTCCAATATTCGCGAAATCAAAGGCATTGAGAAAGCGGACAAGCCTATGGCTTATTATACGAAAATGCAGGAAGCGTCAAATGGTAAAGATACCATGACAGGACACTGGGAGATCATGGGCTTGCGCATTGATACGCCTTTCCGCGTGTTTCCTGATGGTTTCCCGCCTGAATTGATTCAAGAGCTTGAAGAGAAGAGTGGTCGGAAAATCATCGGAAATAAGCCCGCAAGCGGTACCGAGATTCTTGTGGAGCTTGGCGAAGAACATGTGAAAACCGGGGCGTTAATTGTGTACACGTCTGCGGATTCCGTGCTTCAAATTGCAGCACATGAAGAGGTTGTTCCTCTTGAAGAATTGTACCGAATTTGCGAAATCGCAAGAGAAATCACGCTACGTGATGAATACATGGTCGGCCGTGTCATCGCTCGTCCATTCGTTGGCGAACCAGGCGCATTCAAGCGTACGCCTAACCGCCATGACTATGCCCTGAAGCCATTTGGCAGAACGGTGATGAACGAATTGAAGGATTCAGGCTTCGATGTCATCTCCATCGGGAAGATTGCCGATATTTATGATGGCGAAGGCGTAACGAAAGCATTGCGCACAACCTCCAATATGGATGGGATGGACAAGCAAGTGCAAACACTTGATATGGAGTTCACTGGTCTTAGCTTCTTGAACCTCGTAGATTTTGATGCCTTGTTTGGACACAGACGTGACCCGGAAGGCTACGGGAAAGCGCTTGAGGAGTATGATGCCCGTTTGCAGGAAGTGCTTGATAAGCTTCGTGATGATGACTTATTGATCATCACTGCGGATCATGGAAATGACCCTGTACATGCCGGAACTGACCATACGAGAGAGTATGTTCCGCTATTGGTGTATTCTAAGCAATTTAAAGAAGGCAAGGAGCTGCCTCTTCGCAAGACATTTGCGGATATCGGCGCAACGGTTGCAGATAACTTTGGCGTTAAAATGCCGGAGCATGGGACTAGCTTCCTGAAAGACCTGAATTAATTTAGAGGAGAGACGACAAATGTTAAATAAGGTAAATGAAGCGGCTGCTTATATTCTTGAAAAAGCAGGACAAAAACCGGAGCTTGGCTTAATCTTAGGATCTGGATTAGGAGTTCTCGCGGAAGAGATTGAAAATCCAATTGCTATTCCTTACAATGAAATCCCGCATTTTCCTGTATCAACAGTTGAAGGTCATAAAGGCCAGCTTGTAATTGGGGCGCTTAGCGGGAAGATTGTTGCGGCCATGCAGGGAAGATTCCACTACTATGAAGGCTACAGCATGCAGGAAGTAACGTTCCCTGTTCGTGTGATGAAGGCTATGGGCATGTCCCATATTCTTGTTACAAATGCAGCAGGCGGAGTGAACGAAAGCTTTAAGCCGGGTGACTTAATGATTATCGCGGATCACATCAATTATATGGGAGCAAACCCGCTGATCGGACCAAATGAAAAAGAGTTCGGACCGCGCTTCCCGGATATGTCCAGCGCTTACACAAAAGAGCTTGTGGCATTGGCTGAAGGTATTGCGAAGGAAGAAAATATCGACGTGAAAAAAGGTGTGTACATTGGCTTCACTGGCCCGACATATGAAACACCGGCAGAAGTGCGCATGGCGCGCATCCTCGGCGGGGACGCTGTTGGAATGTCCACAGTTCCTGAGGTCATCGTTGCGGCACATGGCGGCATGAAGGTGCTTGGCATCTCCTGCATCACGAATATGGCTGCAGGAATTCTTGACCAGCCATTATCCCATGAGGAAGTAATTGAAACAACTGAAATGGTTAAAGCAACCTTCCTTTCCTTCGTGAAACGAATTGTTGCCGAGATGGAAATCTAACATAATTAAAGGCGTCTATTCAAGTCACACAGGACTGAATAGACGCCTTTTTTTATTTCAGTTACAATTGCCGAGTATCTGTCCGAGGTGAATTTACAACCATGTCACCATACGGACAATCCTGGTGAAAATAATTAGGTGTTCGAATCTCATTCATAAAGTTTTGGTGAAAGATATGTGTTGTCGCAGGAGATATTGGCGGGATGAGCCATGTCCAATCACCAGTCAAGGAGCGGCCGCTCTGCGCTTCCAGCCGTTCAAATCGTTTGAACTGTTCGGCGGCTGTATGATGGTCGACAATCGTTATACCCTGTTTTTTATAGGAATGCAAGACCGCTATATTCAGTTCAACCAATGCTTTATCCTTCCATAAATATCGGTTCAATGAAGTATCTAGCCCCATAATTTCAGCCACTCCTGGCAAAAAGTCATAACGGTCCTTATCCGCTAAATTGCGTGCACCAATCTCGGTGCCCATATACCATCCATTAAACGGGGCACAATGATAGCTGATACCCCCAATCTCAAGGCGCATATCGGATATGATTGGAACGCCATACCATTTCATGTTCAAGTGATGAAGGGGGAATTCAGGGTGCTCAATCTCTACTTCCTTCACGAGATTATCTGGTATCTTCCTCCATTCCGGAGGTTTTCCATCAATTGAAAATACTAAGGGCAATACATCATATTGGCCGTGATTTCCACGCCAGCCAAGCTGTTCGCAAAATTTGGTGAAGGGGATGGAATGTTTATCGCCAATGGTGCCATATTCGGTTTCATATCCGGCATATCGAATCAGTTGGTGATTGTAAATTCGAACACGGTCAGGGTGAAAGATGGTGATGGTTGGGTATATTCTACCCTCGTTTGTCGCATAGGAAATGTGATGAAACAGATTATTAATAATAGCCTCCTCTGTAAGGGCATCTCTTGCGTCAAAAACATGGAGACTGTTCCAGAAAAGTCTGCCGATGCATCGGTTGCTATTTCGCCATGCTATTTTTGCCCCATGAACAAGCTCGTCAAATGTATGCTCATACGTTCCGGTCTGAATAATATCCTCTCTAATTTCCTCCATACGTGCGTTTATTTCCTGTTCTTTTCCAAGCTCTTGATAACAAAGTGATAGGAAGCTTTCAGCTTCTATAATAAGTGATTCAGAATTCATACCGTTCTCCTTATTCGAGTCTTATAGACTATTATGCAAATGCAGGTTAAAGAAAAGCCAATATTTTGAACTATTTAGCCGGTTTTATGAAATGAGCAGGCTGGAATTTTGCGGTGCATCAACTAATTAAACGTTTTAGCAAATATGTAAAACAACGACGGTATAAAAGCGGAGAATATGGAAAAACTGGAATTTATCATAAGTAGGAGGTCTGTCCATGAAACGGTTTGTTTCAGCTTTATTGATAGGGATATTCACATTAAGTATCTCCGGTCCGGCTTTGGCCGCTGAGAAACCAAATAAAAGCACAACTGAACTTGCGCCTAATACCAAGTCTGCGATTCTCATTGAAATGAATACGGGTTCGGTCATCTATGAAAAGAATAAGGATGAACAGCTTTCCCCGGCGAGCATGACGAAAATCATGACGATGCTTTTGATTATGGAAGCGCTCGATAAGAAGCAGATCACGATGGATGAGAAGGTCCGCACGAGTGAATACGCGGCCTCAATGGGAGGTTCGCAAATTTTCCTTGAGCCTGGTGAAGAGATGACAGTCGAGCAAATGCTGCGCGGGATTGCAATCGGATCAGGAAACGATGCTTCTGTAGCAATGGCGGAAAAGCTTGCAGGCAGTGAGGAAGAATTTGTGAATCTGATGAATAAGAAAGTAAAGGAATTAGGGCTTAAGAATACGAAATTCCAAAACGCAACAGGCCTTCCTGTAAATGATCATTATTCAACAGCGCATGATATGTCAGTGATGGCGCGCGAGCTTTTAAAGCATGAGGAAATCACGAAGTTCACGAGTCTTTATGAGTCCTACCTGCGTGAGAATACTGATAAAAAATTCTGGCTCGTCAATACTAATCGTCTTGTGAAATTCTATCCAGGCGTGGATGGGCTGAAGACAGGGTTTACTCATGAGGCAAAGTATTGCCTGACCGCTACGGCGAAGAAGGATAATATGCGCGTTATCGCGGTTGTTTTTGGTGCAGCTAATCCGAAAGAGCGTAACGCACAGGTGACGAAGATGCTTGACTATGCCTTTGCCAAATACCAATCTAGAGAAATTTATAAAAAGAACATGCCACTTGCCATGCTGACGATTGAGAAAGGTCAAAAGAAGAAGATCAGCTTGGTGACAAGTGAACCGGTTGCACTTCTTAGCAAAAAAGGGGAAGAGAAGCTAAATATCCGTCCAAAAATCATCCTCCATAAAGATGTGCAGGCACCGGTAGAAAAAGGTGAGCAGCTTGGCACAGTACAAATGCTATTAGGGGATAAGGTGGTTTCCGAAACACCGCTCATTGCGTCGGAAGGTGTCAAAAGGGCGACCTGGTTTGACTTGTTTAAGCGTTCATTCGGCATGTTCACACATGCAGGGCGCGAATAGGCGAAATCAAGCGAAAGAGAACGTTTCAGCACTAGTTTTGTCTTCATGAAGGAATTGGCCTGTGCTTTAGCGAAAACTCCACTATACGTTTTTTTAAAGGGGGAGAGGTATAGTGAGCCTTACGGTAGATATGACAACGAATCAGAATGTATTATGCATCCGGTTGGCGGGAGAGCTTGACCATCATACAGCAGAGGATTTGCGGAATAAGGCATCGCAAATTATTGAGACGCAAGGAATCCGGCATATCATCCTGAATTTGGGTGAGTTGACATTTATGGATAGTTCAGGCCTTGGAGTCATTTTGGGCAGATATAGACAAATTCAATCATATGGAGGAGAGATGGTTGTATGTGCAATCTCGCCTTCTGTTCACCGTCTGTTTGAAATGTCCGGCTTGTTTAAAATACTCCGGCTTGAGCCTTCTGAAGAAGCGGCCATGCATGGATTGGGGGTAATCACAAGATGAAAAATTCGATGAATCTTGAGTTTTCGGCCTTGAGCCAGAATGAATCCTTTGCTCGCATCACGGTTGCTTCGTTTGTGGCTCAGCTTGATCCGACGATGGATGAATTGACTGAAATTAAGACAGTGGTATCAGAAGCAGTTACAAATGCGATTATCCACGGCTATGAGAATGATCCGAAAGGGATTATTTATATTACTGTTCTCATGGACTTGGAGGAAGAAACCGTTGAATTGTCCATTAAGGACAAAGGCATTGGCATTCGCGATGTGGAGGAAGCAAGGCAGCCGCTTTACACGACAAAACCTGAACTGGAACGCTCCGGTATGGGCTTTACCATTATGGAGAATTTCATGGATGAAATCATGATTGAATCCTCCAGAGGTGAAGGCACGACCATCAGGCTAGTGAAAAATCTGTCTAAAAGTAAAGCTTTCAGCAAGTAAGGAGATAATGCGATGGATGTGGAAGTCAAAAAGACTAATAAGACGGCCCAGCTCAAAGATGAAGAGGTAAAAGCACTTATTCTTCAAGCTCAGCAAGGTGACCAAGCGGCTCGAGACGAACTCATCCAGAAAAACATGCGGCTAGTATGGTCCGTGGTCCAAAGATTCATTAATAGGGGCTATGAACCTGAAGATTTGTTTCAAATTGGCTGTATTGGTCTCCTGAAATCGGTCGATAAATTCGATCTTTCCTATAATGTGAAGTTTTCTACCTATGCTGTTCCGATGATAATTGGGGAAATCCAGCGATTTATCCGGGATGATGGAACGGTGAAGGTCAGTCGCTCCCTAAAAGAGATGTCCAATAAAATCCGGCGGGCGAAGGATGAGCTGTCAAAGGTATTCGGCAGGACCCCGACCATTACGGAGCTTAGTGAGCATTTGGAGCTGACACCCGAGGATATCATTATGGCACAGGAAGCGAGCAGAACCCCTTCATCCATTCATGAGACTGTCTATGAAAATGATGGAGACCCAATTACTTTGCTCGACCAAATTGCCGATCATTCGGAGAATAAATGGTTTGAGAAAATTGCCCTGAAAGAGGCTATCGCTCTCCTAGATGAGCGGGAAAAACTAATTGTCTATTTAAGATATTACAAGGATCAAACACAGACAGAAGTTGCAGAAAGACTTGGGATATCACAAGTACAGGTCTCCAGGCTTGAGAAAAAAATATTATCACAGATGAAAAGCCGAATGGATACCTGAAGTAAAAAAAGATACGATAAAGCGGCCGCATGGATACAATTATCCGGCGGTTTTTTTGTTGCACATAGATTTTAGATTTTCTGGTATGTTCCTGATTTTTCAAACCATACTAGAAGTAATGGCAAGGACCAAGAAATGGGGATGAAGGATTTCATGGGAGAATGTGTATATATTCGCCTGAAATACCGGGCGAAAATAAAGCCAAATGAGCCGATTCTGCTTAAGGATATTGCTAATATCATTGGACATGATGAAGTGACCGAAAAGGTCGGAAACTTGGTCTTAGGTAAATTCTCAAAGGACAAGGATGTATTCATTCTAGATGTGACCGTTGTGCTGCAAGCAATTTTTCTTCATTATCCGGAGCTTTCAATGGATACATACGGTCCATCCCAAACGATTGTAGAGGTCATCCGGAAGAAGAAGAAGGTATCGAGGATTGGTTTCATCGTTGTTTGGCTAATCTTATTTGTTGGAGCGGCATTTGCCATCATGAATTTCCATGAGGATGTCAGTATGAGGCAAATGCATGAACGCCTGTATTATATGATCACCGGCGAACATTCAAAGCACCCGTTCATTTTTCAAATTCCGTATTCAATTGGACTCGGACTTGGGATGATTTTATTTTTCAATCATATTTTCAAGAAGAAGTTCAATGATGAACCTAGTCCAATGGAAGTGGAAATGTTCAATTATCAGCAAGAACTCGATCAGTATTTAATTATGAAAGAAAACAATATGTATTCATCTTTCTTAGATGATGATTGAAGCGATTTCCGCTGTGCTGATCGGATTCTCTGGCGGGATATCCGTTGGAGCTGGATATGTGGCCTTTTTGACCGTATTGAATATCATTCCCCGTCTGACTCAATTGACGAAATCGGTCAAAAATGTGCACCACTATGAAGCGGCTGTTATTCTTGGAGCTGTTATTGGCACGATTTTCAGCTTATGGGATTTCACGTTGAATCTTTCCTTTCTTTTGTTGGCGGGATTCGGGATATTGAGCGGTATTTTTAATGGGATGCTTGCAGCGGCACTGACAGAAGTGATAAATGTGTTCCCGATTCTAGCGAAAAGAATTGGAATGCAGGACAGGCTTGTTTACATATTAATTGCGTTAGTTTTAGGCAGAATACTTGGTTCATTATTTCAATGGCTGGTCTATAACCAATAACGCTTGACTTAGGGCGGTGTGAAATGGAACAGAAAAGGAATATCATCATGATTACTGACGGAGATGAATATGCAAAACGAGCGGTTGAGCATGCGGCAAAAGAAATTGGCGGACGCTGCATTTCAGCTTCCTATGGAAATCCAGCAAAAGTGGATGGACCTGAATTAGTGCGGCTCATTAAGTCTGCAGCTAACGACCCGGTGCTCGTCATGTTTGATGACAGCGGGCTGGTCGGAGAAGGAGCAGGTGAGACGACGATGAGATATGTAGCTAATCATAAGGATATCAACATTCTTGGCATTGTCGCTGTTGCTTCTAAAACAAGGCAGGCTGAGTGGACAAAAGTCGATATATGCATTGATCGAGAAGGCAATCTTACCGAGCGAGGAGTAGATAAATTCGGCATTCCTGAAATGGATATAGGCCGGATTAACGGGGATACCGTTTATTGCATCGATTCCATCCATGCGCCCATTGTCGTAGGCATCGGTGATATTGGAAAGATGGGTAAATTTGATGATATCAAGATTGGAAGTCCAATCACCTTGAGTGCAATAAAACTGATTTTGGAACGGAGTGGATATCTTGACAGAAATTAAGACGAAAATACCGGCAGACCTGGCTAAAGTGAAGCGATACATGGAAAATCGCGTTGGCCTGGGCGTAAGCTTTGATTTAGGAGTCAGAGAAATCACGCTTCGCGATGTTCCGATTCAAATTTATTATGTCAATGGCTTATGCGATACGGCGTATATCATCGAGATTATGGAAACGTTGGTGGCCATCAATGAATTTGAGGGGATTGAGCACCCGAATTCGGATATGTATGCGCTCGTTAAGAATAGGCTTGTCCAGCAATCCGTTGATGTCAAGCAGACGATGGATGAAATGGTAGATCAGGTTCTGTCTGGGCTGATTGCCATCATTGTCGATGACAGCCAGAAAGCCTTGATTATTGATGTAAGAAGCTATCCGGGCAGAACGCCGCAAGAGCCGGATACGGAAAGAATCACAAGGGGCGCGCGCGATGGCTATGTCGAGAATATAATAGTTAACACGGCCCTGACGAGAAGAAGAATCCGCGATGAGCGTCTTCGCTTTGAAATCATGCGTGTCGGGGAGCGTTCCAAAACGGATATTGCCATTGGATATATTGAAGGAATCGCAAATCCGCATTTGGTCGAGATTGTTAAAAATGAACTTGAGTGCATTAAAGTCGATGGATTGACGATGGCTGAGAAAACGGTGGAAGAATTTTTGGTGAAGCAGAATTATAACCCGTATCCACTAGTTCGTTATACGGAAAGAGCAGATGTTGGGGCCAATCACCTGCTTGAAGGGCATGTATTGATTTTCGTCGACACCTCGCCAAGTATCATGATTGCACCGACGACCTTTTTTCATCATGTACAGCATGCGGAGGAATATCGCCAGTCAGCTTCAGTTGGGACAATCATTAGATGGTTTCGGTTTCTCGGTATTTTCTCATCGCTTTTTCTTATTCCGTTATGGCTGCTGTTTGTGCTAGAACCTCATCTTCTGCCTAAATCACTAGAATTCATTGGGCCAAGTGACAATAACCATGTTCATATTTTGGTTCAAATTGCCTTTGCGGAGGTGGGGATTGAGCTGCTGCGAATCGCATCCATTCATACTCCAGCCCCTCTTTCCTCAGCAATGGGCTTAATTGCAGCCGTTTTAATTGGGCAAATAGCGATTGATGTCGGCTGGCTTGTTCCTGAAGTGCTCTTTTATATTTCAATCGCCACGATTGGAAGCTTTGCAACACCTAGCCTTGAGCTTGGACTTGCCAATAAATATGTTCGCTATGTTCTATTGCTCATGACGGGGGCTTTTCATGTGCCTGGCTTAATAATCGGAAGTACCTTGTTTGTATTGTTCCTTAGTCATTTAAATACACTATCCACTCCGTATTTATGGCCATTTATCCCATTTTCTCCAAAAGCCCTATGGAGAATCATCATTAGAAGGCCAGTGCCTGTCAGTCATTTTAGACCGCGGATATTGCATCCGATTGACCGCAAGAAATAACCCTCTTTGAATAATTAATGGAAGTTGGCGCGCTAGTGTGATAAAGTATGTTTTATCAAACAATTCGAAAAATAGACAGCAGATGCAGCTGTCTATTTGTTTCGTTTTTCTGCATAGAAGGGATAGATGACGATGCATTTTTATGGGACAGGACGTGTGAATGAGCTTGGTCACCTGGAAATCGGCGGAGTAGATACAGTCACGCTAGGGGAGCAATATGGCACGCCTTTGTATATATATGATGTGGCCTTGATCAGAGAGAGGGCCAATATGTTTCAGGAAGCGTTCAAGAAATCTGGGGTGAAATCACAGGTAGCTTATGCCAGTAAAGCATTTTCATCAATTGCAATGTTCCAATTGGCCATGGAAGAAGGCCTATCATTGGATGTTGTTTCAAGCGGAGAGCTTTATACCGCGATCCAGGCTGAATTTCCGCCTGAAAGGATTCATTTGCATGGCAATAATAAAAGTTATGAAGAGCTGGAAATGGCCATTGATGCCAATGTTGGCTGCATAGTGGTTGATAATTTTTACGAGCTCTCTTTAATCGAGTCCATATGCAGGAAGAAAGGGAAGGTATGTCCGATTCTTCTTCGAGTGACCCCTGGGATTGAGGCGCATACCCATGATTATATCTTGACAGGTCAAGAGGATTCTAAATTTGGCTTTGATTTGTGGAATGGACAGGCTGAGGAAGCTTTGCAGCTCGTTTTAGCGAAGGAGTGTTTTGATGTGCTTGGTCTGCATTGCCACATTGGCTCGCAGATTTTCGAGACTACAGGCTTTATCTTGGCAGCACAGAAGCTTAGCGAACAAATCCGCAACTGGCATGAGCGTTATAGCTTTTCACCAAGGGTGCTAAACTTGGGGGGAGGGTTTGGAATCCGCTACACGGATGAGGACCAGCCAATACCGGTTTCTGCTTATGTAGAGGAAATTGTCGAGGCAGTTAAACGGGATTTCGACGAATACCGGATGGATATGCCGGAAATATGGATTGAGCCAGGACGCTCCTTAGTTGGAGATGCCGGGACGACCATCTACAAAATCGGCTCAACTAAGCATGTTCCTAACACACGAACCTATTGGGCCGTCGACGGCGGGATGAGTGATAATATTCGTCCAGCCTTGTACCAGGCCAAATACGAAGCAAGCCTCGCCAATCGTATGAATGATAAGGCTGAAGAGGAGGTAGCCATCGCCGGCAAATGCTGTGAAAGCGGAGATATGCTCATCTGGGACCTGCCACTTCCTAATATCGAACACGGAGACTTGCTGGCCGTCTTCTGCACAGGTGCCTATGGCTACTCAATGGCCAATAATTATAACCGAATTCGTCGTCCTGCCGTCGTCTTCGTTGAAAACGGCGAATCAAGACTTGTTGTCAAAAGAGAAAGCCTTGATGATTTGATTCGCAATGATCTATCTCTTTATAAATAAACTGTATTTCTGTGGATGCCTGCACTGTGCTGCAGGCATCTTTAATATTTTGAGGTTTATAGAATATTATTTCCAATGGGTTAGAGAGTTATTGCTAGAATATTTATTCTGGAATAATTTTCTGTTATAAGGGTGGAATCTTAATTGCCATGAGAAATAAATAGGGGATGGTCGGTGTAAATCCATTGTGCCAAATCTGCTTGACTTCCGGCACTGACCTCAAAATTAAAAAAAGAAGCAGTCCCATCATAGGACTGCTTCTTGCAGATTGTAGACAAAATGAGGTTGAGACATAACTTATAAACAATACTGGAAGAACAATATCAAAATAAATCATAATAGACTTTGTTTCTTAATTAAGGAGTTACGTTGAAAAACAAGTTCGTTCCATTGCGCTACGGCCACTCGCTTTCCGCGGGGAGGAAGCAGAGCCTCCTCGGCTGCGCCTGCGGGGTCTCAGCCTTTCCTCTACTTCCCGCAGGAGTCGAGTAGCCTTCGCTCCATTCCACTAGTTATGAATAATGGGATGCAAAATAAACAAATGTATTAAATACTTTATTTAGGCCATTTTTGGCGTTTTTCACAGCCGATTGGACATCTTCTTCAGGTTCAACAAAAGTAAGTATCGCCTGCATGGATAATTTATTAATTCTCCTAAGGGTTGTCCATCGCATTCCTTGCTTTCCCTTATACAAGGCCTAAAACTAATGATGGATTCTTCCGGGAGGACAAGAGTTACCCTATCGAACGACCGTAAAAGAGGGTAATCGTCAGTATGTATCCAATCCCCTTCACTATAAGGACTGTCCATTTCTCGGCCTAATACGGAACTGTCTTGGAGGACGTTTGTGACTAGGGAATGTTCATGATAGTACCAACCATGTTTGAATCGTTGATGGAGATGTTTATGGAGAACACCGGAAGACCAAATTTTTGGCCGCTGATGCTAGATATAAAACCCCGACCATTGCCCGATAAATGATGGATAGGGAGGTCATCTTAAGAATCGTAAACTCTAGTATACTAAAATGAGAAAATATAGTTTTGTAAGTGCTAATTTGCGCAGACTTCTATTTTTGGCAGAATGGGCGAGACTCCTGTGGGAGAAGGGGGCAGGCTGATGACAGCTCTTGCCGAAGGCGAGCTGGCTCAGCGCTTCCCCCACGGAAAGCGAGTCCATTCTGCCGAA